>CAYNNU010000157.1:0-5044 GCA_964398645.1 uncultured Spirochaeta sp.
GATGACTGTATTTTCCCGAACGTGAGTATTGAGGGAGAATTTGGTAGTGCACAAAAGACAAAGTATAAGGTTCCTTTAATGACAGGTGCATTGGGATCTACTTTTATTGCTGCGAAATATTGGGATTCTTTTGCCATAGGAGCTGCGCTGGTTGGATATCCAATAGTTATTGGTGAAAACGTTGTAGGCGTAGATAAGGAAGCAGTTCTAGAAAATGGGAAAATTACCAAAGCCCCAGAACTGGAAAGACGAATAGAAACATTCTTGCGATATTACAGCGGATACGGCGCAATCATTGTGCAGTTGAATGTAGAAGATACCAGAAATGGCGTAGCTGAATATGTGATCGAGAAATATGGCGAAAAGGTTGTTATTGAGCTCAAGTGGGGCCAGGGCGCGAAAGATATTGGCGGAGAAATTCAAGTTAAAAGCCTTGAATATGCGCAGTTCCTGAAGAACCGGGGATATGTTGTAGATCCGGATCCAACCATTCCGGAAGTGCAAAAGGCTTTTGAAAATGGAGCCATAAAATCATTTGCTCGTCATAGTCGTTTGGGTTTTACCGACCTGCAATCAGAAGATGATGTTCATACAGCTTTTATGGAAAGTGTAGCCTATCTACGAAAGCTTGGGTACAAGAGAATATCGCTGAAAACAGGTTCGTATGGCAATGAAGCGCTGGCAATGGCAATAAAATATGCCACCGAAGCCAAGCTTGATTTGCTCACAATTGACGGATCCGGCGGTGGTACGGGAATGAGCCCATGGAACATGATGGAAAGCTGGGGCGTACCCTCAATCCATCTTCATTCTCAAGCATATAAGTACGCTAAAATACTGGCAGACAAGGGCGAGAAGGTTGTCGACATGGCTTTTGCTGGTGGATTGGCAAAAGAAGATCAAGTCTTCAAGGCCTTGGCGCTGGGTGCTCCATTTACAAAAATGGTATGTATGGGACGGGCATTAATGATTCCTGCCTATTTGGGGGCAAATATTGAAGGTGTCATTCATCCAGAGCGTAAGGAAAAACTTTCAGGTCACTGGGAAAAATTGCCGCCATCAGTTACCGAGCAGGGAATGAAAGCCGAAGAGATTTTTGCGGGCTATTTTGATGTCCAAAAAATCGTAGGCGCTGATGAAATGAATAATATTCCCTATGGCGCAATTGCGGCATACACGGCTGCTGATAAACTCGCTGCTGGTCTTCAACAGCTATTAGCCGGAGTTAGAAAGTTTGACATAAATCAATTAAGCCGAGATGATATTTTTTCGGGCAATAGAGAAACCGAAAAAGTCAGTGGTATTCCGTTTATGACTGATGTTGATGATGACAAGGCCATCGCAATATTGAAGAAATAAGCCGTATGGGGTTGTGAAAGCAGCCCCTTTTTTTATGAAAATAGTTTTCCTACAGATTGTTAATAATAGAATGATAATTATAGAGAGGTTTTCTATGCAAACAATTACTTGACAAAAAAAGTTAGGCAAGGTAAACTTTTTATAAAAGTTAGGCTAGTCTAACAAAGGAAAACGAATGACGTTAAAAAGTGCAAAAATGGACACGTGCTACATTATAGCAAGTGTCCAAACTCAAAAGCTTGATATAGAGAATTTTTTGATTAGCTTAGGTTGCTACCCAGGTGAAAGAATCTATGTTCTTGGACGTTTTTCAGAAAACACAGTGGTATCTATTAGGAATGCCCGCTATAGCATTGATGATGAACTTGCAAATCATATTTTAATTACACCAGCGTTTATGGAACAGCAGAGGAAACGACGCAGAAGGAGGAGAAGGAGAGAAAGAGACTAAGAGTTTTTTTTATCTTAAAAGTTAGCCTAGCCTAACTTAAATATTTATAGGAGTTATTTATGAAGATTGCGTTGGCAGGTAATCCAAACAGTGGAAAAACTACATTGTTTAATGAAATTACCGGAAAGATCGAAAAGGTAGGAAATTGGCCTGGAGTGACTGTTGAGAAAAAAGAAGGGTATTTGAAGGATACATATAATCCAACTAATTCAAATGTAATGGTTGTAGATTTGCCCGGGGCGTATTCGATGTCCCCTTTTTCCAATGAAGAATCAATTACTCGGGATTTTGTAAAAAACGAGGATCCTGATGTCATCATTAATATTCTTGATGCAACAAACATATCACGAGGACTGTTTTTAACAAGCCAGTTGCTAGAGCTTGGAATTCCGGTTGTGATTGCGCTTAATAAAATTGATCTTAACAGAGAAAAAGGCATTCTGATTGATTCTGACCTAATGGGTGAATTGTTGTCGTGTTCTGTGTTTGAAACAGTTGCAACAAGCTCATCGAAAAAAAATGGATTGATTGATCTGCTGACGGCAACAGTAACGAAATATGGCTTGTATCATTCGCAAAAGGTAGCGCAAGGGTTGGAGGCTGACTCGGCTAACAATGAAAATGCTGGCGAAAACAATGAAAAAAAGCGCTATTCGTATATTGATAATTTGGTTGCCCAGGTTGAAAGACGATGTCATGATGCATCAAAGTCGACTTTTCAGGATAAAATCGACTCGGTAGTAGCAAATAAATGGTTGGGACTTCCTGTTTTTGCTGCTGTGATTTGGCTTGTTTTTTCGATTTCGCAAACTTGGGTTGGCCCGCCGTTGGCGGATTTGCTGGTAAGCGGCATTGATGCATTGTACGGAATTGCTGAAGGATGGATGGGGCAGGATGTACATCCGGTACTGAGTGCGCTCTTGCTTGATGGAATAATCGGAGGGGTGGGAGCTGTAATTGGCTTTTTGCCGCTTATTATGGTGCTCTTTTTTATGCTGGCATTATTGGAAGATTCAGGTTACATGAGTCGTATTGCTGTTGTAATGGACCCCTTTTTCAAGCGGATTGGTCTAACAGGAAGATCTGTTATTCCTATGATTGTTGCTACAGGTTGTGCAATACCTGGGATTATGGCAACTAGAACAATCCGGAATGAACGGCAAAGGCGTACTACTGCCATGCTGACACCCTTTATGCCCTGTGGTGCAAAAATGCCGATCATAGCCTTGTTTGCCGGCGTTTTTTTTGGAGATCAGGCGTGGGTGGGGACTTCAATGTATTTTTTGTCCTTGTTTGTTGTTGTGCTAAGTGGACTGATTATCCGCAAGATTACCGGTGATACTACACGTTCTCATTTCATTATGGAGTTACCTGAGTACAGAGTACCAAGTATTAAGCGTGCTGCTATTTCAATGCTTAGTCGTGGCAAGGCCTTTGTGGTAAATGCGGGAACGATTATTTTGATTTGTAATGCTATTGTTCATATGTTGCAGACGTTTACCTGGAATTTTTCTGTGGTAAGTGATGGCTCACCTAATTCGAGTATTTTAGCATCTTTGGCAGGTCCCCTTGCGGTTCTTTTTATACCACTAGGTTTTGGCTTATGGCAATTTGCAGCAGCCGCTATTACTGGGTTTATTGCCAAGGAAAATGTGGTAGGAACCCTAGCTGTTACTTTTGGGGTAACAAGTTTTATTGATGTAGAAGAACTAGCTTTAGTGGCAGGGGCTGGTGAAGTCATGAATATCTTCGGAATTGGTGCTGTTGCTGGTCTTTCCTATTTGGTTTTCAATCTTTTTACGCCCCCCTGTTTTGCAGCGATAGGTGCTATGAAAGCAGAGATTGAAAGTCCAAGATGGGTTTTTGGTGCTATAGGGTTTCAAATCGCGATTGGATATGTTTTGTCATTTATAACATATCAAGCAGGAACTTTTATATTAAGCAGGGAAATTGCGAGTGGATTTTTTCCGGGTCTGATTATTGTTGCTCTGATCTTTTCGATAATTGGTTATTTTATGTATCGTGGTGGAAAAAAAAATGAGTAGTATGGATGTTGTTGTATTTTTTCTTGTGTTGGCTTTGATTGGTGCTGCATTCGTTAAACTGCTGCGCGATCGAATTGTCTTTCGGCGTTTACGAAAAAAAGGAACAGGTATGTGTGTTGGTTGTCCGCTGGCAAAAACCTGTTCTTCATCCAGAAATTCTAAATAAAAGAAAAAAACCCTATGGCAGAAATAAGTATTCCGCCATAGGGTTTTTGCTTTTTATGCCTTTGGGCTTAATTTAGCCTTGTACGGAGATATCTACACTGGGGCGCAGTTCTGCTAGAACCTTTACCGCATCGTGTACGGGGTTGTTCAAGAACTGCGGGAATGCATCTTCACCGTGCAATTCAGCATTGCCATCCAGTACAGGGTAGGCCAGCTGTTGCAACAGATAATCGAAACGAGGAGCCCATTTCCGTGAACCCAAACGTGCAGTACGGGAACAGTTGTCTACCATGTAAGCAACGCCCTTGTAGTGCATGTAGGGGTTCAAGCTATCAACTGCTTCGATAACAGATTCGTTTACAATTTCTGAGTAGCTGTGGCCATACTCACGCAAAATATCAATCTGAGCCATCATACAAGCAACATATACACCGGCGGTAACAGGGTTGATCGGGGTGGTATTGCTGTCGCGCTCGGCACGAACCTGCTCGCCGATTTTCCACATTTCGGTGCTGTCAATCTTGGCAAAAGGAAAGCGGTCCATTCGCTCGCCAGCCATGATTACAGAGCGGATCTCGTTGCAGCTGTGTACTTCCTGGTAGATTTCCAACAGGATTTCTGCGCTTGGCTGATATGCAGCGCTGTATGCTTGTGCAAATATTTTCTGATCATCCGCAGAAAGCTTTTTGTATACTGCATCAATACCTTCGTGGCTGATGATCTGTGAAATAGGACCAGTGATGGATTCTACTGTTTCGCGGTATGCCTGCTTGGGCTCCATGCCTTGCTCGGTAAAGCGGCGGTAAAGACCTTCAACAATTCCGTGAACAGCACCCAAAAGAATACCGCGTTCGCCGTAAATATCTGAGCGGAATTCCATATCCAGAGTGGTAACAAAGCTGAACGGGGCACCCAAAGCAACTGCCCAACCGATAGCAATATCAGTTGCGCGGCCATCAACATCTTGGTGGATGGCGAAGCTGGCGTTGATACCGGCACCGTTAACTTCCTTGCCCTGCTCGTA
>CAYNNU010000158.1:0-4988 GCA_964398645.1 uncultured Spirochaeta sp.
GCAGGGGCATTTTGATGCTCCTTTGACCTATGAATGGGATGAGGGAAATTATGAGAATTGCCGGAAGGCAGGTTATGCTGCTGCCCGGGAAGCAATAAACGAGTACAACGGCAGGTGATATGGCGACTCAAACGCAGATTTCGGATTATTCGATAATTCAGGTTATCTCTGAAACAAAAGAAAGTCAGGTAAGTCTTGCTGAATGTGGCGGCAAGCGTGTCATTTTGAAGAAGATGCTGACGGTGCAAGAGGGGAATCGCGATAATATGCTTTTCCGCTTGCGGCGGGAAGGTGAGATTCTGCAGGCTTCTTTTTCTGATACGGTGGTTGAGCTGCTCGATATTGTTGAAGATGGCGACCAGATATATCTGGTTATGGAATATTACGAAGGCCGCGATCTGAATCGGATGATGGCTGAGTTGGATTTTAGTCAGAAGTTGCAGGCCTTTATTTTGACGGCTCAGGCTTTGGGAAAAATCCATGCGAATGATATTGTGCATAGGGATATCAAGCCGCATAATATTTTGCTAAAAACCGAGCCGGAGCTGCAGATCAAAATGATCGACTTTGGTTTGGCCTATATAAAAAATCTGGCAGATGTGTTTCAGCAGGGAACGGTTGTTGGTACCCTGGCCTACTTGTCGCCGGAACAGACCGGTTTGTTGAAGCGGCCGATTGATAATCGCACCGACTTGTATTCATTGGGGGCGGCTTTTTATCAGGTGTTTTGCGGACGGCAGCCTTTTGATGAACAGGATCCCTTAAAACTGATTCATGCTCATTTATCGCGTCAGCCAGAAGTTCCTTCGCAGGTTTCGGCGGATGTGCCTGGCGTGTTGGATGGGGTTTTATTGAAGCTATTGCAAAAAGAGCCGGCGGAGCGCTATCAGAGTGCTGACGCGCTGTTGCATGATTTGCTGTTGATTCAGAAGGATCCTTCCAGTCAATTTACAGTTGGTCAGGCAGATGAAACAAAGGTTCTGAACCTGAATGGGCGGGTTATTGGGCGCGAGCAGGAAGTTGCTCAGATCCAGAGCCAGTATGAACTTGCTCAGCAGGCCCAGCCGCAGGCTATGGTTGTGCGGGGACGTTCGGGTATGGGGAAAAGCAAGCTGATTGAGGGCTTTATTCAACAGCTTGATATTTCGAAGGCTGTTTTGTTGCAGTTTTCCTGTTTGCCTGAGTCGCAGAATGTGCCCTTTGTGGCTATGCGTTCTTTGCTGGATCAGCTGTTTCAGCAGCCGGTTCAGGTGGCGATGATTCCTTCTTTGGTTCAGGAGAGCGCAGATGATATTGCCCTGCTTCGGCCGTTCTTGCCGCAAGTGATCCTGGATTATGTTGAGACTTCTGGTGCCGTTGTTGGCGAAGTGTCGGCCCCGGGTCCGCAGGAAATGCTGCAGGCGGTTCAGCGGTTTTTTAGCCGTCTGGTTCAGGCGGATAGCACTCTGATTCTCTACTTGGATGATATTCAATGGGCTGATAAGGCGTCGTTGGAAATATTTAGTAGCCTTTCGCGGGATTTGAAGGATGCAAAGCTTTTTCTGCTGGCAAGTGTTCGCGAGGAAGAGCAGGATGAAGAGTATTTTACTGCAAATCCGCATTTAGTACTTTTGGATTTGCATGAGTTGGCCTTGGATCGTTTGCCGGAACTGGTTGGTAGCGTTTTGGGCCAGCCGGATCAGTTTTCCAAGGATTTTTATCATAAGTTGGCTCAGGATTCGCTGGGCAATACCTTTTATGTTATTGAAATAATTCGTGCGCTAATAGAAAAAAAGATTTTGCAGCGTGCTGTGGGTCAGTGGAAGCTGGATGAAAAGGCATACCAGGCCTATGAGTTCCGGGTTGATATGACTGGCTTGATCAATCTGCGGCTAACGGGTTTTTCTGCTTCGGAACTGCAGGTTTTAATTTCGGCTGCTGTTATTGGGCGGCAGTTTTCCTTGGATTTTCTACTTCAGTTGGAGCAGCAGGCGGGTCGTGAAATCAGTTTGGATGCCTTATTGCTCATTATTGATAAGGCACGAAAAGAACTGTTGCTGGAAGAGGCCGCTGGGCGGGATGCCGGGGTTTTTGTTTTTATGCATGACAAGATAGCTGAGGTGCTGCGTAGCCGGGCAACGGCAGCTGAAAGGGAGCAGCGTCACGAGCAATGTGCTCAGGTCTTGTTGAGTACTGTACCCAAGGAAGTTTTTGGTGTCGACGGATTGATTGCTGGTGAGGGGGCAGAGGCTGATCACCTTATTGATGACCAGCGGGTGCCTATTTATCAGCTGGCTTACCATTTTAATAATACCAATAATACTGCGGCCAAGTTGCGCTGTAACTTTTTTGCTTATCAGCGGGCATTACAGCAGCAGTCCCGTAAGGAAGCGGTCTTTTATGCCGGTGCCATTTGTGATGAATATCGCAAAAAGCCGGAAACGATTGATGCTGATCAACTGGATTTTATGATTAAGACTAGTCATTTGATGCAGCAAGTGGGCTATTTAGCGCAGAGTCTGGAGTTATTACATTACTTGTTGGCCTCTGTGCCGGATCAGCTTCTGGGAGAAAAACGCATAGATATTCTGTTGAATGTGGGAACTGCGTATCACTGGCAAAATCAGCTTGGGCAGGCTTTGTCGTACTATAAACAGGCGGTGGATTTAGCCGAGCAATCGGGCAAGGCGCTTTCCAGCTGGAGACCGTATCATTTGCTGGCAAACACCTGCTTTTTTGAAAGTAAATACTCTGAATCGGTGCATTATTTCACCCGTGCGCTGGAGCTGATACCGGCTGAAGCGACTCAAGATTATCTGATGAGCCTGGCGGTTCGTTTATACGCTTATTATTTTTTGGGGCGGATAAAAGAGGCAGAAGCCGATAAGCTGGAACTGGAGCGCCGGTTGGATGAGGTTCCAAACCTTGCATATCGGGCAAACTTCTATCACAGTTTGGCCTTGTGTTTTAACTGGGATGGAAATAACGAGAAGGGTTTGCAGTTCAGCTTGCTTTCTAGCCAGGATGCAAAAAATGCAGGTTTGATGCTTTCAACCTATTCGGCACTTTTTTCCCGTATGCTTGCCTATTTCTTTACCGAAAAACACAAGGAATTACATCAGGCATTTCGTGAAGCAGTCGAAATTGCAGAAAAGAATGGAATAACCGTCATTATTGAATCTTATTGGAGTTTTCAGGCTTTTTCTGACTTGCTGCAGGAAAACTTTGAAGCTGCCCAGGAGATTATCGATGATTTCTTGCCGCGCTCTGCAGCTTCTGAGAATAAGTTCGCTCATGTGTTGTTTTTATATCTGCAAGCTGCGGTTCATTTTTGTTATAGCCGCTTGAATGCTGCTGAAGAATCGCTGAATCAGGCCTGGATGTTATGCCGCGAGCGGGAGCTGGATATTTGCTCGCCCTGGGTTTTGGAATTGCGGAAAAAGCTTGCCGAAGTTCGGCAGGAAGATGCAAAGGCCCGGGAGCTTCAGAAGACTTCTGACGATTTGTTGCAGGAAAAAAGCGGATTGGCCTTTTTGCACTCCCATGCAGTTGGGGTTGTCCAGCGGCTGGAAGGCTATCGGCAATCGAAGATGTCGTTTGCCCAGGGCGATAGCAGTGTTAGTGTTTTCAAGGAAAAGCTGCAACTGGAGAACATTGTAAAAACCAGTCAGATGATTTCGTCTATCTTGAAGATTGATGTCCTGCTTAATTCTGTTTTGCAGGCAATGATGGAAACAACCGGCGCCCAGCGTGGTGTTTTGAAGCTGCTCGGATACCAAGCCGAAGGGTCTCCCTTTATTTTTAGCAATATCGGTCCCGACGACAATTCTTTTTCGGCTATCCAGGATGTATTGCTTGAGCAGGAAAAATCATTTGAAAGCTCTGTAGAAGGGGTGGTTGTTTCCTCCGATCAACTGAGTGACAGTCATGTGCTTTCAGCAGTGTGTTGTCCGCTGGTAATCAAGGGAAAGCCGATTGGAATGGTGTATCTGGATAGTCAGTACATCAGTGATTTGTTTTCGCAGGAGGAATTGCGGCTTTTAAGCATTTTTACTACTCAGGCTGCTATTGCGATTGAAAATGCTATTTCTTTCGAAAAGGAAAAAGAAGCACGCAGCAATGCTGAGGCAACCCTGAAAGCCTTCCAGCTGTTTGTTCCGCCACAATTTATGAGTGCAATCGCCAGTGAGGGTATAGATAAAATTCGCTTGGGAAATGCGGTTGAGCGCGAAGTATCGATTCTGTTTTGCGATATTCGAAATTTTACCGCCATATCTGAGAGCATGAAGCCGGAAACACTAATGGCCTTTTTGAATACCTATATGGAAACAATGGTTGGAAAAAGCATTGCCGAAAACGGCGGCTTTATTGATAAGTTCATCGGCGATGCGGTCATGGCCATTTTTGAGAATGATTATTCGGATGGGGCTTTGCAGACTGCGGTTGATATTCAGCGGACCCTGGCTGAGTATAATGCCCATCTTTCTATGAATGAGCAGAATCAGGTAATTCGTGCTGGGGTAGGATTAAATACCGGAACGGTCATTATGGGTACCGTTGGCACGCATGCCCGCATGGATTCAACCATTATTGGGGATGAAGTGAATATTGCCGCCCGTTTGGAGGGGCTTTCCAAGATGTACGGGGTGCCAATTGTGGTGTCCGCCAGCACGATTCAGCGTTTGCTGCATCCGGAAAACTTCAGTTTTCGCAAAATTGATTCGGTTGTTGTAAAGGGAAAAGCCCTGCCGGTTACCATTTATGAGGTTTTTTCCTGGGAGCCGGAGTGGGTGCAGCAGCTGAAGATTGATTCTGAGGTTGATTTTATGACAGGCGTCAGCAAGTATCGTGCCGGGGATTTTGCCGAAGCGCAAAAGGCATTTCAGCGTTGTCTTGATGGTAATGCGGAAGATGCAGTTGCGGCGATGTATGTGAAACGGTGTCAGGAATATGCCGACTGCCCGCCGGATGGCGATTGGGACGGCTGTATCCGGCTGGATCGGAAGTAA
>CAYNNU010000159.1:0-4829 GCA_964398645.1 uncultured Spirochaeta sp.
CGTTGAGGGTATCTACTGTGCTCTCCATTGTGTTTGCGGCAAGGCTGGTTTCTTCTATCGATCCGGCAAATTCGTGAATTCCGCTCGAGATTTGCCGGGATGTATGCAGTACTTGATCAAAAGCCTGAATTTGCTGCGCAACGGATGAGCTCATGCGGGCGGCTGCATTAGCTGAGTTTTCTGAAGACGCTAAAATCTCCTTGAAAACCGTTTCCAGTTGAGAAGACATATTCCAGGCGTCCTGAATTTTGAGTGTATCTGCTTCACTGGAGCTCACCAGTTCATCCGAGGCATGCTGGATATCGCTGATCTTGTTTCGAATTTCGTTGGTCGAAGATACCGTGTTATCGGCAAGCCGGCGGATTTCGCTGGCAACGATTTCAAAGTTTCTGCCCGCTTCGCCGGCAGAGGATGCTTCTAATGCGGCATTGAAGGCAATAATCTTAATTTGGCCGGCAATTCCATTGATGATCTTCACAATTTCCCAAATGCCGTTGATGTGGTCGCCGAGATTGCGCATTCCATCGATTGTGCCACTGTAGCTTTCGGTTACTTCCTGCATTTTGCTGCTATTTTCCTGGGTTATCTGGAAACCGTTGTATACCCCTTCTTTAACAGTTTTGGCCACGGTTTCAACTTCGCGAACCTGCTGGCCGATTTCTGCCGAGAGCTTGTGTAATTCTTCCATGGTGGCAACAATCTCGGTTGCGCTGGCGGCTTGTTGGTTGCTGTAGGCGGCGTTTTCCTGCCCTGAGCTAGCCAGCCGCTGTGATGAATCGCTCAATTGGGCGGAGATAATTTTTATCTCGTTTAGTAAATCAGTAAAGTTGTCCAATATCTTGTTTACGTGGCCAGAAAGAAATCCCAGTTCGTTAAAATTGATGATATGCAGTCGCTGTTGAACTGCGGTATGTCCGGATGCCAAGTCTTTGAGAACTGAGCTGATTGAATGTACCTGGATGGTATAGTCTCGCTTTGAAAGTGATATAAGCCCAAAGGAAACGACGGCGTAAAAGAGGGCAATTCCTGCTAGGGGGCCGTAAAAACTTGCAAGGGCAATACCATTGCTGGAGTTGGCAAAATAGTAGTTGAGGTAGGTGTAGTTGCTGATAACTAGTAAAAGAACAGCGCCAATAGCGTAATAATCACGCTGCCGGGAAAAGCTGTCATCCTCGTGGTCCAGTACATTGGTTATGTTCAGGCTCTGTTTTGCCGGGATCATAATCAAGTTAAATATGATTGATGTAAAAACGGCCGCGGGAAAGCCAACCCCCATCTTGCTAAAAAATCCCAGTGCGAAGGGTATGCCGCTTTCAGCTTCCCAGCCATTAATCATATAATATGCGACAGTTCCTACTGTCCAGGAGATAATCTGGAAAATGATGATAAGAAAGGGTATTGCAGATGCAGCATTTCGGGCTTTATTGTAGTTTTCGCCTGTTTTTAGGCATTGAAAAAGCGGTTTTAGAAAGTGCATGACGGTGAAGTACATGCCGGTTGAGAAAATTAGATATATTCCCACAACGGTGGGTTTGAAGCTAAATGCCAGGCGTTGGGCAAAGGTGAAGCCGAGGGAGTCCAGCCTGTTATTAAACATAGAATTGATGATCTCGCTGGTGAACAGAAAAACTCCAAGCATAATAAAAATTGCTAGGGCTACACGGGTGCGAATATTGCGTATGAGTGCCAATTGGATATGGTTGTTTCTACGTGTCATGCCAGAGGGCTCCTTATTCTTCTTCCCTTTTACCATCGGCAAAAGCTGAGACCCTGTTTAGGCAGTTGTTTAGATGTTTGTGTCGCTTTTTTGCAGTCGCTCCCAGGCGATTTGGGCATTTTGCAACAGTTCTGTCTGGTCTTCGCTGGCTGCTTTTTCTATTTTTGCGGCGGCAACGGATAATTCTTCAAAGCATAGGTTTGCTGCTGAGCCCTTTATTGCATGGGCGGCAGCTTGTATTTCTTCGGGCTTGCCACTGTGTACTGCTTCTGTCAGTTTGTCCATATAGCCCTGGAAACGGGATAAGGCAGATTCTACAATGCTGCGGCATGTCTCGGCATCGCCTCCGATTTTTTCCAGTAGTTCTGCTTTGTTGAAAATGTGTATTTCTGCAGGGGCAAAGCTTGGCGGTGCGCAATCTTCGAAAGGCGTTGTTTTCAATAGTGCTCGCTCTAGCTTGCAGCGCAAGAGATCCTTTCGGATTGGTTTTGCAAGAAAATCATTCATGCCTACTTGCAGGCACAGTTCCTGGTTTTCTTTTTGAACATCAGCTGTTAAGGCAATAATTGTTGCCGGATTGGGGTTCAATCCTTCATATTCCCGGATCTGTTTGCTTGCCTCCAAGCCGTCAATTTCCGGCATATGTATATCCATAAAAATTATTTCATAGGCTTGATTTTTTACAGCCTCAATTGCTTCCTTGCCGTTATTTGCTTCGTGTATTTCAGCCTTGGGCATAAAAGTGTTTAAATATACACGGATAAGATTGAGGTTCATGGCATTGTCGTCAACTATTAGAATTGATGGGGAAAGATGCTGTAGCTCGTTAGAAGATGATTTAGCTTTCAAGGGAGCTCCATTCGTTTTGTATTGACTGCCATTCCTGTTGAACAAAAGCCAGCTTTTGGGCCATGTCCCCAGTCTGTTCTTTTGCTGCCGATTCCATTTCTTTGGCTGCTTCTTGCAGGCGGCAGAAGCTCAGGTTTGCGGCAGCCCCTTTTACGGCATGGGCTGCTTGTTTTGCCTGCTCGCTGTTCCCGGCGGCTACGGCAGAGGCAATTTCGGCTATATATTCTGGCATGGTTTTTTTTGCTGATTGTAATAATGCATGTAGAAGATCGGCGTCATCGCCAATTCTGCGTATCATTTCCTGCTTGTCAAATAGCAGGAGATCTTGCCACTTGTTATCCATACCGTCCCCTTTCAAGCCTACAGTTCAAGTATAATGAAATTTTTTACAGAAAGAAAACCCCGCCGTGTTTTGGCGGGGCTGTCATTATATATGGCAATGATAAACTAGATTACTTGAGGCTTACTCGAAGCATCCAGCAGGTTTTTTCATATCCTGCCATGCTGGAAGTCAGCATGTCGGCTGTTCCGGCATCGTTGTTTTCTTCTGCAACTGCAACGCCGTCACGCAGTTGGCGGATAACGTATTCAAAATCAGCCAATACATTTTGTACGGCTGTTTTGCCATCGATTGGTGCATTTTTTGCTTCCTCAATCTTTGCTGTTGCAACAAAGTCTTTGAGTGTTCCAAGTGGGCGCTGACCGAGGGTTAGAATTCGTTCTGCAACTTCATCTATTTCTTCGTTAATTTGATCATACAGTTCTTCAAATTTTCCATGCAGGGCAAAGAAATTCATTCCTTCCAGATTCCAGTGATAGTTTTGTACTTTTGTGTATAAAACTTGCAAATCTGCAAGGTACTGGTTCAGCATTTTTGCAACTGCTTCTGATTGTTTGTTGTCGATTCCAATATTCATATCCATTCTCCTTAAAAATCTAGTAATCAAAAGGTAGTCAATTCGATTCGGGAAGTCAACAAAGAGAAATGTTTATCTTTCGTTTAAGCGTACTTCAAGGTATTGCAGACGGTTTCCTGAGCACATACACTGCTGGCATGATCAAATTATTACAACAGATAGCGCGCAAAGCGGGGAAGATGGCTATGCAAGGCCATGGCGCTCTGCGGTCTGGGGATGTCTTTTTTAAGAGTGAGGCGGATCTGGTAACTAGCTATGACCGAAAACTTGAAGAATATATCAGTGGACGCTTGCAAAAGAAGTTTCCGGATATTGCTTTTTTGGGCGAAGAGTCAGCCGGTGATGCGGAAGAAAACGGAGAGTGGCGTCGGGGGGATGTGTTTATTCTGGATCCCATAGATGGCACGACAAATTTTGTACATGGACTGCCGCATTTTGCTGTGAGCCTGGCGTATCTGCGTGATGCGGTTCCACAGGCTGGGGTGGTGTATGCGCCTGCTTTAGGGAAAATGTATTCAGCAGTTCGCGGTGGCGGGGCCTTTGTGAACGGAAAGCCGATACGTGTTAGCTCGACCGATTCTCTGCAAGCCAGTTTAGCTGTGACTGGCTTTATCAATATGCGGCAAAGAATTCAGCCTGATAATGTGGAAACCTTTCGGCGTGTTGGCCATCAGGTTCGATCTGTTCTGCGGCTCGGGTCGGCTGCACTTGATCTGTGCCATATTGCCGAGGGCAGCATCGATTTTTTCTGGGAAACAGGTTTGCATATTTGGGATATTGCTGCCGGGGTGCTTTTGGTGGAAGAGGCCGGGGGTATTTTGACTGATATGCACGGAAATGATCGCTATATGGATGGTTCGCAGGGCATTCTAGCGGCAGCACCGGCGGTACATGCAGTTGCCTTGGCAGAGGTTAAACTATGATGCAAGTAGAAAATCCCTTGGAAGAATTTTTGCCGGTCGCATGTGTATTTGATTTTGATGGCGTGCTAGTGGATAGTTTTGAGATGCATGCCGAGGGATGGCGTGTTACCTTTGCCGAGGTTTTAGGCTCCAGCTTGCCGGAATGCAGTGAAAGCAATCTAAGCGGGAAAAGTGCTCAGCAGATTGCGCAGGAATTGTGCCGTTTGGCTGGTGTGCCGGAGCGGGTTGAAGAGGTTCTCAGCTACAAAATTGCCCGCTTAAGCGACGGGACGCTGGTTCCTCCCCTGCGCGAGGGGGCTCGCGAAGCCCTGGAATGGTGCCGTGATGCTGGTGTCCCTTTTGGGGTCGCCAGCAATGGTCCGTCGGCCTATGTTCGCAGTTCAGTCGCGGCGCATGGATTGGAGGTGCCGCATATCCTTGGCT
>CAYNNU010000160.1:0-4797 GCA_964398645.1 uncultured Spirochaeta sp.
GTACTGCGCAAATGCAGGATGTTGTTCATGGGGTTTCAGCTAATGAACCCCAAATAGATGATATCTTATCTGTATATAGATATAAAACAGGGCGCTATACTTTTTCTTTACCCCTTATGCTTGGCTGGATAATTGGCGGAGGGGATAAAAAAACCCTTGCCACAATTGGAGAAATGGGCGAGGCAATGGGGATTGTATTTCAGGTGCAGGATGACTACCTTGGTCTGTTCGGCGATACAGAAAAAACTGGAAAGCCTGTAACCAGTGATGTCGCTGAAAACAAGAAAACCTTATATCGCTGTATGCTTTTCGATGCGATTGATAAGCAGGGGGAAGAATATTCCCGTGTGCGTAATATGTTTGGCCAAAAAAATGTTAGCACCGATGATGTTATTGAAATTCGTGAAGCTTGTTCCTTTTTTCAGGTGGAACAGGCAGTTCAAAGCCTTGTTAATCCGTATTATGCCCTGGCAAAAACATTGATAGAAGAAGTCAGCAACAATAATAAGAGCAGGGATGTTTTAAATAGATTGCTGGAATATATTGGCGGACGTGTACATTAACCTAAATTGCGTCTTATGTGTTTTTTGACGGGATTACCATTTTGCTTAGGAAAAAGCGGTGCAGGCTATTGTTTTCGGTCAATTCGGGGTGAAAACTTGCTGCAAGGATATTGTTTTGGCGAAGCAAAACAGGAAGATCTTCGTAGCGGCAAAGGATTTCTGTGCCTTTTGCGGTTTTGATTACTTGTGGCGCCCGGATAAATACTCCCCGAATATTCCATGTTTCATTATCAACTTGAATTTGCAAGTCAGTTTCAAAACTGTCTTTTTGTGTTCCATAGGCATTTCGCCGAACGCTTATGGCTAAGCCACCAAAGTGTGCTTGATCGCTTCCTTCGATGGTATCGGCTAAAAGGATTAGCCCAGCACAAGTGCCGAAGACTGGTAAACCAGCTGTAATCTTTTTTTGAATGCTGGGGAGCAAGCCGAAACGTTGGGCTAACATACCGATGGTAGTGCTTTCTCCCCCAGGCAGTATCAATCCATCGATGGATTCCAGTTCTTCCTGTTTCTTTATAAGTTTTGTTTGGCAGCCTAAATCCTGCAACATGGCGGCATGCCGCGCATAGCCGCCCTGTAGGGCAAGGATGCCAATAGTGAGTTGGGTAAATTGGCTCACAAGTAATTACCAGCCGCGCACTGAAATCCGATCGCTATCTGCCATTACAGAAACATTTATTCCTGTCATCGGTTCCCCAATATCGCGTGAAACCTCAGCTAGCTTTTTCGGATCATTGTAATATGCTACAGCATCAACGATGGCTTTTGCCCGCCGCGCTGGATTATCGGATTTAAAAATTCCAGAACCAACAAAAACTGATTCAGCGCCTAGTTGAACCATGAGGGCTGCGTCTGCCGGGGTAGCAACTCCGCCAGCGGAAAAATTGGGCACTGGTAGTTTTCCAGTTCGGGCCACTTCTTGGATAAGTTCAAATGGAGCACCGAGTTCTTTTGCTGCTGTCATGAGTTCATCTTTCGGCATGCTTTGCAGCCGGCGGATTTCGCCATGAAGAGTTCGTAGATGGCGAACTGCCTCAACAATATCGCCCGTTCCAGCTTCTCCTTTCGTGCGGATCATAGCGGCACCTTCGCCAATCCGACGAAGTGCTTCGCCAAGATTTCTGCATCCACATACAAACGGTACAGTAAAATCATGTTTGTATACATGGTAGCGATCATCGGCCGGAGTCAGGACTTCGCTCTCGTCGATAAAATCAACACCCAAGCTTTGAAGAATTTGTGCCTCAACTATATGTCCTATCCGACATTTTGCCATAACAGGAATAGATACAGCATTCTGAATTTCTTCTATCATTTTGGGATCAGACATGCGGGCAACCCCGCCGTGTTGGCGGATGTCAGCTGGAACCCGTTCAAGTGCCATTACCGCTTGTGCGCCGGCATCGGCTGCAATTTTTGCTTGTGTGGGGTCGGTTACATCCATAATAACCCCGCCTTTTAACATTTCGGCTAAACCTACCTTGGTTCTCCAGGTAGCTGTTTGCCGTTCAGACCATAGTATTTCATTCATAGCTAGAAATTACCCTTTGCCATCGGTTCCGTCAATATGCTACTATTTGTTATGCGTTTCGGTTCAGCATCAATTTTAATTTTTGTCGTGTTTTTTCTTTTTGCAGGAACAGTTATTTCTGTGAACGCCCAAGAATTTACCCCAGAGCCATATCAGCCGGAAGAGTTTCCCGCTTGGGCATTAGATCTACGCCGAGGAAGTGTTGTTGCCTTTGGTTCGTTTCCTATTACCTTGCTGTTTTCCCGGGTGGTGTATGATGTAGGCCGTTTTTCAGTAAAAAGTATTGAAGAAGGGCAGTTGTCATATGCCTATGCGCCTTTATTTTTTGCTCCAGCTGATGGTGTTCCAATGAGTGATGCCGATAAGCTACGCATTGTTGGTTTAGGAGCAGTTTCTGCAATTGTTGTTGCTATTGTTGATTACGCTTTAGGTAAAATACAAGAGGATTCGGTGCAAAATGATTACTGATTATGGGATTGAGGGTGAAGAAATTGATACCCAAAATACCATTTCGTTTTCGTTTGTTGCCAACCTGGATGCACCAAAAAGAGTAGATCTCTTTTTAGTAGAGCATTGTGCTTCAATTACTAGTCGCTCGCAAGTAAAAAATAGATTGATAGATGTGTTTATTAACGATCAACCGGCAAAGCTTTCCGCTCGGCTTGTTGATGGGGATCGAGTTAAGGGTAACTTGCAAAACATTGACATTCAAACGGGGCTAATCCCTGAAAAGCTCAATGCAGCAGTTATTTTTGAAAATAATGATGTACTTGTGGTTTGTAAGCCTCATGGAATGGTAGTGCATCCTGGTAATGGAAATCATAGCGGAACCCTTTTGCATGGAATTGCTGGATATATTTCAGGATTGCAGAATGCTTTTGAAGGGGCCGAAGAAGATATTCAGCAACGACCTGGAATTGTACATCGCCTAGATAAAGATACATCTGGTGTAATAATTACAGCTAAACATCCTACGGCTCATGCTCAATTATCACATCAATTTGCCCAAAGAATGGTGGGGAAATTATATCTTGCTGTTGTGCATGGGCGTCCACCACATGTTAGAGGAAGGATAGAAGCCCGTCTGGCTCGGGATCCCAAGAATCGAAAGCGTTTTGCTGTAACGCAATCAATGCGTATCGGAAAAAGTGCAGCAACTCGTTATCTGACAGTGTGTAGTAATCAAAATTATAGTTTAGTCGCACTCTATCCTGAAACTGGACGCACACATCAATTACGGGTTCATATGCAGCATGTAGGTTGTCCCATACTTGGTGATCCGCTCTATAGTCGAAAAAAAACATCTTTTGTACAGGAAAGATTGATGTTGCATTCTGCACTTTTGCGGATTAGCTGTCCTGGTGAAGAACAATATAGAAGTTTATTTGCAGCTCCGGGAAAAGATTGGCAAAGAATTTTTATTGAGGCACTTCCTGATTGTCTTTTAGATAGAGATTCTGAGTTTCCTGAAGATATGGATTGGTATGAATCTCAGCTGCAACAGTTGATGGCGGACCGCTGGCCGGAAAAATAAGGGTGTTTGCTGGTAAATGAAGAAGTCTTTGTTGAATTTCTTCTTTCAACAATGCCATTGCAAAACTGCTGACTGGTTCTCCGATGTTTCCGGCGCCAAGTACATCTCCAGTAAAAAGACATTCTCCAATTCGATATACAATTGTGTGCATTCCATGCGATGAAATTGAAATTGGATGTATTAGCTGTTGCAAAAGAGTAAATGGCACATCTGCTTGAACTGGAATTGATGTTAAGTCGGAGGGAATCGTGTTATATTCTTTTAAATTGTGAGTTGCACTATATACATTGATAGGATAAATACGGCTTAGCGTTTTTATTGGGTTTGCGTGTATACTTCGAGGGCTCGTAAGCAAGATTGCTACAAATGAGCACCCGCTATTTTCAATTTTTTTAATCAGATTTTTGTCGATGCCAGCAGGATCGATAACGATTGCTTCTTTTGTTTTTTCTGAGGCTAAAATATATGAATTTCGAAAATTCTGTAAACAAATATGTGTTTGAATATACATTTTTCCTCCTTAGATTTTTTTGAAGCCTGAATAATTGCTGGATTGTAATTGACTTTCAAAAAAGAGTGCCTCGATTTCATTTGACCACTGAAAAGAAACATCGTTTTGTTGAGATCGAATAAAATTGACTTTCTTTAGATTGCAGTCGCGAAAAGAAACAGAGGAAAGGTAACTGCTTATGAGGGTAGAACGGAATAAGTCGCTAGACTGAATATGAAGCTTGTTCATATTGCTTCCATTAAACGAAGCCTGAAAAAACATTGAGTTTTGAATTGTACTGTCGTTCCACTTGCTTCCGACAAAACTCGTGTTGTGGGCAGTGCTATCATTCCAATTGCAATTCGAAAAAACGGCAAAATCAAAAAAACAGTATTCTATACGACAACGTGTAAATGTCACTTCAGAGAAAACTGCCTGGGAAAATGAACAATATCTAATGACCTTGTCTTTTAATTCTATTCTGGACAAATTGATTTTGTTTGCATTCCAGGCATCAAGCCTATCTTCTTTTTGGATCTTTTCGGATAGTGAAGTCATTGCTTCGGAAAGATTGTCGCAATGATCGTAGCATCTTCTTTCTCCGTGAATTGCAAATCCAGAACAACCTTTTTGAGTACAGGGAGAAAAAATAACCATGTATAAAAGAGTAGTCTATACA
>CAYNNU010000161.1:0-4760 GCA_964398645.1 uncultured Spirochaeta sp.
GTATAGAAAGGCGCCCTTGCTGTCAATTAGCTAGGCGGGCCGGTGGCTGTATCCTCGTTATCAAGAATATGCAAGAATCTATCAAGGGAATGCTTGATACGGCGACGCATTTCGGCGGTATAGGGATTCTGCTGCTGAAGATCAACAAAGAGGGTCCATGGGTCATTGCAGGTCTGTTCCATCACCTGTAACAGGCGAGTATATCCCAAGGTTGCGATTGGGCTTGCTTGCAAATCCAAATCCTTCATTACTCGGCCAATAAAATGGGTAATGCCCTGAGTATAGGCTGCCTCTTTATCGTGCTCGTCTGCTGTCATCTCCAGCAATTGCATTGAGTACTTTTCCAAAAAAGAGCGAAGCTTGACGTAGGCATCATCCTGTATGCGCTCACGACACAAAACCATAGGTAAACCGGCAGCACCATCCCGGGCTGAGTCTGGCCCGAACATAGGATGCGTCCCCAGCAGTGGATTTTCCGGCGGCAGCACTTCACGCAGAATTTGCATGGGCAAGACCTTTACGCTGCAGGTATCAGCAACAATTGTGTGCGGGGCAAGCCGAGGAGCAATGTGCCGCCCTACTTCTGCGACCGAGGAAATACTGGTGCACAAGAATACAACATCCAGCGTCGCATAATCATCATCAGTTAGTCGTATTGTGCCCTCGGGATGAGGCCGATCGCTCCGATTCCAGACATATACCGCATCTGCATGCTCTTGCATCAATGTAGCCCATAAACGGCCGAATCTGCCTAATCCAATTACTCCTACGCGCATATTTGAAATACTAGCCCATCAATCACACCTTGACAATCATACTCATTAGAGTGTGTTATATTGATCGCGAGGTATATTATTATGAGTTTTATAGAAAAGATGCACAAACAAGCACAAGATTTCAAAGGATCGCTGGTACTGCCTGAAGGAACAGAACCACGAACCATCGCTGCTGCTCGACAGATTATTGACAAGAAAATTGCACAAAAAGTATTTCTTGTTGGAAACGAATCTGCCGTTCAGGCTGCTGCCAAAGAAGCAGGAGTTGCTATTGATGGTATTACCATCATTGACCCTGCCACTGCCGATACGACGAAAGCATATGCCCAGAAGTTGTATGAATTGCGCAAGCACAAAGGCATGACAGAAGAAAAAGCCGCTGAAGAAATGCTTGAGCAGCTAAACTTTGGCGCTATGATGGTTACCATGGGCGATGCTGATACAATGGTTGCAGGAGCAGAGAACTCCACCGGAAATGTTCTGCGCAGCGCCTTCACCATCATTGGCACTGCCGAAGGAGTAAAATCGGCTTCTTCATGTTTCGTTATGTCAACTCCGGCAAAGGAATTCGGTAGCGACGGCCTAATTCTCTTCGCCGACTGTGCAACCATCCCTGATCCAACAGCTGATCAGCTGGCTGAAATTGCAATCGCATCAGCACAGAGCTGCATCGACTTTTTGCAAATTGAACCCTATGTCGCAATGCTTAGCTTCTCGACAAAGGGCTCAGCCAGTCATCCTGATGTTGACAAGGTTATTGAAGCTACAAAGCTGGCACAGGAACGCCGCCCTGACCTGAAGATTGATGGCGAGATGCAGGCCGATGCTGCGCTGGTACCAAAAGTTGGCGCTTCAAAAGCACCAGGATCTGATGTTGCAGGAAAAGCAAACGTTCTGGTGTTCCCAAATCTGGCATCCGGCAATATCGGCTACAAGCTGGTACAACGCATTGCCAAAGCAGAAGCATACGGCCCATTCCTGCAGGGATTCGCCAAACCAGTAAGTGACCTGTCACGCGGCTGTTCTATCGATGATATCGTGAACACCAGTGCTGTTACACTTGCTCAGGCAGCAGGACAGAAAAAGTAAGGATTAGATTATGCGCATTGGACTGATTGGCTATGGAAAAATGGGAAAACTCATCGGCGGAATATGCCTGGAACGCGGGCACTCTATTCCATTGATAGTTGACCCCTATGCCGACAGCGCGCCGGAAAATGCCAGCGTGTACAGCTCAGTACAGCAAGCTGATTTTTCCACCGCCGATGTCGTAATAGATTTTTCCCTGCCAACGACAATCCTGGACAACATCCGGGTATACGCCGAACGGTCTGTTGCCGCAGTAATAGGAACAACCGGCTGGGAATCCAGCCGGGATGAGGTTGCCGAACTGATAGAATCCTCAAAAGGAAGCTTGATGTTCGGCAGCAATTTCTCTGTTGGGGCCAATATCTTTTTTCATGTTACCGGAGAGTTAACCCGCCTTATCAACAAATTCCCCCAATACGACATGATGTTGCACGAGTTTCATCATAACCGAAAGCAGGATAGCCCCAGCGGAACAGCCATCCGTACAGCTGAGCAAATTCTAGAGAATCTCGAGCGAAAAACTCACATCCAGACTGAAACAATGCACAGGAGCATAGAAGCCAATGAATTACACGTTACCTCCAGCCGTGGCGGTGACATTCCCGGGCTTCATATGGTGCTGGCCGACTCTACAGAAGACACAATTGAGCTTCGCCATACTGCACGAAGCCGGCGCGGTTTCGCCCTGGGCTCTGTTCTGGGAGCCGAATGGCTGCACGGCAAGCAAGGTTTTTTCTCTTTTGATCAATACTTTGCCCAATTGCTAAAAACAATATAATATTCTTAGATGTAGACACACATGTAGACGGGAGGTCGCCATGAATATTGAAGGATTATACACAGCCCTTGTTACCCCATTTCATGAAGATGGAAGCATTGATTGGGATTCTCTCAAGCAACTGGTAGAATTCCAGATAAAAAGCGGTGTTGACGGCCTAGTCCCCATGGGCACAACCGGCGAAAGCCCCACGGTAAGCCATAGCGAAAATGTTGAAGTGATCAAGCAGGTAGTCCGTTATGCTGATGGCCGTGTGCCAGTAATCGCTGGAACTGGATCAAACTCAACTGCTGAAGCAATTCGTATGACCAAGCAAGCAGCCGATCTTGGCGTGGTTGCCAGCCTGCAAGTTGCACCGTATTACAACAAGCCAACTCAGGAAGGGCTTTACCGGCATTTCTCTACCATAGCCGAAGAAACCGCTTTGCCGATGGTAGTGTATAACATTCCCGGCAGAACAGGCATAAATATTTCCACCGATACCCTCATGCGACTGGCTGAAAATCCAAACATCGTTTCTGTAAAGGAAGCTTCAGGCTCTTTTCCGCAGATAATGGATGTCATTCAGGCAAAGCCTGATGGCTTTTCTGTGCTTTCTGGCGATGACAACCTGTTTTTACCAATCATTTTGATGGGAGGCAGTGGGGTTATATCAGTTGCATCCAACCTCATTCCCGCCCACATGAAGCAGCTTGTCACCGCTGCATTACGGGATCAAGTTGAAACAGCACGCAGTCTGCATTACCAGCTTTTACCCCTCTTTCGGGCAATGTTTGCCGAAACAAACCCAATACCGATTAAGTATGCCCTGGCAGCACGCGGCCTAATTGCACAAAACAAGCTCCGCTCACCTTTGAGTGAGTTGTCTCCTGCTTTCCACAAGCAACTGGATTCGGTATTAGCTGAAGCACCCGTTGAAAGCCTATAGACTGTTAAAGCAAGCCAAATCCGGCTTATTGCCGGGATGCTAGATATCGAGATACCTCAATAAACTGCGAAACCGAAACTGTTTCTGCCCGCAATTCAGCGGCAATCCCAAGATCGGAAAAAGCATCCAGCACAAGCTCGCCGGACAAGCCGGGATACACTTGGCAGGAGCGAAAATTATTGCGCAGGGTTTTTCGCCGCGACTGAAAAGCACGCCTCACAAGGGCTGAAAAAAACGGCGGCAAATCGGACGCTGCTGCCAGCGATGATTGATTCGCCACCAGCGGACGTAAGCTTACCAAGCGCGAAACGACTTCAGGACGGGGAAAAAATGATTCTGGCGGAATGTCAAACTCTTGATTCACTTGGCATCGTGCCTGGCAGGCAACCGAAAAAGCAGAGTATTCTTTTGTTCCCGGGCTTGCAGTGAGCCGAAGCGCCGATTCCCGTTGCAGCATCACAATAATCCTGCCGGGAATCAGCCCTTTTTCCAGCATTGTCATGAGTATTGCACTGGCAGCGTTGTAGGGCAGATTACCCACAAGCACATCTGGCAATGCATGGTTGCTAGCATAGGCCGGCAAAGTTTCCACACAATCACCGGTTACTATCTCCATCCGCGCCAGATCTTCGGCAAAAAACTCACGCAAAACCGCAATCAAGCCGTGGTCAATCTCGAATACCGTGAGCCTGCTACCTGCAGCAAGCAGCTCTTGAGTTAGCGAACCGATACCCGGGCCAATCTCCCAAATAAAAGGAGATTCTTTATCAGATAAATCAGCCAAAGCCGTCTGGCAAATTCGGTGGCGAATATGCGGATCAACAAGAAAATTTTGACCAAAGCGTTTGCTTAAGCGCATTCCCCGCTGTTCCAAAAAACTACGCACCGCGGTGGAAGAATTATAGTTCAATTCATGATAGAGCATGTTTCCTCACACAATTTTTGCCTTTTTTTCTGATACACAAAGGCAGCGTAACAGGATAAAAAAAACAGCGAAAGCCAAAAAAGCATACCAGCAGGTGTTTGCAACGGAATCACCAGGGCATTACTGGTAGCACGCAAAAGATGCATAAGTATATCAGTCAAAGTTGATAGAAGATACTCCAGCAGGGCTAAAATTGGCGCCGGTAACATACAGGCATAAGCGAGAATAAGCGCAATACTGGCATACAGAAAAAGCGTAATAAGT
>CAYNNU010000162.1:0-4719 GCA_964398645.1 uncultured Spirochaeta sp.
CTGTAAGGGAGTTGTTGTAGGGCCCACCAGGGATATTCTACAAATCACACATGGTCCAATAGGCTGCGGATTTTATAGCTGGCTAACAAGAAGAAATCAAAGCAAGGTTGAAAGCCCCGACCAGGAAAACTATATGCCCTATTCCATGTCCACAGACATGCAGGATGAAGACATTGTTTTCGGCGGCGAAAAGAAACTGAAAAAAGCAATTCGGGACGCCTTCAAGATTTTCAAACCAAAGGCAATATCAATCTTTTCTACCTGCCCGGTTGGACTAATCGGAGATGATGTGCATGCCGTCGCCCGGGAAATGCAGGAAGAACTTGGTATTACTGTTTTTGGTATGAGCTGCGAAGGATACAAAGGCGTTTCTCAATCTGCCGGACATCATATTGCCAATAATGCAGTATTTTCACATGTAGTTGGCAAAAACTTGAAGAAAGTCGAGGGGGAATTCAAAATCAACATGCTGGGCGAGTACAACATTGGTGGAGACGGCTTCGAAATTGAACGAATACTGAACGAAGTCGGAATTACCCTTGTAACAACATTCAGCGGAAATTCAACCTATGTCAGCATGTCGAGCGCTCCTCAAGCAGACTTAAACGTCGTGCAATGCCACCGTTCAATCAATTATATGGCAGAAATGATGGAGACAAAATGGGGCATTCCTTGGTTCAAGGTTAACTTCATTGGCGCAAAAGCAACGGCAAAATCCTTACGAAAAATCGCAGAATACTATGATGATGCAAAGCTCACCGAGCGGGTTGAGGCCTTCATTGCAAAAGAAGCCGCGGCAGTTCAAAAGGAATTAGATATTATTCGCCCCCGACTAGAGGGAAAAACCGTCATGCTATATGTCGGAGGATCCCGCGCCCACCACTACCAGGAACTTTTTCGCGAGCTGGGCATGAAGATACTCTCTGCTGGATATGAATTCGCACACCGTGACGACTATGAAGGACGAAATGTTCTTCCAGACATCAAAATCGATGCTGATAGCAGGAATATAGAAGAGCTGAAAGTTGAAAAAGATGCAGTTGATTATCGGGATATTGCCCGCCCTGAAAACATGGAATTCAGTGATTACGAGGGGATGATGCCGGACATGGATAATGGCTCATTGGTAATCGATGACATTTCACACCACGAAACAGAAGTTCTTATTGCACGCTGCAAGCCGGACCTCCTTTGCGCAGGAATAAAGGAAAAATACGTCGTCCAGAAGCATGGGGTTCCGCTGAAGCAGCTACACAACTATGACATGGGAGGCCCATACACAGGATTTATTGGAGCGGTGAACTTTTATCATGAAATTGATCGCCTGGTAAACGGATCGGTCTGGAAACAACTGGCCGCCCCCTGGAACGTCAGTCCTGAGTTATCTGCCAGATATGTATCGTGAAGGAGAATCACATGAAATTATTAAAACATACACCACAAGAAATTGTTGAACGCGAAGCACTTGTAGTTAATCCAGCTAAAACCTGTCAGCCGGTTGGAGCCTTGTATGCAGCACTTGGAATCCATAATTGTCTGCCGCACAGCCATGGCTCGCAAGGTTGTTGCAGTTATCACCGGACTGTTCTGACCAGACATTACAAGGAACCAGTAATGGCGGGAACCAGTTCGTTCACAGAAGGATCTTCTGTTTTCGGCGGGCAGGCAAATCTTGTTACCGGAATAGATACAATGTTCACCACTTACAAGCCAGATGTAATTGCTGTTCACACTACCTGTCTAAGCGAGACCATCGGAGATGACATAGTTCAAATATCCGAAAAAGCCCGGCGGGATGGAAAAGTTCCAGAGGGTAAATACGTTATTCATGCCAACACACCTAGCTATGTCGGCAGCCATGTTACCGGTTTTTCCAACATGGTAAAAAGCATGGTTCATTATTTTAGTGAATCCGGAGAAAAAACCGAAAACGTAAACATTATTCCAGGATGGGTAGAACCGGCCGATATGCGAGAAATAAAAAGAATTGCCGGCGAAATGGACGTGCCAATCATCCTGTTTCCGGACACTTCGGATGTGCTTGATACTCCCCTCACTGGTGACTACGAAATGTACCCCCGCGGCGGAACCACAGTCACGGAACTGAAGAACACCGGCAGAAGCCAAGGGACCCTTGCTCTGGGTCAAACAGCTTCAGCTGCGGCTGCAAAATTGTTAGATACAAAGTGCAAGGTACCATGTCAAATTGAGTCATTGCCTATTGGACTAGCCGCCACAGATCGCTTCATTGACGCATTACGCCTAATGGCCGGCGTTTCTGTTCCTCAATCAATTACAGATGATAGGGGACGACTATTGGATCTAATGAGCGACATGCACCAGTACTTCTACAAGAAAAAGGTAGCTTTAGTTGGGGATCCCGACCAGCTGCTTGCCTTGACTGAGTTCATCGTAAGCCTGGACATGATTCCCGCACATATTATTACCGGCACCCCAGGCAAAAAATTTGTTCAGAGAGTTGAACAGGTTACGGAATCAGTAGACTACCCCATAAACTGCATGGCAGCCGGAGATATGTTTAGCCTGCATCAACTTATAAAGAATGATCCAGTCGATTTGATTATTGGCAACACCTACTGCAAACACATTGCCAGGGACGAGGATATCCCTTTGGTAAGGTTCGGATTCCCTGTGATGGACCGGTCTTCCCACGTATACATCCCAACCGTTGGATACCGTGGAGCAATCAACCTGGCTGACAGAATGCTGAATGCAATAATGGACCGCATTGATCGCGATGCCGCCCCGGAAAAATTCGAGTTAGCTATGTAGGCAATCATTATTAAATGAGAGGTTTTTGGGGCGCAGCTCCCTGCCCCCGCCTCTTTTGCCTTCGGAGGTTACGTATGCAGGTATTAAAAGATAGAGAAAAGCAAATCGTTCAGATTTCTGACCAAAAAATGAAAATGAGCTGCTCGAAGCACAGCACTGCTGGCTCAGTAAGCCAACGGGCTTGTGTATTTTGCGGCTCCCGGGTGGTTTTATACCCGGTTGCTGATGCGCTTCACTTAGTTCATGGCCCAATAGGCTGCGCCGCCTACACATGGGATATTCGTGGCGCCTTGTCTTCTGGCCCGGAAATCAACCGCTATAGCTTTTCAACTGATTTGCGTGAAAAAGATGTTATTTTTGGCGGCGAAAAAAAACTAGAAGCTGCCCTTTTTGAACTCATTGAACGCTATAAACCAAAAGCCGCCTTTGTGTACAGCACCTGCATTGTAGGCTTAATCGGCGATGACGTAAAAGCTATATGCCGAAAAGTAGCCCAGAAAACTGAAATTCCTATTTTACCAGTTCATAGCGAAGGATTTAAGGGCACAAAAAAAGACGGCTATTTCGCCGCCTGTTTGGCACTTATGAATATCGTAGGAAGCGGTGACACTTCTTCCGTTCCTCCGGTGAGCATCAACATACTTGGTGAGTTCAATATTGCCGGCGAAGCCTGGATGATTCGCGACTATTACAAAAAAATGGGGATTGATGTTGTTTCCATTATGACCGGAGACGGCCGGGTAGGCGACATTGCTAAGGCACACGGGGCAGCGCTAAATGTGGTTCAATGCTCAGGTTCAATGATGAGTCTTGCAAAAATGATGGAAGAAAAATATGGAACCCCCTGGATTCGCGTCTCTTACTTTGGAATTGAAGATATGGCCGAAGCCTTGTACAAGGTAGCCGATCATTTTTCTAGTAAACCGGACATTGCCGTGGCGGCGGGAAATCTTATCCGTCAGGAACTACAAGCAATTACACCATTATTAGAAAGCTACCGACAGCAACTACATGGCAAAAAAGCGGCCATATATGTTGGAGGTGGTTTTAAGGCATTTTCATTGATAAAAGCCCTAGCAAATCTCGGTATGCAGACAGTAGTTGTTGGAAGCCAAACCGGCAGTGCTGAAGACTATGAAAGCTTGGCTCAGATATGCGGCCCGGGAACAATTATTCTTGATGATTCAAATCCAGTAGAACTTGCCAACTGCGTTCTTATGAAAGATGTTGACCTATTTATCGGTGGGGTAAAGGAACGTCCCCTAGCCTATAAATTAGGCGTTGGTTTTTGCGATCACAACCATGAACGGAAAAAACCGCTCGCTGGTTTTCTAGGAATGAAATTGTTTGCTGAAGAAGTTTTTGCCTCGGTGATGAGCCCAGTCTGGCAATTTTCGCCCCGACGGGAGGTACAAAATGTTACAACAACTTAAAAATGCAGCGGTAGTTAATGCATGTAAACTGTGCACCCCACTTGGAGCTGCCCTAGCATTTCATGGCGTAAAAGGAGCAGTCTGCCTTTTGCATGGCAGCCAAGGATGCAGCACATATATTAGAAGATATTTAATTAGCCATTTTAAAGAACCCATTGATATTGCCAGCAGCAATTTTTCCGAGGAATCTGCAATCTACGGCGGTTCAGAAAATTTAAAAGCAGCCATCATGAATTTGGTTCAGCAGTATCAGCCGGAAATGATTGGTATAGCCAGCACATGCTTGTCAGAAACAATTGGTGATGATGTACAGCGTATTATCCGCGAACTAAAAAAGGAACAAGTTAGACTCCCCGAAATTGTATATGTTTCAACAGCCAGCTACAGAGGCACACACGTTGATGGATTTCATGCTGTTGCCGCAGCCCTTGTGAATGAACTTGCAGAAACTGGGCCGAAATTATCACAAATTAACGTGCTGCCTGGAATGGCC
>CAYNNU010000163.1:0-4624 GCA_964398645.1 uncultured Spirochaeta sp.
GAATATGAGGAACGAATTGAGGCTAGCAGAGCAGAAATTGAAATGCTTGAAGAAGAACGCGATGTTCAACAGCGAGCATTAAATTCATATCTTGAATCATTAAGTGTAGGATAATGTGAAGCTTGTAGCTTGATTATCTATTCCCACTCAATGGTTGCCGGTGGTTTGCTGGAAACATCATATACCACCCGACCAATTTGCGGCACTTGATTCGTTATTCTTGCCGATATTTCTAGTATATCGTCCCATGGCATGGGAAATACATCAGCTGTCATGCCGTCACGGCTGGTAATGGCTCGTAAAGCCAATACATAGCCATATTCACGTGCATCCCCGGCAACGCCGACGGAGCGTACCGGTAATAATACTGCAAATGCCTGCCAAATTTTATCGTATAATCCTCGTGAGCGTAGTTCACGAATATAAATACTATCTGCTTGTTGTAAGATTTCAATCTTTTTCGGGGTAATATCGCCAGGAATACGAATTGCAAGTCCGGGTCCTGGAAAGGGATGACGATATACTACTGCCGGATCAATACCAATTTTTACTCCAACTGCGCGAACCTCATCCTTGTACAAACTGGCCAAGGGTTCAATAAGCAAGCCAGCTTCCCGCTTGGCCGAAACTAATGGTGTCCCAACGTTATGATGGCTTTTAATTACTGCAGCATGTGCCCCAACCCCTTTTCCAGATTCAATAAGATCTGTATAAAGGGTTCCCTGAGCCAGTAAACCATCCGGTACATTGCGTCCTTCAAGTTCTTGTTGTTGAACTTCGATAAAGGTATCGCCAATAATCCGGCGCTTTTGCTCGGGATCACTTACCCCTTTTAATGCAGAAAGAAAACGCTCACGCGCATCAACAATATGAATATGGCTTGCGCCAAGTCTTTCAAGTGAGGCAACAACCTCAGCAGTTTCATCCTTTCTCATGAGACCGGTATCAATATACATAAGATGCACATTTTCAGGATTAAGAGAGCGCAGTAACAAGCCAGCCGCAACTGTTGAATCAACTCCGCCAGAAATGAGAAGAAGCACTGGGCGGTCGCTAGCCTGTTGACGAATACCATGGTCAATATCATCAAGAATTCGATCCAATGACCATTCAGGTTTTGCTTTACACATTCCTAATGCAAAATTCTTTAGAATATCAGTACCGTATTCACAATGTGAAACTTCGGGATGGAATTGTATTCCGATAAGATTGTTTTCAGCATCTGCTAAACAAGCTGGTATTCCATTTTCAGACTCAGCAATCAGCTGAAAACCAGAAGCCGGCTGAATTATGGAATCCCCATGACTCATCCAGCTGATAAAATGCTCGGGAATACCTGCAAACAAGGGATGATTTTGTACAAAGCGTATGCGAGAACGACCGAACTCCCGATGGTCTGATGCCTCAACTTTTCCACCAAGCTCAGAGGTCATTCGCTGTAATCCGTAACAAATACCAAGAAGGGGTAATCCCTGTTTAGCTAAGCGAAAAACTTCATGATCAGGCACCGGGGAATCTGCTTCGTTTACAGAATGCGGTGATCCGGACAGAATAATCCCCCGTACATTGGGCATTACATTTTGAACAAACTCAGGCATTTGGTCGAAGCGGCTGCCGCCGGGAATTATTTCAGTATATACGCCAATTTCGCGGATGCGGCGTGCAATAAGTTGAGTAGTTTGACTGCCAAAATCAAGTATTAGTATTGTGTCCATGGGTTCTCACGAGTAATGGTCTGCTGTCGTTCATAACCTACCCCAATTATTGAAATTGGAGTTTGGATATATTTTTCCACGTATGATACGTAATCACGGGCATTTTTCGGCAGCGCATCAAAATCGCGAACATCACCTATTGATTCACTCCAGCCCGGCAATTCAACTAGAACAGGTTTTGCCTGTTCTAGCAAAGCAATATCAGCTGGAAAGTGGGTAATTTCTTCTCCGTGTATGGTATATGCAATACACACACTTAATGTTTCCAGAGAATCGTAAACATCAAGATGAGTAAGAGCCATCCGGTCGATGGAATTAACACGACAAGCGTAGCGCAATGCGACTAAATCAAGATAGCCACAACGGCGAGGCCGGCCGGTAGTTACACCGTATTCACGACCAACATCACGTATATACTGTTCCAGTTCTCCTTCATTCTCAGGATCAAACTGAGAAGGGAACGGGCCGTTTCCAACCCGGGTTGAATATGCCTTACAGACCCCTAGCACGCCATTTATTGCACGTGGGCCTAAACCACCACCGGTTGCGGCACCTGCTGCGCCACTGGTACCTGAAGAAACAAAGGGATAGGTTCCAGCATCAAGATCTAGAAGCGCGCCTTGGGCACCTTCTAATAAAACCTTTTTTCCAGTTATTTTCTGATTATATTCTACTAGATCGATAGCCATTGGGCGAATAAACTCACGCATAGAGGTGATGTATTCTTGATCTTCAGCATTCAAGCTATGTACCCAGCTATCGTTCCTGCTTAATATATCGGCTACACGATAGCCATCACGCCCTGCTTTATGGGCATAGGTTACCCCAATTCCACGACCGGTTGTACCAATAGGACGAAGCCGTTTTTTATCGATTTCAATATCGATTTTTTTATAGGACGGTAACACAATATGAGCACGGTCTGAAATAAACAAGCGACCTTCCCAGGAAACCCCTTGGGCAGAAATCGTATCAAGTTCCTGTTTTAGTGATTCCAGATCAATTACCATCCCGCTACCCAAAATTGCTTCGGTATGCGGATAAATGATTCCAGAAGGAATCAGGTGAAGCTTGTAGGTTGTGTCTCCATGGACAATAGTATGACCTGCATTTGCCCCGCCGGAAAAACGAATAATGGTGGCTGCCTGCTCAGAAAGAAAATCAACAACCTTTCCTTTCCCTTCATCGCCCCATTGGGCGCCGATTACTACTAAATTCACGTACAAATCCTTAGCGCGAGTAATTTGGTGGTTCGTGGGTTATCACAACATCGTGTGCGTGGCTTTCCCGCAAACCAGCCGCAGTGATTCTAACGAATTTCTTATAATTCCGCAATTGTGAAAGCGTACGACATCCGGTATAGCCCATACCTTTGCGTAAACCAGTTATGAGTTGATGGACAAAGGGTGCTAATTCGCCCTTAAACGGAACGCGCCCTTCAACACCTTCAGGAACTGGCTCATCGCCCTCGTTCATCTGATAACGATCACCGGATCCTTTGCGGATAGCCGCAACCGAACCCATACCTCGGTAGGCCTTAAATATCCGTCCTTCAAAAAGAATTTCGCGTCCGGGGCTTTCTTTCATACCTGCCAAAAGATTTCCAAGCATTACGGCAGAAGCGCCAGCTCCAATTGCCTTAACGATATCACCGCTGAACTTGATTCCGCCATCGGCAATCACGGGTACTCCAGCTGAGTTTGCAACCGAACAAGCTTCGGCTACTGCTGAAAATTGCGGAACTCCAATTCCTGCAACAATTCGGGTAGTACAAATTGATCCTGGGCCAACTCCTACTTTGATACAATCTGCACCAGCATCGATCAGTAATTTTGCTCCATCGGCAGTGGCTACATTGCCAGCAACTACCAATGTTTCATATTTTGATTTTAGTGTCTTCACTGCTTGTACAACACCTTTCGTTGTACCATGTGCAGTGTCAAGAACAACAAAATCAACCTTGGCTTGCTGCAAAAGCGGCATTCTGCGGTCCAGGTCAACCGGGGATATTGCCGCACCAACCAATAAACGGCCAGAATCATCAGTGGCTGCGTTGGGAAACTTGTCGTGTTTTTCCATATCTTTTACGGTAATCAGACCAGTAAGTTTTCCGTTTTCATCAACTACCGGAAGCTTTTCAATTTTATGAGTATCGAATTTATCACGCGCACTTTGAATTGCCGGAGTTCCAACTTCAGCAATAGGATTGGCTGTCATTACATCGCGAACTTTTAAACGATAATCCTTACAGAAGCGTAAATCTCGTGAAGTAATGATACCGCTTAGCACTCCATTTTCAACAACAGGCAAGCCGGAAATGTCATTGTTTTGCATTATTTCCCAGACGTCCTCGATAGTCTGATCGGGTTCAACTGTATAGGGATTATCTATTACAAAATTCAAGTATCTTTTTACGTTCGAGACCTGTTGAGCTTGCTCACGTGGCGTGAGATTACGATGAATAACACCAACCCCACCTTGCAATGCCAGAGCAATAGCCATTTTATCTTCAGTAACTGTATCCATAGCTGCAGAAACGATTGGGACTTTCAGGCGAATACCAGGCAGAATTTCTGTACTGATGTCTGCTTCGTGGGGTAAAAAATCGCTATACGCTGGAAGCAACAAAACATCATCATAGCTTAATGCTTCCGGAATTGAATTAACAAACTCCATATGACTCTCCTTTTTTTTGTAGCTGATTTAATACAGTTTGATGATTTAATGCTATCGACCGAGCTTTCTCAGTGGCCCGTCCTGTATATGCTGTTGGATCAGCAAAAAACGAATCAGCTTGAATTCCTAAAGCCGATAGCCTTTGTGTAATTATCTCCCAACTTTCAGCATCCTTTTGTAAGAGCGATGCTATACTTTCCCCACTTTCCTGACGTTTCAGCGTAACACGCCGA
>CAYNNU010000164.1:0-4599 GCA_964398645.1 uncultured Spirochaeta sp.
TGGTTGTTCCTCAGGAAGAACTTGGACGTGGTGCAAAGTTTGACAACCGTGGTGTTGTTAAGAATGTTGGTGTAATCAAAGAAATCGAAGTTAATGTTCATGGCTTGAACTTTCCTCATGGATTGAGTGTTCTTCTCGAAGACCAGACTGGCCGTACTCAGGATTATTTCATGGGTTACTTGAACTTTGATGGCTGGCGCACAATGACTTGGCGGAACCCGAACTATCTTGAAGATGTTCGTGATCGTGAAGTTCGTCGTATGCCATTGTACCCAACCTTAACTCCTTACCAGAAGTTGGTTGGTTTCCGCATTTACCGTGACGGTAGCTCTGTAGGCGGCGATTTTGTTACCTACATCAAAGATGTTGTGCTTGTGTTTGACCGAGCTGTTCTTGATCTTGAGCGTGATTTCAATGATGAAACAATCTGGGGTATTCTTTCTGAGCGTGAAATGGAACGCCGCCAGGCTGAGTTGAGTCGTTTGGGCGAAGTACAGGTTCTTCGGTTCCTGGAAGAACGACGCCTGCATAACGCAGATGAAGAGGGTGCACAGCAGTCTGCTGCTGGCGCTGCTCAGTAAAAATTACAATTGGTACGAAAATTGGCATCCGGCTTTATGGCCGGATGCTTTTTTTTGTCTTTAATCTTGACTTATAGAGGGTTTACGCCGAAAATCTGGATATATGAGCGACTATCTTGATCCGAATAATGAAGAATTACTTAAGGATTATTTTGTTGAGGCTGAAGGCCAAATAGAACAACTTGAACAAAATATTCTAGTCCTTGAGGCAGATACTGCAAACGAAGACGCAATCGATGAGATTTTTCGTGCCGCCCACACTCTCAAAGGTGCTTCAGCAACAGTCCAGATGGATGAGTTAACGGCCTTTACTCATGTTGTTGAAGATTTACTGGATGAGATCCGAAATGATAAAGTTATTGTTTCAGGCGAACTGGTAGACGCACTTCTTGCCGGTATTGATGTAATTAAAGAAATGATTGAATGCCGGAAGGAAGGTGAGATTTATTCCGATGATGTTGAGCCATTGAAACAGCAATTGGCATCTTTTGTAAATGAAAAAGTTCCTGCTGTAAAAGCAGCTACTCAGGCACCATCTGCATCAGCTTCAGTACCAGCTTCACCTGCTGTTACAAAAACATCGGAAGATAGCGGCGCAATACATCTAGATGAGAATTCTTTGGCCGAGTTACTCGAAAATATTGATAGCGGGCACACTGCCTATGAGGTTGAGGTTGAGTTTGATGAAGAAAACCCAATGAATACTGTTGGTGGTATACAGGTTTTTGCTGCTCTTAAGGGAATGGGAACAGTATTAAAAACGCAACCTGATTTTGAACAGTTATATGAAGATGCGTTTTTTCCAACGGTCTATTATTACCTTTCTTCTCAAAACGATGTAGATACAATAAAAGAATCTGTGTATTTACCGGATGTAACTCTGGGAATTCAGGTGCGCAAATTGGATGCCGCCTCTGCGAAAACCGACAAGGCTGAACCTGCAAAAAATACAGTAGCTGAGACTCAAAGTTCAGAAAACGAAATTGATGATGAAGTTGCGAATGCTGTAAAAGAATTTTCAAAAGAACAAGGGAAAGATGAAACTGAGACTGAACGAAAGAAAAAGGCTGAAAAACGCCCTCAGACGGCCTCTAACAGTATTTTACGGGTAGATAGCCGGCGAATCGATAATTTACTCAATTTGGTAAGTGAGACCGTTATTAACAAGGCATCGTTCAATCAGATATCGAATGAGTTTGGTGATAATCTTGTGCAATTGCAAACAACAACCGGACAATATCGGGAGACAGTCAAAGAATTGTTCGATAGTATGCCGGCCTATTTGCAACGCTTGGAAAATGGCGAAACGATAAAGGATATCAAGCGGGAAATTCAAGAGCGTTTCGGCGGAATGTATAATTTGTTCGACGGTTTTGAAAGTGACTATAAAACAACCGTTGCAAAATATCGCAACACTGCTCAAAACCTCGGGCGGATTACCAGCGAGTTGCAGGAAGGGGTTATGCGAATTCGCATGGTTCCTATCGGCCAGATTTTTTCACGCTTTCCTAGATTGGTACGGGACCTTAGCCGCAGCTTGAATAAACAGATACATCTTGATATTGAAGGTGAAGATACAGAATTGGATAAGTCAGTAATCGAAGATTTGCTCGATCCGCTTATTCACTGTGTCAGAAATAGTATTGATCATGGGATTGAATCACCTGAAGTGCGTCGAAATGCCGGAAAACCCGAAGAAGGTCAGGTAAAGTTACGCGCCAGCAACGAAGGAAATACGATCCTCATTGAAGTATCCGATGATGGTTCGGGTATCGATGTTGATGCTGTACGAGCTAAAGCCATTGACCGTGGAGTAATACATCCGAATAAGGTTCTTTCCGATGTGGAAGCCTACAATCTTATTTTTGATCCTGGTTTTTCAACTGCAAAAGAAATTACAAATATTTCCGGTCGTGGTGTTGGTCTTGATGTTGTAAAAAAACAAATAGAAAAACTCAACGGAAGTGTAACCGTTCAATCAGGCAAGGGTAAGGGAACCAAATTCATCATAAAAATTCCATTGACCTTAGCAATCATTCAAGGTCTTCTTGTCCGGGTTGGAAGCGAGTTGTACGCAATTCCGATTACATCAGTTATTGATAGCCATCGGATTCAACCTTCCGACATCAAGATGATTGATAATTATGAAGTTTTTAATGTGCGTGAAGATGTTGTTTCATTGCTTCGATTAAATCGTTTATTCAAAATTCACAGTCCTGAAGACAAGGAATACTTTTTTGTTGTTATTGTTGGAAGCGGCGATAAACGAATGGGACTAGTTGTTGATCAGCTTATTGGTGAAGAGGATGTTGTTATTAAGCCATTACGTGATCATTATACAAATGTTCCAGGTATAGCCGGGGCAAATATAACTGGTGACGGAACAGTATCTTTGATAATTGATGTGAGTCAGTTGTTGGATTTGGGCATGCGTCAGGAAAAGGAACTGCGGAATATTCGCAGCAACAGGATATAAGGTAGAAAATATGGCTGTACAAGAAGTTGAGCGTAGAAAACGAAGGTTGGCACATTCTGAACAAGAAGAAGAACACCGGGAATATATTGATTTCAAAATGGTAACTTTTTCGCTCGGAGGGAAAGATTACGGCATTGATATTATGAAAATTAAAGAAATTGCAAAGTATAGCAATTTTACCTATGTGCCGAATGCTCCAAATTTTGTTCAGGGTGTCTATAACCTGCGGGGCGATATTATTTCAATAATTGATCTACGTAAAATGTTTAATTTAATTGTAAGCGACGATGAAGAAGTGAAAAATGGACTAATTCTTCGCTTGGATAATCGCTTGCTTGGTATAGTTGTAGATAAAATTGATAAAGTAATTGGTATTGATTCTTCCAGTATACAGCCTCCGCATCCAATATTTGGTGATATCAATATCAAATTTATCAGTGGAGTTGTAGAGCATGAGAAGCGCTTGTATATCATTTTGGATGTTGAGCGTATTTTTAGAAAAGAGGAAGCTCAGGAAGATAACTCAGTAGAAATGCATCTGGCTGCTAGTGCTGGGGATGCGCGTCAACAACAAGACCAGCAGGCTCAGCATATGAATGCACAACAATCGCCGGAAGCATTGGATCAGGGTTTTATTTATGAAACACTACAAACATTTGCAAATTTCACTGTCTCACCGGTAAATAAACATTGGGTAGATGAACGGATCTCTGAATGGCGCAGCATACGAAAAGGTGTAAGCAAGCCTGTTCAATTGGAAGATGCAAATGATGCACAAGAGTTCTTACAGCCTTTCTTTAGCCCATATACAGGCGGTCTTTGGTCTGATGCATATAGCAAACAAATACAGGCGTATTTTCCAGAATCTTTAGGGAAGAATATTGTTGTATGGAACCCCGGTTGTGGAAAAGGATTGGAAACATATTCTTTAGCTTGTTTGTTGAAACAATCATTTCCTGATTCTACTGTAAAAGTATGGGCCGTAGATAAAGATCTTATGGCCATCAGTGCAGCCCCCACAATGAGTTTTTCAGAAAATCAGATTCCTGAATACTGTAAGCCGTTTATGGTGGAGGGTACTAAAGGTTTGAGTTTCAATAGTGAGATAAAAGATTCTGTCTTGTTTGAGTACAGTGATATTACAAACGGTAGTACAGTTCCAGATTGCGATTTTATTTTAGCGCGTGATTTATTGTCTTTTATTGGCCAAGCCCAGCAACAAAGCCTTTCGGATGAATTTTCTGAAAAATTAAAGCCTCAAGGGGTGTTGTTTCTTGGAAAAAACGAGTATCCTATGGGTGATAGCTGGGAAAATATCGGTAGAGATGCCGTGTCAGCTGTGAAGAAAATTTAAATGACGGAACGTAAGGAGATGCCTTCATGAGAGTTGAGTACATCAATCCCTTTGTTGAGTCAGCTTATGATGTTTTAAAGAAATCCCTTCAGGTGGATGTGAAACGCGGTGAGCTGTATCTAAAATCGACTTCAATGCCAGTGCTTGGTGTTGCAGCCATTATTGGTCTTGCTGGAGACGTTGAGGGC
>CAYNNU010000165.1:0-4586 GCA_964398645.1 uncultured Spirochaeta sp.
ATTGGTACAAGAACCGATATATACTTGATCCACCGGGGTGCCAAGCATTTCGCTTACCGGCTTAACCTGGTCCGGCTTATAGCCCCAGGTTACCCGCGGCGTAATAGCAGAGCCATCGATCTCCAGGGTCTTTTCGTATTCAGCGTCGGGGTCGCTAATCCACTGCTGGTAGTCAGCCAGTGCAGCTTCTTTGCTGGCAAAATCATCAGAAATAAAGGGCCAGAGATACTCAACCGTGGTCATATCCGGATAGCAGATTCCGCTGGTTCCGCCGGCTTCGATGGCCATATTGGCGAGGGTCATCCGCTCTTCCATGTTCATGTCATCAACAAGATTCCCGGTGAACTCGATAACCATATCGGTCGCCCCGTTTACCCCCAACTGATGAATAATCTCTAAAATAACATCCTTGGCAAAAACTCCCGGCTGTAACTTGCCGCTGGCAATCACCTTGACAGTGCGCGGCTCGCGAAAGGTACACACCCCTTTTAGAATACCCACCTCCAAGTCAGTCGAACCAACCCCGGCAGCAAAGGCGCCGAAAGCACCGTGGGTACAGGTGTGCGAATCGCCCATGATTACGGTAAAACCGGGGCGCACATAGCCTTTCTCGGGAAAGATGGCGTGGCACACACCATTGCGGCCGATATCAAAAAAGTCCTTGATGCCATGCCGACGCGCCCACTCGCGCATAATCTTGCCCTGCTCTGCCGTCTTGGAATCCTTGGCCGGCGTTACATGATCGATTACGGCTTTAATCTTATCCGGGTCAAATACCCGGTCCTTGCCGCGCGCAACCAAATCATTTATGGCAATCGGCGTGGTGATCTCATGGCAGAACACCCGATCCAGCCGCAGCACACTGGCTGCGCCGAAGGGCTCATCCACCAAATGTGATGCGAATATCTTTTGTGCAATTGTTTTGCCCACTCTTTCCTCCTACTGAACCTAAAGAACCTACAGAACGTTATCGATAATTGCTTTGGCAACAGCTTCGGGCGCAGTAAAAACCATTTCGTGCCCTACTTTCGGAATAACGCAGCTTATCATGTCCGGCTGCAAACGGCGCATTCGCTTTGCAATCCCACGACTGACGATCTGACTTTTCTGTGCTTTCAAAAACACAACCTTGCCGTTCACCGCTGCCAGATCTTTCCACAACTGCGCAGCCCGCGCCTTATATTCCTTACTTGTTGCCGGCGAAATATTGGCAACATCAAAACGATAGCACACGCGGCCATCTTCGGTGTCCTTGGCGGTGTATTCCGCCATATATTTCCCAATCTCAGCATGGCCATGCTTGGTAAATCCATCAATTATTTCCTGACGGCTGTTGTATTCACGGTTTTTCCCGGCGCCCAATACCAGCAGAAAAAAGACACCCAAAGCAGAAATATCGGGGGCGGTATCCAGCAGCACCAGAGAGTTCAAGTTTGATCCATGCTGCGCAGCGTAATGCATGGCAAATTGACCGCCCAAGCTGTAACCGGCAATGGAAAAGTTTTCCTGAATCACCAGCTTGTAGAACTCATGCAACTCGTTGGTGATTTGATCAAGCGTATAATCAGGATCATAGCTAGCTCCATCCTGCGTTTTTCCGTGACCCTTCAAGTCGATTGCATAAATATGAAAGCTGTCTTTCAAAAAAGCAACTGTCTGTTCCCAACAGTGGGACTCTACCTTTAAACCATGAATGAGCAGAATCTTCGGTTTTCCGGGATTTGCCCATTCCAAATAATGATATTGCGTTCTTTCCAGCTGAACTGTTTTACTTTCCATAATAGCCTCCAAAATTGATTTCAAATATTGCGTACAGTGTACTGTTCTGTCAAGTCAGCCGCCTACTCACAATCCCCGCCGCGGGCACGCCAATCTTCCAGAGATCCATCGTAGACAGCGGCATGCCGCATACCTAGTAAACGGGAACAAAAAAAGCCAAGCGTGGCGCTGTATCCATCGGCACAGAAAAATATCACGCTATCTCCGCGATGTATTCCTGCTGCTGCAAACACGGCCTCCACCTCAAATTTCCTTCGAATAAGCGGAACAGGATTGCCAAATAAAAGCTGAGTATATGGCAGGCGGACGCTGCCGGGAATTGTGCCGATGGTACTGCTTCGCGGTGTAGGATGCGAAGCCTCGGAAAACGGAAACTCAGAAAGGGTGTTGCATAAAACCGTTGCTGGCGCTCTCGCCAAGACATCCGAAAAATCCAACCGAAAGCCGGGCTGAAAACTTGCGGAGTAGGTAGCCGGCCCGAGCGATGCCGCGGCAAAATCCACCACCTCCTGCTGTTCTGAGGCCCAGGAGGCATAGCCGCCGTTCAAGATCGCACATTCAACATGCCCAAGCAACTGAAAAATCCACCAAAGCCGGGGAGCAATATAACTGCCTCCCTGATCATAGATAATGATAGGCACATCCGAACGTATGCCGGCATCGCCCATTTTTTTGGCCACAGTTTCCAGGCTTTGCAGCTGACGGCGAACCAGTATTCCGCTGGAAACCGGCTCGTCCCGCTCAAAAAGAGCTGGAGGAAGATGAACTGCGCCGGGAATATGGCCTTTTTCAAAATAATCCGCATCGCGGGCATCAATTATTTGCACCTGATCTTTCAAAATGAGTAAACGCTGCACCGAAACAAGCAGAGGAAAAGTAGGAGTGAGACTGTGAGAGCTCATTCATTAAATGTGTACCATTGTATACAGTAAGTCAATATATGCCGATACTTTAGCTGTGTTGGTATTTTTTCATTTTTCACGCTATATTAAGAGTATGAAGATTACGCATCTGCAAAAACTTGGATTCGCTCTTTTTGCTGTGGCGCTGGCTTTTAGTACACTTACCTGCGAACTTCAGGATGTGTTTGCCGCCTACAGAGGAGTGAACCTTTTGCCGACAGATGCCCGTACCTTCACCTTTCCAATTATTCCCACAAGCCCATGGCAGCCGTATGTGTACGATCCTATTGTTGATGCTATAGATCCACTATATGAAAATCTTGGACAGGAATTAGCAGCAAGCGGCCGTTCACATCTACTGGTTTTTGAAGATCCTGCCCTCGGCGCAGGCTATGAAGATGCCGCACGGCTTGAAATGCCGAACCTGATGCCAAGCGGAGATTTTGAGGCCGGACTTGATGCTGGCTGGAATCCCGGCGGGTTTACCGGCACCTTTGCAGCACAGACTGCCGTCGCCGCCGGCGCCGGCAACCAAATAAACCAAAATGTGTTGCGCATTATCAGCTCGGCTTCTACAGATACCGGCAACTTTGCCCTATCCGGCTTAAATGGCGGGCTACCGGCAGATGGCGCCGAACTGTTTTTGCGTGCAAGCCTTCGCGGAGATGTCATTGACGGGGTATTTTTTCAACTTCACAATAACACAGATACAGCTGGCCTGCAGAACCTGCTTGCCAGTGGCTTGGTGGCAACAACAGCTGCCCTAGAATTTCCTGCTGACTATCACGAAGGAATCACAGACCCGGAAGCAGATATTAGAAGTCAGTTCACCATTGGAGACAGCCTTGACCCTACCCCTACACTCTGCCTGCCCGCCGGTCAACTTGAAGAAGAAGGCACTATTATTGACGGCTCTATCGATAACCTGAGAATTGGCAGAGCAGATGTGCGTAGCCATATCCGAACACTGGTACCGGCAGAAAGCCCGGACGGACTGGAACTTGTCTCTGGAACCTACAAACTGCGATTTGAAGTGCGGCGCGATCCGGGTGCCGATTTGGACGACGCAGGCAAGGATGCGAATAGGTTCCCGGCACCAGCAATCGCTGCTGAGCTTTTTCCTGTTGGCAGCAATTCCGGGCTTACCGGCCAAGGATACGAGCTGAGCTGGGCGGCGCTTGCCAGCTGGACCGAAATCACCTTTACTTTTGAAAATATCCAAATTCCCGCAGGTTTGACCGCAACAGATGATGCACTGGAAATCCGCATCTATGCCAACGATCCTACAAGCTACGAGCATACCAGTGATATCGGCAGTATTCTTATTCGCAATCCAAGCCTTGTTTTTGACCCTTAATTTTTTATTCTAGCGTACAACCATTACACGTCGGTACTCGTCCACACCAGGACCAACAACCCGAATAAAGTAGATGCCCCGCGCCACAGCCCGACCGCCAAGGTTGGTTCCATCCCAGGTTGTAGTAAATCGGCCCGAACCCTGCGGCCCTCGAAAAAGCACGTTTATCAAATCCCCAGCAAGATTAAAGACCTGAATGGTAAGATTACCGGCTGTCGGCAGGCTGTATTGCAAAATGGTACTTTCGCCCAAATCTGGATTGATAACGTTATTGAGTATGGTTACCCCGCCGCGCTGCTCAATTGGCTGGCGGACTTCAACACTCCAGGGAGCTAAATCCAGATAATCAGCAGGATCCAGCAAACGGGCCGCAAACAAATGATCCACCCGAAAAACAAAACTGAGTTCCTGCGCATCTGCTAGACCCTCGTCATCCAAACGGAAGTTGTACAGCTGACCATCAATAGAATAGGGCGTTTCGCTGCGGGCAGTACTTACCGGATATTCTGTTAAACCGGGCTGAACAAGAGGCAACCAATATTCCCCAG
>CAYNNU010000166.1:0-4507 GCA_964398645.1 uncultured Spirochaeta sp.
GAAGGGTATGATAATAGTTTGCGGACCATTATTTTGATCTTGTTAAAGTGTTGTGTGGAAAGGATTAAATATTTTTTATAAAAAGTTTCGGTTTTTGTAACATTTTGGCACTGAATTTGTATATATAGTAGATGACCGGGGGGGAGACACTCCATACCAAGCCAACCCCCACTCCGCATTAGCGGATGGAACGAACCCCCGGTTACCATTCTGTTTGCGGAGCGGTGCTGCCCCTTCTCCTCCTCCACCCCCCAATTAGCACCGCTCCCCATTTTACTGATCTTGCCCGGGTCGAAAGACCCGGGCTTTTTTGTATAATAGATACGTAAGAGCCTATACACGAGTGGGGGGGTAACTGTGAGCTACGAGAATATACTATCGGAAACAGAAAGCGGAATTACAACAATAACAATCAATAGACCTGCGAAGTTAAATTCCATTGATACCGTAACGATCAAAGACTTACACGATGCTGTTGTTGCGGCAAATGGTAGCCGTGCTTGTAGAGTGATCATTATTACCGGAAGTGGGAATACTGCTTTTGCTGCGGGTGCAGACATTCAGGAGTTTGCTGATTTTACTGCTTCCCAGGCCCTTGAGCTGGCAAAAAAGGGACAGCACCTATTGTTTGATACTATTGCGAATTTGTCGACTCCGGTCATTGCTGCTGTAAATGGTTTCGCGCTTGGTGGCGGATTGGAATTAGCAATGGCCTGTCATATTCGGGTTGCCAGTGAAAATGCCCAAATGGCTTTGCCCGAAGTTTCCTTGGGTGTTATTCCTGGCTATGGTGGCACACAGCGCTTGCCGCAGCTTGTCGGAAAAGGACGTGCAATGGAGTTAATTTTAACTGGCAAAAAGATAGGAGCTGAACAAGCCTTGTCCTATGGATTGGTAAATCATGTGAAGCCGCAAGATCAACTGTTGCCCTTTTGTTACGAATTGGCCCGAAAAATGATGTCTAACTCTTCTGCTGCAATTGGCAGGGCAATACAGGCAATTAATGCAAATTACAGTGATGCTGGCTTTGCAGAAGAAATTGCCCGCTTTGCCGACTGTTTCGGCAGCCCGGATTTTGCCGAAGGAACACGTGCGTTTCTGGAAAAACGTAAGCCAAACTTTTCTGCAGTTTCAACAACAGCAGAAGAAGATATTTGAATATGCACTACAGGTATGCTATAGTCGCACTACGATGAATGAAGATAGTAAGAGCTTTTTGGAGCATGTGATTGAAGAAGATATCGCCAAAGGGCGAGTACCTGCAAGCGGAATTTGTACCCGCTTTCCACCCGAACCGAATGGCTATTTGCATATTGGTCATGCAAAATCAATAAGCCTGAATTTTTCCCTGGCCCAACGCTATGGCGGAAGATGCAATCTTCGTTTTGATGATACAAACCCTTCGCGGGAAGAAGTTGAATATGTGGAATCTATTAAAGAAGATGTTCGCTGGCTCGGCTTTGACTGGGAAGACAGAGAGTTTTTTGCATCAAATTATTTTGAAAAGCTATATGAGTTCGCAGAATTTCTGGTAGGAAAAGGCAAGGCCTATGTTGATAGTCTGACTGCCGATGAAATTCGTGAATATCGCGGTACCCCGACCCAGGCAGGAAAGAATAGCCCCTACCGTGACCGATCCATAGAAGAAAATCTGGATTTGCTCCGCCGCATGAAGGCAGGGGAGTTTCCGGAAGGAACACATGTACTACGGGCGAAAATTGATATGGCGCATCCAAACCTGAATATGCGAGATCCTTCCATGTATCGAATCCGGCACGCTGAGCATCATCGTACAGGCGACAAGTGGTGCATTTATCCCATGTATGATTTTGCCCACGGTCAGTCTGATGCTATAGAGGGGATTACGCACTCAATTTGTACCTTGGAGTTTGAAAATCATCGACCGCTATATGAATGGTTTTTGCAGGAATTGGAGCTAGAGAATCCACCGCGCCAGTATGAGTTTGCCCGTTTGAACTTAACCTATACGGTATTGAGTAAGCGGAAACTGCGTGAGCTGGTTGAGTCTGAGGTTGTAAGCGGCTGGGATGACCCGCGAATGCCGACGATTTCTGGTATGCGGCGGCGTGGGTATCCGCCAGAAGCCGTTGTTGCATTTTGCCGCAGCATAGGGGTGAGCAAAACCGAGAGCACCCTGGATTTGGCCCATCTTCTGTTTCATGTTCGCGAGCATCTGAATCGCAGCGCTTTGCGCGTAATGGTGGTTCTTGATCCGGTAAAATTGATTATTACCAATTATCCGGAAGGACAGGAAGAAGAGTTCGAGGCGGATAATAATCCGGAAGATGAAAATGCCGGCAAGAGAATGGTTCCCTTTTCCCGTGAGCTGTACGTGGAACGGGATGATTTTATGGAAGAAGCCCCGAAAAAATGGTTTCGGCTTGCGCCTGGTAAGGAAGTCCGCTTAAAGCATGCCTATTATGTGACCTGCCAAAGTGTTGTAAAAGATGATGATGGCAATGTGCTGGAAATACATTGTACCTATGATCCTGAAAGTCGGGGCGGGGGAACGCCGGACGGCCGCAAGGTAAAGGGTACCTTACATTGGGTTTCAGTAAAGCATGCCGTGCCCTTAGAGGTGCGGGAGTACGACCACCTGTTCCGCGATCCCTATCCGGAAGAAGGCGGCAAGGATTATCGTGAGAATCTGAACCCGGACTCCTTGACGGTTCTTCCTGCTGCTCAGGCAGAGCCTGGCTTGCTGAATGCGGAGGCTGGACAGCAGTATCAGTTTCTGCGAAAAGGCTATTACTGTGTTGATAGCCGCGATAGCAGCCCGGGCAAACCGGTTTTTAATCGAACCGTTACCCTGCGTGATACCTGGGCAAAATTGAACAAGTAAGCGCAAAAACTAGACGCGAAATTCAGGATTGTTATTCTTCTCCCGCTCAACGGTTGTTCTAGGGCCGTGGCCGGGGAAGATTACTGTTTCCGGTGGTAGGCTGAAGATACGGTTGCGAACGCTTTCAAGCAGTTGTTCTTTATCGGCTTCCGGTAGATTCGTATTTCCAATTCCCTTAAACAGCAGGGTGTCGCCGGTAAACAGGATTTTTTGTTCTTCTTCATATAGGCACATGCTGCCGCGGGATCGTCCCGGGGTGTGCAGCACCTTCAGGCCGGTATCCAGTATGGTATCGCCGTCGCGGCAAACGATATCTGCCTGTGGAAAATCGGTATCCAGTTTTTCCAACAGCTCATGATTCCCAGATTCCGCCAACAGCTTTTGCTGGATCTTTCGCCCGGACTCGCCTAAGAGGTGGGCATCATCTTCATGAATAATGACAGGGATATTTTCTACAATTTCATTATAGGCTTGCACAAGTTGCACACTGGCACTAATGTGATCAATATAGCCATGTGTGAGAAGAATGGCCTGGGGCCGTAAGTTGATTGTTTCCAGTTTTTTCTGCAGTAAGTGAAAATCAGCTCCCGGGTCAATAACGATGCACTCTTTTTTGGCAATTGAGTAGATATACGCATTGGTATGGAGCGGCCCCACAATTATTCTTTCCACCATAATAGTTCGTACTGTATGGTATTGCGGCAATTTGGGCAAGAAGTGTTGGATATGATTACGAAATTGATGGTTTTTATTACTGCTTTTGTCTGCTTTCTCATTGTTCCTGGCCTTGGGGCGTTTATTGTTCGTCGGCGCTGGCGGCGTTTGCGCGCGTCATTGCTGCGTTCGGCTTGTACGCCAAAACTGCAGTATCACGACCAAAAAACCGATAGCAGTCGGGATTTCCATGTTGGTGAGCGTCATATGATAGCAAAGATTGACGCTGTAGAAGATAAAAACGTGTTGTTAATCTCAAACTCTGATCTTTCAGCGGCGGTGGAAATGGAGGGGCAGCAGGTGATAATGGTTTCCGGTGCTCGTACTGATCTGCTGGATGATTTGAGTCAGACAGGGGATCCGCCGGTGGTATTACCCTGGGATCGAATGATAACTCTGAGGCAGGGGATGCAAGTGTATGTTGCCGGGCCAGTTCGAATGCGCGATGGTCGTTTGGCTTTTTCCTCTACAAGCGCGCAGCCTTTAAGTGTTGTGTTGTTTGAAGGAGAACCTGATCAATTGCTCTACCGCTGTTTGTGGGATGCTCGGCAACGGAATGAATACATGAACCAGTTGACTCCTGGGAGTTTGATTCTTGGCAGCGCCATTTTACTGATGCTTTCCTTTTTTATGCTTGGCAGTTCAATTGGGCGTTTGTGGGCGGTAAGTGCCTTGTCGTTGAGTTTCTTGCCGCTTGTTCCTATGATGCCGCCTGGGGTTATTGGCTATTATATTTTTCGTCGATTGTGGCGGCACGGCCGGCTGTTGCGTTCCCAGCGGGATATTCTGCACATTCCCGAGCATATTTGCTCATCCCTGCCAGATTCTGTGTCCGGGGTGCAATGTTACTCCTATACTGATTCCGCCCATTTTTCGCAAGGTAAAAATTTTCCTGTGTTGCATACAAATGAGATAGGCGCGGTTCAGGAT
>CAYNNU010000167.1:0-4471 GCA_964398645.1 uncultured Spirochaeta sp.
GGACTATCGTGTCGTGTTCCTTGCTGTAAAAAACGAGTTCTTCTACATGTTGCCGGATGCGCTCGGCTGCAATCGTGCCGCCTTCCAGGTTTGTATCGTGCAGGATGATCATGAATTCCTCGCCCCCGTAGCGGCCAATTGAATCGCTACGGCGCAGGATGTTCTCATTGATAGATTTCGCCAAAGTCTTAAGCACATAGTCGCCAAAGATATGTCCGTAGGTATCGTTTATCTGCTTGAAATTATCCAGATCGAAAAGGAGTATCGAAAGTGGCGCGGGTTTGCGCGAATAACGGTCGATCTCGTTTGAAAGGGTCATGATTATTTGTCGCCGGTTGTAAATGCCGGTGAGGGTATCGAAAAACGCATAGTATTCTAGTCGGCTGTTTAACTCGTTTACTTCCCGGATTTTTTGATGTAGGTCACGTTCGGTGGAAAAAATGATACGATGAATAAAATGCATGAGGATTGAATTGACCAGCAGAGCAGCATGAAAAACGAAGATGTAACTGCTGCTATAAGGGAGTTGAATTATTCCTCCAAGATGCAAAATTGAAGATAGTATGCTGCCAATGAAAAAAAGGGCAATAACGAATATGCCTTTATAGGTTCCTTCCAGATAAAATGCGACCATGGGGAGCATGAATACCCAGATACTGCCGGTATCATTGAAGCCGCCGCAGATGTAAATGTGGACACATAGCAGAGAAAAAAGGTAGGCTAGGATAGTTTTACCGATTCTGGATTGTTGTTTTTTGGTAATAAGGCAGAGCCCGGCAAAACAGATGATGCTTACCCCGAGAAGTACTCCTCCTTCTATATATGAACCAAAAGATAATTCAATAATGGAATATATAAGAGCTACGCTATTACCAACACTAATGAACAATAACAGAATCCTGTAGCGTGCACTGTCAATTTGTTCTGGCATATTTCCCCCAATATGCAATATAACAAGTGTACTACAGCGAATGTACGATTGCAATTCCGGGAAGCTTATTTGGTGATTTCCACCAGAAAAGATGCGTGCATCTGCGAGTAGGTTCGGATTGCATCGCGGATTCGGGCGATAGTAACGCCGCCGGTTAGATCAAGGTCCATTTCCAGCACCGGATCGCCGTCTTCATCCAGAAAGGCTCGAGTGTACAGGCGGGTTTTGTCCCAATCGTTTACGGTCAGATAGTCTGCATTTGAGCCGGAGATGGCAAAGCGGAACAAAATGGTGGAATACTCGTTGGGGCGCACAAAAATGATCAGCCGGTAGCCGTTCATGCGGACAATAATATCATCATCCTGATCGATTTCTACATCGGTGAAGCCCTCGGCAAGTAGCAGATCTCTCATCAGTTGGCTTGATATGGTTTCAACCACCTGCTGGTCGTCTATTGCTAGCTCTTGTTGCCCTTTCTGCTGGGCGCCAAGGCTTAGTGCTAGACTGAACAATAGTATCAGGCTGATAAAAATAATGATCTTGTTGCTTTTCATAGGAATCTCCAGAATATTTGTATACAAAAGAGTATGATTGATACGGAAAGCTTGTGCAAGTTAGCTTGATGGCGCTTGTTTATTGACGTTTTTATGTATAGGGAATAGGATGCGGGTATGAGAAAGATACAAATGGTTGTTGTGTTGCTTGTTGCAGCACTGGTGGTTGCTGGTTGTGGTGGGGGAAGCGCTGCGGATGATTTTCAGACAGCAGTTGAATCGATGACGGCTGATTTTAACAGCTTGACTGCTGAATTGCAGGCTGCGGAGACTGCTGAGGAAGCTGCTGCCGTTCTTGATAATTATGCTGCTGGTATTCCGGAAATGATGGAGCGTTTTGCTTCGATTGAAGAAAAATATTCTGAAGAAGAATTGATGGCTCTGAATGAGGATGAAGAGTTTACCGAAATAATGACTAATGCCTACGGTGAATATCAGAATGCCAATATGAACTTGTTTCAAGTTATTGGCGAGTTGATGGAAAAGTACGAAGGCGCTGAGGTTCTGGAAAACGCTATTGATAACTATTTTCAGGCCATGGCTGCTCAGGCTGAAGGATAATAATCCTTTTTCTCGCATTTTTGTCTAAGTGTGGAGGTGAGGCGTTCACTGTCGATTGTGGCAGTGGGCGCCTTTTTTGTTTGCCGGGCTCGCGTCCAGGCATGAGCTTTTAATCGTTTTCTAACATTCGAGCAGTATATTCTTGCTGGAGTGATATTTAATGATGATTGGAAATGTAGGACGGGATCGTCGCCTTTCCCGCTTGGACGTGTTGTTTCGTCTGCTGGTGAAGGGTGCAACATTTGCCGCCGCCGGTATGCTGGCGGTGATGCTGCTTGCGTTTTTATTTGAGGGAATACAAGCGTTTTTGCCCGGTTCTTTTTCTTTTCTGCTTGGGCGGGAATGGCGACCTGAGTTTCTTGCTTTGTTCGGCTTACTTCCGCTTCTGCATGCCTCTTTGTTAGTGACCTTGGGTGCGGTGTTAGCTGCTGCGCCTGCCGCAGTTTTGGCGGCCGTCTGGTCTTCCTTTACACTTTCGCGAACTGCCTTGCTTCGTCTGCGGCGTATGGCCGATTTTACTGCGGCAATTCCTACTGTTGTGTACGGCTTTATCGGCTTAACAGCTCTTGTCCCCTTGTTGCGCTCCGGCGGGCGGGTTCCATCTGGCAACTCGTTGGGGGCAGCCATTTTGGTGCTTGCTGTTATGCTTTTTCCTAGGATGTTCTCGTCATTTTTACGAGCGTTTGGAAAGCTTCCGCTTGGCTTGCTGCAGGCTGGAACTGCGGCCGGTGCTTCACGCTTTCAGCTACTGCGTTTTGTACTATTGCCGGCCTCTACCCGCTTGCTTTTGGCAGGGGTGCTGGATGCCATAATGCGAGCTGCTGGAGAAGCGGTTGTTGTGGTGATGGTGGCAGGAAACTCGCCGCGCTTTGCCAGCTCGCTTGCCGATAGCGTGCGTACACTCAGTGGCACTCTGCTGCTTGAGACGGCTTCGGCGCAGGGACAGCATTTTTCCGTACTGTTTACTATAGGACTGCTATTGCTTGTTACGGTAATACTTCTGCAAACACTGGTGTATTGGCTGAAAAACGGGGGCAGATATGCAAAAGTGGTGGCATAGTGGCGAGCATCAAAACCGCTTGGAGCGCTATGTCTGGAACGGTTTTGGGCTGGTCCTGCTGGTGCCTGTCTTATTGTTTTCTTTCTTGCTGGGACTAGTGCTTTTGCGGGGACTCCGTTCGGCTGATTGGCAGTACGTTTTTTCCTTGAATGAGGGATTATTATCCATGGCTCTGGTAAGTACAGGAATGACCTTGCTTGCCCTTTGTATTGCATTTCCTTTTGCGCTGGCTTCTGCGGTGTATTTGTCCGAATATAGTCTGCCGGGGATTCGCCGGGGCTTTTTGGTGTTTATTATCGATATGCTGGCTTCTGTTCCTTCCGTATTATATGGAATGTTTGGTTTGCTGGTATTTGGTCGAGTGCTGGGCTTGGGGCAGTCAATTCTTTCAGGCAGCTGTACCCTTGCATTGATGATACTGCCTGTTTTGATTCGCAGTAGCGAGCGGGCATTACGCGAGATCGATGACAATCTGCGTGAGGCTTTGCGGGCACTTGGCGGCAGTGATTTTCAGGTGCTGTTTTGGGTGGTGCTACCGGCGGCTGTTCCGGCAGTTCTTGCTGCAGTATTGCGCTCTGTTGCCAGAATGTTCGGCTCGGCGGCGCCGGTTTTGCTGACAGTCGGCATCAGTCTTCCTTCCGGTCTTCCGGATATTATGCAGTCAGGGCGGAGCTTGCCAGCACATTTATATTATTCAGCTTTATCGGCTTTAAGTGGTTTTGATTTTGCCAGGGTGTATACTGCAGCTGCGGTTTTAGTAATTATTGTATTTGTATTGCATCTGTGTGCGTTTGCGGTACAGCGTTGGCGGAGGGCTTCATGGTAGATGGAATAGATACAGCGGGACTGTCACAAGGCGGCGGGGCTTGTTTGCAAGCTAAAGATGTTGATGTATTCTTTGGTGATGTGCAAGGAATCAGCGGGGTCAGCCTGGGTGTTTGTGCGGGTGGCATTCTTTCTTGCATAGGACCGGCAGGAAGTGGTAAATCGGTTTTTTTGCGCGCCTTGAATCGTATGTTAGATGATTCTGCCGAAGTTCATGGTCAGATCTTGTTGGATGGGTGTGATGTATATACTGAAATGCATCCATTTGAAGTGCGCCGGAAAGTGGCAATGATTTTCCCTCGTCCGAATACCTTTCCTGCCAGTATTTTGGACAATGTGGTTTTCGGCCTTCGTATTCAAGGTGACAAGCGAAAGGCATTTTTGGAGGATGCGGCAGAACAGGCCCTGCGGAAAGCGGAATTGTGGAGTGAAGTGAAGGATAGGCTGGAAAAGCCCGCTTTACGTTTGTCCGAAGGGCAGCAACAGCGTCTATGTATTGCCCGTGCCCTTGCGCTCAAGCCGCGCATATTACTGCTTGAT
>CAYNNU010000168.1:0-4412 GCA_964398645.1 uncultured Spirochaeta sp.
CGGCGTCTATGAAACCCCCGCCGGAACAATCCTGTACCCCGCCCTGCGCGAACTGGAAATGATCACCATGGACTCCGACACCCTCTCGATCAAAAACCAACTCGCCATCAAATACGCCGAGCAAGTCTACGCCGGAAAATGGTTCAGCCACTTTCGCGAATCAATGGACGGCTACATGGAAAACGCCGCCCGCTACGCCACCGGCTCCGTCAGCCTCGTACTCTACAAAGGCAGCGTCCGCGTCACCGGCCGCAAATCACCCTACTCGCTCTACCTCGAAGACCTCGCAAGCTTTGGCGAAAGCTCCTACGACCACCGCGACGCCACCGGCTTTATCAACCTCTACGGCCTTGCCACCGGCGTCCAAGCCATGGTCCACGACCGCAAACTCACCGACAAAGGCCCAGCCCGCGAAATGCGAGCCATGGCCGGCTTCCACGAAAAATAAGCCCGCCCAGCCACTACATACGGGGGGCGTCACGACATACTCTGGCGCTACCCCGGCCTGGCGGCCTCCATTTGGCACGCCCCCCAGCGCGCACACGGTTGCGCGCTTCCCCAAGAAACTCAAATTTTTGTAACAGTAATATTTCCCACAAACCAGCGGTAATAATTAGCAAGCGCCCAGGGTAAATATATTCCCAGGGTAACAACAGTCAGTAGAATCTGCTTCCAAATAAGCACAAAGCCTTCGCTTACCGATCCGGTAAAGCCCAGCTTTCGCACCCTCCTGCCCTCTTTGCGCACATCAACGTTTTCAATAATAAACCGGTATAACTTAATCATTGCCGCCGGCAAATAGATCCCAAGGCTTATAAAACTAAGAAATAGCTGCAGCATTATAGTATTCATAGCCGCATTCTGATTTGCCGCAAGCTGCAAGCGCAAATCCCGCCACTGATAATCTATCATCCATTTTGCCGAATAATACCCAAAGAGTGATGCTATTACCAAAAGCGGCACAAGCCCAATAAACACAACTGCGCCCAGTTCAAACGAACCCATATCGGGACTCGCATACGTCATCCCTGCAAAAAACATGATAAAAACTACCATGTAGCCCACAAGCGGCAAAAACAAAAAAAGAAACGAATACTTCAAAAACGTACCGCCGCGCCCCATAAAGGCAAACGAATGGCCATCATATGATGTTTTCTGTGCCAGGTAGGCCCGCTGCCGCCTTAGGTACCAAGGCCCATAAATTCCCAGAGTAATAACAGTAAAAAACAGCCCGGCCAGATTGATTTTTATGTAGTCAACAATACGCCCGCTAAAAGCAAAATCTTTTTGCGAAAACGAAACCGACGGCAAAAAACTGCGCATCATCCAAATGGAAAAAATTGCACTCACGATCACAAGAACAAACATTTGCACATAGGAATAGAGCATATACTCCAAACTCTGCGAGCCCAAACGAATCGACAAAATATAACTAGTAATCTGCACCGTAAGCGCAATAGCATAGTTACCTAAAATAACTTCCCACCACTGCCCGCCCCGCAAGCGACAACTAAACGACTTCTCCATTTCACCCTCCCGCAAAAAAATCACTCAAGCTGTTTTCTTCGTTATTCCAAACGCTCAAGCCGGTAACTCCCATGCCACGATCCATATTGCTTGGATGAAACGCCATTACGCTCGGAAGCAGTATACGAATCCTGCCCCGCAAGCACCGTAATAAGAACCGTGCCCATCTCACCATCGGCCAAAACACCAGAATGAACCGCGGCCGCCGCAATATTTGAATCATCAGTATAAATATCTGATCCCCAAATTTCGCCACCTGCATCGCCACGAAGAGTCAAGGCAAAGGTTTTTCCATTCATACCCCTGAATCTGGTCATGCTTCCATTTCTTGGCATGTGCAAAGTAAAAGGGCTATCGGAAACAACGCGAAAATTATCATATGCCACATGGGCACCCTGATGCGTATAGAAGCCATAGCCGCCCTGACTCAGAGATTCATCCCGCAGAACAGCAACCTCCTGCCCATTTATCAACACATTTATTAAAAAATCACACAGCTCAATCCGTATATGATTTTCCCCGCGAACCCGAATGCTATCAGACTGTGTCCACGGCTGAATAGGAACTGCATGATTATCAATTACCTTTCCCAGCGTGTACCCGCCATCTCCAGTTAACCAAATAAAATAGAAATTTTGGGCATCGACTAAGCGAAAAACCAGCCCAAAGCCCATACTTGCATCGCCGCTTAGCCATGTGACATCCGTCTCGACAAGGCCATCATCCATATTTCCACTCATCCAGGTATATTCAGCCCCTCCACTATTTGAAAACTCATAGCGCCCATTTCGCACCTGAACACTTTCGTTTTCATACCATCCTGACGCATTCGATGAAAAATCCTCCTGCATCAGAACTTCCTGAGCCCCAGCAAAACAAGAAAAAAGAACCAAAAAACCTATCACCAACAATGTGGCTACATCATTACGTTGCAAATTACCTCCAGCATAAAAAAAGTATTTGTTAAATTGTAAACCACCCGACACGCAAACGCCAGAAATTTTCCCCATGATCCCCGACAGCCTTCGCTATTGACAGCAAAATTGCCAGCATTTACAATCACGGCAAACAAAACCTGCCAAGAATAATAATTTTACAGGATTATTATTGGGAGAAATAGGAGAAACGCATGTTAGAAATTAAAGACAATGTAGCCCTCATTACCGGTGGCGCAAGCGGAATTGGTCTTGCTCTTGCCAAAAAATGGGTAAGCGAAGGCGGAAAAGTTGTTATTGGTGACTTTAACGACGCTGAATTCGGTAGCATTACCAGCGAACTGGGCGATGCAAACTGTGTTTGTGTAAAGATCAACGTTACACAGGAAGCAGACACCGAAAAATTGGCTCAAACAGCTATCGATAAATTCGGTAAAATCAACCTGGTTGCACCTTGCGCCGGCGTTATCGCTGACAGCATGATGGTACAGCCCGACCGCAACGATCCCACCAAAGCAAAGAAAATGCCTTTGGACAAATGGCAGCGGGTTATCGACATCAACCTGACCGGTTCTTTCCTGACCATCCGCGACGCTGTAGAGCAGATGATCATCAACAAATGTACTGGTGCTGTTATCACCATTTCTTCAACCGGTTCTTTGGGAACTGCTGGTCAGATCAACTACTCTTCAACCAAAGCAGCTATGTCTGTTTTCCCGAAGGTTATGACTGCAGAACTGATGCGCCGCAAGCTTGGTGCTCAAATCCGTGTTAACTCTGTTGCACCGGGTTACACCGCAACCGCAATGACTGCTGGTATGAACCAGGAAGCATTGGCTGCAATTGAAGCAACAATCCCGATCGGCCGCATGAACGAAGCAGAAGAAGTTGTTTCTGCAATGATCGAGCTGTACAAAAACGAAGCAATCGCTGGCGAAGTTCTCTTCGTACACGGTGGTCTTCGCCTGGGCTCAAAAGGCTAATTCTTTCGGCACAAACCGAAACAAACATTGTGCTCACGCACAAAATAAACCCGTCAGCGCACACCGCGCCGGCGGGTTTTTTATTCGGGCAAAAAGCGCATCCACTGTGCTATACTTTTTTTATGAATGATTTGCAAGATGCACAAAAAACACCCCAGACACACGGCTCCACCAAGAGTTCATGGAACACACACGTAAAACAAATAGTACTTACAATCCTGCTAGTCCTGCTTCCGCTAACCTACCTAAGTGTGTATTACCCGCTTAAACAAGCCCTGGAACAGGAGGTGCTCAAAAATCATTACTTGATCACCAGCGCCAACGCACAAGTAATCCAGCAATTCCTGCAGCGAAGCAAAGAAGGAGCAGAAAGCCTTTCCAGCCGCAGCATGATACGAAAATGGCTGGCCGATTACCTAAACGGCGAGGTTTCCTGGGATGATCTGCAAAGCTACACCACACCAAAATATCTAGACGGCGCTGGAGCCCTAACAAGCATTGCCTATGCCGGCCGCTGGGTACGCGGACAAGCCCTGGTAGAAACCCATGCTGACACAGCACCGCAGGATCGCGTTTTTCCACAGGATCATGCCCATTTATTTGAGCACTCACACGAAACTCAAGTCTTTCTAAGTGAGTCGCAAAAACTGGCAGGAATCTATTCTCCAATCCTTTTTCAAGGAGAGCTATTAGGCTACGACCTGATTTTTGCCCGTCTCTACTTGCCCCTGCAGCAATTGTGCACCCCCTGCACCCAAATTGAAATTCTTCCCGGCACTGCACGGGATACAAGCTGGCTAGAAAACGGCTACGCACTCACGGCACACTCTATTCCAGCCCTTGACGGCAATATTTTTTCTTCCAGAACCGAGAGCTCAATGCTTTTTGATTCCATTTCGCACCTAAGCACCCGTAGCCTGCTTATCGTTCTTATAGGCATGTTCATCGTAATTGCACTAGTGTATAG
>CAYNNU010000169.1:0-4363 GCA_964398645.1 uncultured Spirochaeta sp.
TTTCAGATTCGCTGATGGTCATAAACTCCATTTTCCAGTTCTTTTTTTCACCGTATCTGGCGTACATGCGATATAAATCGGCGGCGAACAGGCTGGCTTCATCACCACCTGTTCCAGCGCGGATTTCAACGATGGCATTTTTTTCGTCCATCGGGTTTTTGGGAACCAGTAACATCTTGAGTTTGGCAATAAGAGTATCATGCCGGTTTTCCAAAACTTCCAGTTCGGCGCGTGCCATCTCACGGATTTCTTGATCTTTTTCATCAGCAATCATTTGCTGATTTTCATCAATTTCTTTCTTTGTTTTCTTCCAGTCATTAAAGGTTTCCATGAGCTCGCACAGATGGCTGTGCTCACGCATCAATTCCTGAAAACGTTTTGGTTCCTTGTGTAGATCAGGGTCGGCGATTAGCTTTTCGACTTCTGCATGCCGTGCTGCCTTTGCGTTGAGCTTTTGTATCAGTTCCATTGTTCCTGCCGTTTGTGCGGGTGAAAGAAGCCAAAGATACTGCCGCATATCCCGCCGATTATGTGCGCCAGCTGTGAAATAGTATCGTCCGAAGCAATACTGAATACTTCTTTTGCTAAATACAGCAATAGTATTAGAATAAAGGTTAGTGGTATTTCACCAGCCTGGATATTGGTAAATGATATCAGTAAAATCATCATAAATACAATACCGCTTGAGCCAAGTAAAGCGGTGGAAAGAAATAATACATTGAAAATTCCTGTGACCAGGGCTGTAATAAAGATCATTAATAGCAGAGATAGAGGGCCGTATTTTTCCTCTAAAACTGGTCCAATTAACAACAGCAAGGTCAGATTGGCTATCAGGTGGCTCCAGTTGGCGTGGCCAATGACATGGGATATCAAACGGAAATATGCCAGGAAACTATGCCCTCCCATCTCAGGATATACAGTAAATGCTAACTCGGTGATACCAGGTAATATTGTGCTATCAACCAGTACCAGGCAAAAGGCAAAAATTGAAAAACTGAGTATTACCGGAGAATTGTACCTTACTCGCATGTTACTTATTCTGCTGAAAATGGATAGTAACAGGACAATGATCTGAACCAGTTATTTCAGGCATTATTACTGACGATTTGACATGTTTTTCCAATGCAGGGTTTACACAATGATAGTCAATTCTCCAGCCTATATTCCTTTGTCTGGCGGCCGCTCTGTATGACCACCATGAGTAATGTCCGCCTTCCTTCGTAAACATCCTGAAGGTGTCAATAAAACCAGTACCAATAAATCTGTCCATCCAGGCACGTTCTTCGGGTAGATATCCTGGATTTTTGGTGTTAGTTTCGGGGTTTGCCAAATCGATAGGGGTATGTGCCACATTGTAATCTCCGCAGAGAAGTACATTGCGATTTGCCTGATCAAATTCCAAGCATAGTTTTTGCATTTCCTCACAGAAATCGAGTTTGTAATCAAGCCGTTTTCCGGCTTCCTGACTATTGGGGAAATAGGCGTTGATTACTGTAATAGCAGGGGCTGTATCACTTGAGGGAAACTCTGCAATCAGAACTCTGCCTTCGCAATCAAAACGCTGAATTCCCATGGTTTCAACAGAAAGAGGGGCCGTTTTTGACCAGATTGATACCCCGCTGTAGCCACGCTTTTCGGCTGAGGCATAGTGGCAATGATAGCCAGATAGTTCTTTCAGTTCACCGGGCAGTTGCTCGGGATGGGCCTTGGTTTCCTGCAAACATAGAACGTCGGGGGCTTGCTGATCAACAAAATCAAGCAGTCCCTTCTTATGTGCTGCCCTGATACCATTTACATTCCAGGAGATAACTTTTGCCATGCCGCATTGTACATGCAGTGATTAATTGCGACAAGCTGTCTATATAATTCTAATCCGCCCTTTCGTTTTTCATTTTCTCCAGGGTGATGCCGTTTGTCTCCCATTCATCATGTAATTGCTCCAGGCTGGTATTTAATTCCTGTAGCTCTCTTTGCAATGCTAAAGCTTTTTCGTTATCTGAGTAGTTTTCAGGTTTCGACAATGAGTGTTCTACTGATGATATTTTGTCTTGGATTCTTTCTATTTTTTCGAGCAATGCGTTTTCAAGTCTTTCCAGACGCTGTATTTCGCTGCGTCTTTGTTTCTGGTTTTCAAAATCCAATTGACCCGAAGATATGCTTTCATTTTTTTGCTGTTTTACATTATTGGTTTTGGCATTTTCAGCCGCTGCATTTTCTTCTTGTGAAAGGCGTTCCAGATAATAGCTGTAATCGCCCGGAAAGTTTCGGTGCCGAGCCGGTCCTAGCTCAAAGACGCGCGTTGCCACCCGCGCTAGAAAGTCATGGTCATGTGATACGATGATGGATGTGCCGTCAAACTTTTGGAGAGCGTCGGCAAGAACATCTTGAGAAACGATATCAAGATGATTGGTTGGTTCATCCAGTAAAAGCAGATTGACTGGTTCAAGCAACACGGTCAGTAATGCCAGGCGGCTTCGTTCACCACCACTTAGTACGTTCGTTGATTTTTGAACATCATCTCCGCGAAACAGAAATGCGCCTAGCAGATCCCTGATATATGGTTGTCGCTCCGGTCTTGCTTTACTTTCGAGGTAGTCGAGTATGGAAAGATTTTCTGGTAAGGACCAAGCGGCCTCCTGGTCAAAGTATCCAATTGAAACCCCGGTCCCGATAGTTTTTTGCCCGCCATATTCTGTATCATGGCCGGCAATTATTCGTAGCAGGGTTGATTTTCCCATCCCGTTTTTTCCAGTTAATGCTATACGCTCTCCCCGATGAACGGAAAAGTCTAGCTTGTTAAGTACTACGTGCTTACCGTATTGCTTATGCAATTCATTCAGGCGAAGAACATCCTTTCCCGAGTGTGGGGCAGGTAGCATTGGAATGGCAATTGGGCAAAGATGCGGTGGGAGCTCTATGGTCTCTATTTTTTCCAGCATCTTGATGCGGCTCTGAACCTGGCTGGCCTTTTTCGCGTTGTATCTGAATCTCTTGATGAAGTCCTCGTGCCTGGACATTTCAGATTGTTGCTTGTTAAATGATTTTGTCAGATGAATTATTTCTTCGGTACGCATTTGTTCATACCACGAATAACTACCTTGCCAGATTTGAATTCTGGCATTGAAAATTTCCATTATGGAGTTCATGGTCTTATCAAGAAAAAACCTGTCGTGGGCTACAAGCATTATGCCGCCGTCATATCGTTGTATCCAGGATTCCAGCCATTGCCTTGCTTCAATATCAAGGTAATTGGTCGGTTCATCTAGAAGCAGAAAATCTGGTTTATCAACAAGTACTTTCGCAAGTGCTATTCTCATTCTCCAGCCGCCGGAGAAATCACTGCAGGGTCTTGTCATGTCATGGGGGTTGAATCCAAGCCCTTTTAATGTTGATTCTATTAGGGAGTCTCTGTGAAAGAAACCTGAGGATTCGATTTTTTCCTGAAGGTACCCGTACCTCTCCAAAACATCAGCCTCATGGCAGCCCTTTGCCATTTGTTCTTCCAGCTGATTTTTTTGGTCTATCATTGCGAAAATATGTGAAAAAACCTTCTCGGTTTCTTCCTTGATACTATGTTTGCTGGCGGGGACGCCGGATTGAGGCAGATATCCAACCCTGGCATCCTTGCTCACCGAAATAGTGCCGCTATCTGCTTGAATTTCATGAGCGATTATTTTCATCAAGGATGATTTTCCGCTGCCGTTTGAACCTGTCAAGGCTATGCGGTCGCCACTTTTCATGGAGAATGATACATCACTAAGGATGTCCCTGTTGCCATAAGAAAGAGATATTTGACTGACATTCAAATGGCTGACAGGCATTTTATTGGTATTCAAAGAACAAAATAGTCGGCGATCTGCTTTCTTCGTTTATTACAGTTTTCTCGATTGTATCAGCTGGTGCATGGGTAAGGCGAATTCCGTTTTGAACAGTTTCATACAAAAATACTACCGGGTTTTCCTGTCCTGAAAAGGCAAATCCCAATGCACCATCATATCGCTTGTGCAAGTCTGCAGATAAAAAGAAGCTGAACAGGAGTCTGCCGCCGCTAGAAGTTCCGGAAGGAATAATGCGCGGTTGAAGTCTGCTAAATCCTTTCCAGGAAAAAGCGCCGTCATCGCTGATAGTGATGTTTCCATATGCAGTACTTTTTAAGCTCGATCCTCTCTCTAGCAGGGTTTGCAATCTTGCCTCTCTTCTTACTTGTTCCTCTAGAATAAGTTGTTCGATATCTTCTTCGATGATAGTTAGTCTTTCGGTCATTGGTCGTGTGAGGGTGGGGAATGTGATATGGATTTCGTCTTCTGATATCTCCTTGATTTCAATTTGAGTTCCGGTCAATTCCCAGGTTTCTCTATCCAGT
>CAYNNU010000170.1:0-4360 GCA_964398645.1 uncultured Spirochaeta sp.
GCGCAATCTCTGGCAGGTTGGCCGGGTTTATTACCAGTGGTTCACCCAACTCACGAGCCGCCCCGGCTGTTTCGCTCAAAATGACTACGCCATCGTCCCGGGCGGCAGCATATTCTTTTGCCACAAGATTCATACCATCCCGAATTGGCGTTACCAGCAACACATCAGCACACTCATACATAGCGGCCAGCTCTTCAAAAGGAAAACCCCGGTAAAAATATTGCACCGGCACCCAGTCAATCGTACCGAAATTCCCGTTAATGTCGCTGATCAGCTCATCAACTTCCCGCTTGAGTTCCTTATACTGAGGAACCCCTTCGCGACTGGGCGCAACTATCATCGCCAGTACCACCCGCCCATGCCATTCAGGATGATCATCCAAAAAGTACCTGTAGCCCCACAGGCGATTTGGAATACCCTTGCTATAATCCAGCCGGTCGACTGACAAAATCATTTTGCGCTCACCCATAGTTTGCTGGATGGGCTCAATATGTTTCACCACCTCTTCCAGCTGGCTAGCACGGGAATACTTGGCGTAATCTATTCCCATCGGGAATACATCCACTCCAATAGAACGACCCTCAAACGCAATAGAACCAAGATGATTATCCAAGCCGACAATCCTGCGCACAGAAGACAAAAAGTGGCGAGCATAATCATAGGTATGAAATCCAATCAAATCGGCACCCAGCAGGCCCTCCAAAAGCTCCCGCCGCCAAGGTAGCAGCCGAAACATCTCGTAAGAAGGAAAGGGTATATGCAGAAAAAAGCCTACCTGACTCTCAGGAAACTCATCGCGAATGAGCTGGGGCAAAAGCATCAACTGGTAATCATGCACCCAGATGCTATCACCAGGACGGATATGCGGTTTTAAGCGGTCAAAGAACAACTGATTGACCCGCTCGTAGGATGCATAATTCAAATGATCAAATTCAACATAGGATGGAAAATAATGAAATAAGGGCCAGATTGTATTGTTACAAAAGCCCAGATAAAATTGCTGAACTTCTTCCCGCGATAAATGAACAGTAAGACTGGAATACTCATCCGCCAGGCGTTGTTCAACCAGGCGCTGTTGCTCGAGGGTCATTTCCTCGCTCGGAATTCCCGGCCAGCCCACCCAAAGCATATCATAACTTTCATGCAGGCTTGAAAGGCCGGTAGCAAGTCCGCCCATGCTTTGAGAAAAGCTTAGATTGCCTTCATCCAGCCCGACGGAAACCGACAGGCGGTTAGAGACAATGATGATCCGTTCATTTTGTTCTTCAGGAGCTTCCATGATCTGTTAGACAGTATACACCCAGTCCGCAAAAGATTACACCGTAAAGCGGTGGGTAACTTCCGTAACCGCAAAAGCAGCCCGGCGATTGCGTACTTCCAACTCTTCTAGAGTGGCGAATGCGCCAGCCACAGCAGCAAAACTATCATCCAGATTTTTGATTACCATCCGCACTTGCTCGGTTATCTCGTTTAGCTTCTCCATTTCTCCCAAAACAGCTGTTGATTCAGACGTAATCTTTCCGGCATCCTCGGTTACTTCCCGGGTGATATCCGTCATTCTTTGTAGGGATGTCATAATATATTGACCGGCATTTCGCTGCTCAGCCATTGCTGCCGCAACCTCCGCTTCCAGGCGCCCGGTCTTGGTTACCAAATCCTGAACAACGTTAAACGAATCCAGCGCCTCTTTGGATACCGTTTCAACCTGCGAAATCATCCGCTGCGATTCCTTGAGCTGCGCACCAATGGTCTTAGATTGAATCGCTGCATTCTCGGCCAGACTACGAATTTCTTCTGCAACAACCGAAAATCCACGGCCGTACTCACCGGCATGAGCCGCCTCGATAGAGGCATTCATTGCCAAAAGGTTTGTCTGCGCCGCAACCTGAGAAATCAGGGTATTTGCCTCCAAAAGCGTTTCCGAATGCTCGGCAACCTGGGTGATCTGTCCGGTTGAATCCTTGATCTTTGCCATGCCGACCCCGGTAGCTTCCTCAAGCTGTTTCAAAGCGATATTTACCTGTTGACTGTTATTGTTAATAGAATCGATATTTGCAAGCATTTGCTCTACCGATGCAGAGGACTCGGTTACTGTGTCAGACTGACCGTGAATCTGCTTTTCCAGATCCTTTACGTGCTCGGTAATATGATGCAGGGCATCAAGGGTTGAGTTCACACTTTCCGCATGCAAGGAAAACTGCTGCTGAATACTTGCGAATCGATCCGCCCCGGCTGATATTTCGCCAGAGGCTACATCCATTTGTTTTGCCGAATCCCGCTCAGCACTTTCAAGCTCATCAGAAGCATCTTTGACCCGCTTAATTAATTCTGCCAGGCCCGAAATAAAGGTATTTAGCAAAGCTGATATTTGCCCAACAACATTAAAGCTGATGAGCGTGATCCGCTTGGTTAAATCTCCATCAACCCCGGCTAGTTCTGCCATTCTTTCCCGCAACAAGTTTAGCTGGAAGCTCGACTCCAGATAGGAAAGAGTAAACAGCACAACATAAAAACCGCCGACTCCAAAGAACAAAGCAACAAAAGAAGTCAAAAACCCAGCTGACTGAGTCTGCATAAAAAACCATGCCACGTACCCTTGGAATATGGACATGGCAAAAATAGCCGATACCAGAACCCAGACATCCTTGTACCTGGTAAACAGATCACGGTCTTTTTCGCCAATAGTTTCCATTTCCAAGCTGCATTTCGCCGGAAGCAGAATATGATTTGTGGTTAAGGCTGTTGCCAGACCGGTACTCAAACTTGTGGCAAGCGCCAGGGCCAAAGCCACCAAATAGCTGTTTCCCCCGGGCGAATCCCAATGAAACACAAAGGCATACAGAGCAGTAACTCCCAAGAACCAAAACAAGCTATGTAGACCAATAAGAAAAAACGGAATTTTTACCGCAACCTTACGAGCCTTCTCATAGGAAAGCCCCTTTCGTAAAAAAACAAACAATGGCCGTAGCATCAGCAATACAATAAAGGCCACTATTACACTAAAGAAAATCACCGCTATATGGGCTGTCATCTGCCTCACAATAGAAAAATGCAAGCGCTGCACAAGAGTCATATCAAGATTGGCATTAAAAAGCCCGCTGATTATTTCCCGCACTACACTCAGAAATACAGGAATACTCACGTTTGCAAGCAGTATTTTGATTTGCATTTTTCCAGGATGCACATTCGATGGCATGATAACCTCCCTTTTTATCTCAACAAACTATGAACCTTTTCTAAAACTTGTACAAGGCAAAAAAAATCCGCTCCTGTACAAGGAACGGACAAGCAGACCCAAAAATGGGAAAGGGGGCTGCACGGGCAACGCCCGGACAGCCCCGGAGGTGAGGACATGTACCAGACGCTTACACGTCGTAGTACAATTCAAATTCCAGTGGTGTGGGCTGCAGTTTCAGCGGCTCAATTTCTTCGCTGCGACGATAATCAACGTACGCATCGATGAACTCTTCGGTGAAAACATCACCTGCTGTCAGCCAGTCTTTATCACGCAGCATTTCGTCGATTGCCATTTCCAGCGTTGAACAGGTGCTTGGAATGGAAGCAGCTTCTTCCGGCGGCAAGTCATACAAGTTTTTATCCAAAGCAGCGCCCGGATCAATCTTGTTGCGGATACCATCAATCATTGCCATGGTCATAGCAGCGAAGTTCAGGTATGCAGATCCGCTTGAGTCACCACAGCGGAACTCAAAACGGCGGGCAGCATCACCATCAACATAAGGAATACGGATGGCTGCAGAACGGTTAGTTGCACTGTAAGCCAATTTAACCGGAGCTTCGTAGCCAGGAACCAGACGACGGTAAGAGTTACCAGTCGGATTGGTAAATGCCTGAATAGAACGGCCGTGCTTCAAAAGTCCGCCGATTGCATACAGGGCAGTCTGGCTCATGTTTGCATAGCTATCGCCAGCAAAGGTATTCTTGCCATCTTTCCAGATAGAGGCATGAACGTGCATACCGCTTCCGTTATCCATGAACATGGGTTTCGGCATAAAGGTAGCTGTTTTTCCGTACTTATATGCTGTGTTTTTTACCGCATATTTATACTTGTGAACCATATCACCAGCGGTGATGATGTCACCAAACTTCACGCCGATTTCGCCCTGAGCGGTTCCAACTTCGTGGTGATGCAGGAATACAGTGATTCCCATTTCTTCCATCTTCGTGGTTATTTCAGAGCGTAGATCCATCTGTGTATCCTGCGGAGTGGCAGGGAAGTATCCAGCTTTATGCTTGATTTTGTGTCCCAGGTTGTGGCCGTCTTCACCCATAGTCCAGGGGCCTTCAACGGTTTCAATCTGATAAAATGATTCTTGCGGAGATGTTCCAACGCGAACACTAT
>CAYNNU010000171.1:0-4335 GCA_964398645.1 uncultured Spirochaeta sp.
GGCTGTAACTCTGGCAAAGATATTTCTCCAAGCCCCCCATTAGGACCGCTGGACATCAATCGTAAATCAATACTCCAGCGCTGTAAAATTGTAGCAAGCAACTGCATGGCTGACATCAAAAACACCTGGGGTAAGCGGCTATTCATTTCTGCCGAGGGGATGCTGGCAGCTTGCACCTCTTGGCCCAATTCTGCCGAAATTGCTTTGCATGCCCTACTAGCAAAATCCGGATGGGTATTCAAGCCGGTACCGGCAGCTGTTCCACCAAGGGCCAAACGCTGCAGGGCCGGAATCGCTGCATCCAACATTTCAAGCGACTGATCTAATTGCGCCGCAACAGCCAAAAAGCTATCACCCAAACGAACCGGCACTGCATCCTGCAGGTGGGTTCTGCCAAGTTTTACAACCGGAAAAAACTCTTTTCCTTTGATAAGATGTTCATCACGTAAACGGCAAATGGCTTTACGAAGATCAACAAGCCCCATTAAGCAGGCAATATTTATTGCGGACGGTATTACATCATTCGAAGATTGCCCCATATTCACATGATCATTCGGATGAATGAGTATCCCATCAGCCGCGGATGCACAACGAGCAATAACCTCGTTCATGTTCATATTCCATGAGGTCCCGGAGCCTGTTTGAAACACTTCCACAGGAAAGGCCTCTGCTAGCTGCCCATTCCAAATTCTCAGTGCGACATTCGAAATGGCCTGAGCTTTTTGCTGATCAAGTTTTCCCAAATCTGCATTTGCCAAAGCTGCAGCATACTTGATTAAGGCCAATGCGCGGCGCATGAATGCAGGCATGGGATAAGAAGAAATAGTAAAATTATCTACAGCGCGCTGCGTTTGTGCGCCCCATAAAGCCCCTGCGGGTATACGTACATCGCCTAAAGAATCAGATTCCAAGCGGAATTCTTTACTATTCTCCATACAGCTATTTAACTCCCGTTAAAGAAGAGGGTTTCCTTTTCAAAATGTGGCTGGGCATTTTCCACACTCAGTGGTTTGGAAAAATAAAAGCCCTGAACAAAATCACAACTGCTTCTTTTCAAAAAATCGAACTGCTGTTTTGTTTCCACCCCTTCAGCAACAACCCGCATATTCATGCTGTGCGCCATTGAAATAATTGCTGTTACGATAGCAGCTTGGTTATCCCGAAACATGAGATCACGAATAAAGCTGCGATCAATCTTTAATTGATCAACCGGAAGCGTCTTCAAATAGCTCAAACTCGAATAGCCAGTGCCAAAATCATCTATCGATATCTTCATACCTACATCTTTGAAAGACCGCAAGATTTTTATTGAATCTTCAATATCCTCCATGATGCTATTTTCCGTAATTTCAATAGTAACATGCTGTGGCGGCAGGCCAGTGCGCTCCAAAATCGCCAGCATATTCTGCAACAAATCAGGTTGAATAAATTGTCGTGCAGATAAATTCACCGCTACAGATGCCTTAACCACCCCATGTTGCAGCCAATTTGCATACTGTTTACATGCTTTTTCAAATACGTAGGCACCAAGGCGATATATCAGCCCGCTTTCTTCGGCTAATGGAATGAACTGCCCCGGCGAAATTTCCCCCTTTTCAGGATGAAACAAACGAGCCAAGGCTTCACTTGAGGCTAGTTTCCCACTTTCCATATCTATTACCGGCTGGAAATATACTTGAATAAGCTCATCATCCAAGGCGGAACGAACAATTTCTTCCAACTGTATTCGCCTTTGCGCCCGCTCGTTCAAATCGGGAGTAAAAAATTGATAGGTTCCCTTGCAATGCTGCTTTGCCCGCAAAAGTGCCAAATCCGCATTCCGCATCAAGGTTTGCGCAAGTGTTCCGTCATCAGGATATACACTAATTCCGGTAGTTGCCCCCAAATAAATTGAAGTATCCCGCATAACAAAAGGCTCAGCCAACACCTCTATGATTCTTTCAGCTATTTCCTTTGCTTCACTAGCAGAACGAATATCCGGCAAGAGGACGGTAAACTCATCCCCTCCCGAACGGGCAACGGAATCGCCAATCCGTATGGTAGACTGTATGCGGTTTGCGGCAAGTTTAATCACGCTATCACCAATGCCATGGCCCAGCCCATCATTTATTCGCTTAAAATCGTCAAGATCCACAATAAGCAGCGATAACCCACGATTTTTTCGGGATGCCTGCATTATTGCGGCTTCAACCCGTTCCAAAAGCAAAATTCTATTGGGTAAATCCGTAAGAGGATCATGATTCACGCTATGCCGAAGCTTAGCCTCCGCCTCACGGACCTTGGAAATATCATTATACAGATAACATAAATGCTCTTCACCGCTTTCTTCCTGAACACGAATAACGGTTACTCGTGCGAGAAAATAGTCACCCTCTTTCCGCCTGCTCCATAAATCGCCTGTCCACTTTCCCTGCTCCGAAAGTTTTTCCCGCATTCGTTCAAAAAAAGAGTCACCATAGCCTTCGGGTCGAAAATCTTCCATGCTGCGCCCGAATAATTCGCGAGAAGTATAACCGGTCATACGCTGAAAAGCAGTATTTGCAAAGCTTATTCCATTTTTACCATCTGCTAGAACAATCCCCTCACTGCTGTAGGTGCATACTGAACTCAAAAGGGCGTTGGCTGCAGTTAAAGAAACACTATCGCTGATCATTTGTTTCATAGTAAACCGGCCATGGATTGACGTCAAGACAAAGCTATTGCGGTCAAAAAGTATTATTTTCATTACACTCAACAGAATATCTTGCTTAGTATAGCGTGTACGGGTTACCATATTGGAATGGACATCGTCGATTTCCCCCAGCCGCAAAGGATAGACCAATCCATCGTACTTCTGGGGATTAAACATGTTGGAAAAACAACTCTTGGGCAATGTTTTGCCGAAAAACACCGCATGGCTTGGATCGACTTGGACGAAGTTATCCTAGATCGGGCACGCGAATCCTACCACCAAGAAGGACGGACACCCCGCGATATCTATAAAGCACTAGGTCCAGATGTATTCCGCAATCTCGAAACTGCTGCTGTACGCTATTTGAAAATTTACTCAAACCGGCCGCAGATTATTGCTACCGGTGGTGGCGTTGCCGATAATCCAGCCGCCTTGAAAGAATTAAGCAGTATCGGCCTAGGTATCTATCTACAAGAAAACGAGGCTGTTCTATACGAAAGAGTCATCGCCGGTGGGCTTCCTCCCTTTTTGGATGCTGATAACCCACGCACGTCATTTGCACAGTTATATCAACGAAGAGACTCAATATATAGGCAAACGGCACAAATCACCATTGAATTACAAGGCGCAAATATTGCTCAGGCATTAGAACTGTTTGAAAAAGCAATCAAAAAATATATCAGCCGCTAACAGCCACAAAACAGCTAAGTGGAACGTTTTTTTAACAAAGGCTGCAACATAACAAAAAAACCAAAAACTACCAAAACCAAGGGCCACCATCGCTTCATAAAATCTTTAAATGAAACTGTTACTATACCCAGACTGAACATAAGAAAAATGAAACCCATCGCCATTACAACTGCTGCCGGGACTGTATACATGGCCCGCCGTTCTCTCGGCTTATTCCTGCCATAAAAAAACAGAGCACATGATATTACGATGATAAAAAGAGGCCAGATTTGTTCCAATTCGGCCCAGGTGATAACAGTATTTAAGAGTACAAGCACAATACCGCTTAGGAGAAAGAAAAAACCGATAAAAATAGCACCTTCGCCCCTTTCTGGTTGGTAACCACGATATAACAAATATAATCCTAAAACAATCAATACACCCGGCCATACAGAGACAACCGAAGGCAAGACTTCAAGCGTAAGCAACAAAGATAACAAACCAGTCAGAACTATTGCCAGACCAATATAAAAACGCTTCCCAACTTTTACTACCATAGAGCTTTTGCCTCCACCTAAACAGTAACAAAAGGGTGAGTATATGTCCACTTGCAACACTCAATCATATTGGATAAATTTAAGAATATGCGTGCCTTACTAACACTTCTATTTTTCAGTATTATCATTGTTCTCTTCCCGTCCTGTTCAAAAGAAACTGGCATACCCAATTTTGAAGCTGACACCGCACGCTTAATTGAAATCATCAATCTAGAACAAACCTCGCCTCGCGATCAATTAGCTGCTTTTGACCAGTTGGTTCAAGAATTACACAAAAACAACCAGTTCGAACAAATTCAAAAACTTGCCAGCAGAATAATCAGCGAGCAACCTCACAACATCTACAACGCCTACTACCTTGCTGTGATTGGAGAATGCTTGCAACAACAAGGGGCACCAGAAGCTGCTACTCTCTATTATCACCGGGCGGTCTACCGG
>CAYNNU010000172.1:0-4295 GCA_964398645.1 uncultured Spirochaeta sp.
ACATATACCGGTGAATTTGACCCAATTGCGAAACCAATAATAAATGAAAACCAACGGGCCTTATGCATACGCGAAACAGCAGGAATTACAACGTGAGAAACCTGTTGTAAATGAAATCCCCATTCTTCACCATTCAAATTTTCCCAAGATTGACCAATATGATATCCAACCGCAGGTATAGATTGCTCTTTCAACGATTTGAGAACATCCATTACGGTATCTTTCTGTTTTCCAGTAAAAAAAACTGCTACTTTCATCTTCTAAAAGTATCGACCAGAAATCACCAATATTTATGTATAGAAATGGAAATTATGTAGAGATACCTGCAAAATGGCGCAGGCTATTCTGTTTCTTCAAACAAATGTGTATACGCAATGGCGGCAGCTTCCCGCTCAGCTTCTTTTTTATTTTTTCCGCTACATGGACCAAAAGTACGTCCATTAACTTCAACCTGAATCCAAAACGTACGATCATGATCCGGTCCGCTTTTTTTTACTACTGAGTAGCGCGGATAGCTTTTATAGTGTTTTTGTACATGTTCCTGAAGAAGTGTTTTGTAATCGCGGCGATGTTTGTTTTGTAAAACCTTTTGTATTTCAGGATTCAATAGATGCAGTATAAATGTACGAGCGGCTTCAAATCCCAGATCCAGATACACGGCTCCAAAAACAGCTTCCATGGTATCGGCTAATATTGCCTTTTTTTGACGTCCGCCGCTTTGCTCTTCACCCTTTCCAATGAGAATAAAATCATTCAAATGAATCGTTTGGGCAATTGCCGCCAAACTATTTTCACTCACTACAAAGGATTTTATCCGTGCAAGTTCACCTTCGGCCTTATCTGGCAATAATGTATATAAGCGTTCAGCAACAACCAGACCGAGGATAGAATCTCCAAGAAATTCAAGTTTTTCATTATTCCCGATGGACTCTGGATTCTCGTTGGCATAGGAACGATGAAAAAAAGCCTGATTTAATAATTCAAGATTACGGCTTTTAATTCCTGCATGACGCTGAAAAAGATACAGCGATTTCTTCCGCTCGGAAGAAATCGCTGTATATATTCGTGAGTGCTTTTTAAACAGCACGTAAGACTACTGCTGACTCTTAATGTAATCCAGAGCGTCTTTCACAGTTTCAAGCTCATTTGCTTTCTCATCGGGAATAGTAATGCCCATTTCCTCTTCGATAGCATATACCAGCTCATAGGTATCAAGACTGTCTGCGCCAAGATCCTGACGGAAAGAAGCCTCGGGAGTAACCTTACTCTCTTCTACTTCCAACTTGTCAACTATCAGTTTTTTCACCTTCTCAAATACTTCGTCCATATCTAGCCTCCTGTATTAATACCATACACAGTATAGTTGGTTTACATGTTATCGGGGTCGATTACTTGCTTTCCACGGTAAAAACCTGATGCAAGATCAACACAATGTCGGCGAACCTTTTCGCCGGATTCGGGACTTGTAACAAGTGTTGGCACTGCCAACTTTGAATTGATTGCCTTTCGGCGGCGAGTCCGCGCTTTGGAATGTTTCTTCTTTGGTACTGCCATCGTACTACTTCCTTTCTTCTACGATATTGTTAACAATAGAGAGCACATTACCGGAATCATTATGTTATGTCAAGCATATCGGCCAACGGCTGACAAATGACAATAAGCTGTTTTGCAGTCTATATGTATATGCTATGATACAAGAATGAAGGTCGCAAGCTGTATAGCCCTTATCCTGTTTTATTTTTCAAGTACCGGTCTATGGGCAGAAGAACAGCAGAACCAAGATACACTACCCAACTGGATCGAAAATCAACATGAAAATGATGATATATCCAGCAATTCTGATTATCCTGATATGAATGATTTTGCCTATAACCTTTTTTCTGCACAGGCCAATTCTGGCGATACACAATTACAATTGAATGCAATACAAGGTATCCAGGAATTACTGCAACAGCAAACAATTCTTCGTTCTAACCCCCACGCCCTTGAGGTATTATATAAAATTGCCGGGCAGGCTTTTCTACGGTATGAAAACCCGCCGGTATACCCATTCTATGCCCAAATAGCCGCCGTTCAACAATTAAGCGAAATGGGGCCGGCTGCCCATAGCAAGCTACTTGCAATCCTGCGCAATGAACCCAATCCGAGTATTGCGGCCGAAGCAGCTGATGCCCTACCAAACGTTGGTTTTTCTAACCAGGGACAAGCAATTCTTACTCACAGACTCCGCCGAAACCGAAGCTACGAAAAAGACCCCGGATTCGGTCGTGCCTTACTGCTTTTGGCCCTTCGAGAAGCAAACTACTACATTCTTGAGGAAAATCTGCTAGAAGAGATTATGGAATATGCATTTGGCAATGGAACGGGAAACGAACGAAGATTAGCCGCCGAAATACTCGCGTTGGTGAGCGAGTGATCCATCCGGGTTTTTTGAAGTACTATACCGCAAGGTTTCCTGCTCAGGAAACAATTCTTTGGTCATCATCTCAGCTATCCTTTCAATAGCCGTAGAAATATATGCCTCATCCTGGATCTTTTCCCGCAGTTCGCTGGTTTTATCCTGACTGCGATTATTGTCCTGAAAACTTGACATAACTGCCGGCTCCTTAAAAAGAATCACGTAAATGGTCAATCCCTGAATCAGCACCGATGAGCACAACATCAAAACGCATGCTACACCCGTCAAACTCAGGATTATCCTGCAGATACAACACTGCTGTGCGCTGTATCCGCTTTTGCTTAGCGGCTGATATTGCAGTTCCAAGGTCAACATAAGGCGTGTGTAACCACGTTTTGACCTCAACAAAGACAATATCTTCACCGTCTCTAGCTATAATATCGACCTCTCCGCCGCAGCGTTTATAGTTCTTTTTAAGAATTTTATATCCAAGTTGTTGTAAATAGTCGGAGGCAAGGCTTTCACCCCAGCGTCCGCGTATGGAAGCCCCTTCGGCCATAGCCTGTTCCTATTCTTGAGCAAATTGTTCAGGATTAATAGCTTTTACGACAAAAACATGTTTATTTGTTCGCATATCAATTTCCGGCCCGTTATCGTTGGCGTATTCATTTCCATCCGGATCAATCATGATTTTTACTAATGGTCGCAAGGGAGCTTGTGAATTGATATCCAAAACACGACCTATAGAACCATTGTTCAATAATAACAGACATCCCCGAGGATATATTCCAAAGGTACGAATAAATACTTTGATTATCTCTGGATCAAACCTTTGGCCATTATCGCGAATAATTGCCCTAACAGCTTCATAGCCATCCATACTGTTTCGATATGGACGCTTACTCAGCATTGCCTCAAAAGAATCTGCAACAGCAACAATCCGAGCATTTCGATCTATCGACTTTCCAGAAAGATTTCGAGGATACCCGCCTCCGCTCCAGCGCTCTTGATGTTGCAGGGCTATAAGTCCTATTTCATCTGGGAATGATAATTCACCCGTAATAATTTTATAGGAATGAACCGGATATGTTTGCACAAGACGCTGTTCTTCACTACTGAGAGCACTCGTTTTTGACAGAATTTCTGGTGGTATACGCTGCATTCCCAGATCATGCAATAGCGCTCCGGTAGTTAATATTCTCATTTCCTTACGAGCTAATTCCAATCGCTGCCCTAATAAGGCGGAAATTACAGCAACATTCACAGCATTCTGATTAAAATCCGAACCTCCCTGCAAACCATACAGCATAAATTGCTTATAATCGCTTTCACTGCCTTCAATATCCTGAAGGATTTTTTTGACCAATTTTTGAATCTGATCGTTATCGACCCGGGTATGATTACGAACTGCGTCATAAACTGGCTTGAATGAGGCAATATACGTACCGTATGCAGCCTCTATCTGCTGCATCTGCTCACTTTCAAGCGGTTTTCGAAGGAATGCACATTTTTCTGCTGCTGATGTACTAGCCATGATTATCAATAGTATAAACGAAACGCAGCAAACGTGCCACTACGCCAAATAGATTCGGTGGAATATACTGACCAATTTCCAACTCATCCAAATTATCAATAATATTCATATCAGAAACAATTTGCACATTGTTTTCCCGGGCAATGCGAATAATTGATTCTGCCCGATGCTTTTTCCCCTTTGCTAACACAATCGGCGCCGGCAAATCAGGAGTATACAAAATAGCGGCTGCCCTTGCATCCTGATGTTGCGGGTCTTTTCCATCAGCCATGTGCATCAACCCCCGTAATATCTATAGTTTCAAAACTACTAGAAAAGCCATCCCATTCTTCTAGTTGTACTATGGTATTAGGAGGCATCAAA
>CAYNNU010000173.1:0-4263 GCA_964398645.1 uncultured Spirochaeta sp.
GGCAATACCAGCAACAGGTTCTTTTAATGGTACGCCGGCATTTAATAGGGACATAGAACCACCACACACGGTTGCCATAGAACTAGAACCGTTTGATTCAAGTACTTCAGAAACAACTCGAATTGTATAGGGAAATGCTTCTTTTTTTGGCAACATTGGGCTTAATGATCTATGCGCTAAATGTCCGTGACCAATTTCCCGTCGGCCAGTTCCCATTCTTCCTGTTTCGCCAACTGAGAAAGGAGGAAAATTGTAATGGAGCATAAAGTTTTCACGTCGATCACCTTCAATGTCGTCCATTATTTGCTCATCATAGACAGTTCCCAATGTGGTGATTGCTAATGCCTGTGTTTCACCACGGGTAAATAATGCAGCACCATGTGTTCTTGGAAGAACATCAACCTCACAGACAATAGGACGAATATCTTCCGGTCCTCTTCCGTCAGTTCGTTTTTTATTTTTTAATATGCTTTCACGAACAACTGTTTGTTCAAGTTTATCGAAAAGCGCAGAAAACTGTTTTTCATTCGTTTCATTTATTGTTTCTGCAAAAGCCTCAAGAGTTTCTGATTTTACACTTTTAATAGCTTTATAACGCTTAAATTTCCCAAGTACAAAACATGCTTCTTGCATTTTGGGACGGGCGAAATCAAGAATAGCCTGTTCATTTTCCAAAGGAGCTGGGGCATCGAGTAAGGGCAATTTTTCTTTTCCAGCCAGTTTTTTCAATTCTAGCTGTGCATCACAAATACGAATAATGGTTTCATGTGCAAGCTCAATTGCTTCAAGTAGAATATCTTCAGCTACTTCCTGCCCTCCACCTTCAACCATTGTAATTCCATCATGAGTACCGGCAACAATGATATCCATTTCACCGTTTGCAATCTGATCAAAGGTTGGGTTGATAATGAAATTACCGTCAAGTCTTCCAACCCGTACAGCAGCAACTGGTCCATCAAAAGGGATATCAGAAATGGTAACCGCAGCTGAAGCAGCACACATAGCTGTTACATCGGGTGGATTGATTTGGTCAGTGGAGATAACAGTTGGTACAATCTGGATTTCCCTTTTAAATGATTTGGAAAACAATGGTCGCATGGGGCGGTCGATTAAACGGCAAACGAGAATTTCCTTGTCTTTCGGTCGACCTTCGCGTTTTAGAAATCCACCAGGAATTTTTCCGGCCGCATAATATTTTTCATTGTATTCTACTGATAGTGGTACAAAATCAAGGTCTTCGCGGATGGAACTACTGCAAGTTGCTGTGGAGATAACTGCTGTACCTTCCATGGTAGCAAATACAGCCCCATTTGCCTGCTTAGCCATTCTACCTGTTTCAAAAACCAGCTCTGATTGTCCTACTTTTACTCTAACTTCTTTCTTTTCATTCATAATATTTCTCTTTGTTCATGTTTGTGTTCTGTATTGGCTGATTAAGAAAATACAGATAGCCAAAATTGAAAATTATACAGTGTATTATTTTCTCAGGCCCAGTTTCTTAATAATTTCACGGTATGCTTCGAGATTATTGTTTTGTAAGTAACGAAGCAGACGGCGGCGCTGTCCAACCAGTTTGAGCAATCCGCGACGTGAACTGTGATCTTTTTTCTGCACTTTCAAATGCTCAGTCAGATCAGTAATACGTTGTGTAAGCAGTGCTACCTGCACTTCAGTTTTACCGGTATCCTGAGCATCCTTGCCATATTCAGCAACAATGGAAGCAATTTTTTCTTTTGTAAGTGGCATTTTTTCAGTCTCCTTTATTATTGAATGTCAATCGACATCATTCTATGTAATTGAATTCTATCTGCATTTGCAATTGCAGTTTTAACTATTCCTTCTGGTGTAATTTGAACAATATCTGTCTTCCTACACATTTTTCCATTCGCATCCAGAGCAGTTGCCAAATAGGTCCCCCCTGGCGGAAATTGTATTTTTTCTCCAGGACGTAGGGTTTGATTTTGGGAGAGTTTAAGCGTATATGCTCTTCCGGTTAAGCGGGCATATTCTTCAACATTTCCCTGGCGAACTGCGTCTCGCAGTCTGCTACTACTAACCCGTTTGCCACCTATCATTACAGCAGGAATTACCTCAATTTCTGTATGACATAAAGCATCCTGATTTTTTTCATACTGGAAAAAATAGTTCTGTATTCCGGTAATATCTAGTTTACCATTGTGCCCCATTCGGAAATCATCACCTAACGCAAGATATTGAATGGGTACCTTTGAAAGTACAGTATTCCAGAATGATTCTCCAGACAGGTTACTGAATTTTTCAGTAAAGTCAATCAGCACAACATGGTATATCCCAAGCTCAGCAAAAATATCAAGACGGTCTTCTATTGTTTGAACTTGAGTATGGGAGAGACCGCGGGTAGTTTTTTTAAGGTCTGAACAAAACGTGAAGACTAATGGGGTGCTTTTATACGTGTTGGCATGATCAATAATTGCTTGTAATAGTTTCTGGTGTCCAAGATGTACGCCATCAAAAACACCTATGGTGATTGCTGCACGGGGAAAAAAATTACTTTGTAAAAAATCGTACCACGAGATGAGTCGTGTCATACTTGATCACCCCTGCTTTGCGGGATAACAAGATCATACCGATACTTGGATTCTTGAAGTTGTATTTGTCCAATAAATTTTTCTTGTGAATCAAAGACTCCTACATGTTCATTCATTGAAAAGTTCTGCGAATTTTCAATGAACCATTGTTTCTGAATAATTTTTCCTTGAATAAATGCCGGAAGATATTCATCTTGTATGTATATCGCTTGATTACCAGTTAATTTTGTATACATCTGTATATCAGACCTGAGATTTTTGTGGGCATTTTCGGCAACAACAGCATCCTTTAGGGAAAAATCCCCAATATGGGTTCGGATCAGGTTCTTAACATGTCCACACGTATTTAGAGAAACTGCAATATCGCGGGCTAAACTGCGTATATATGTTCCGGAAGAACATTCGACTTCACAGCGAAGACAGGTATCGGAAATAAGCTGTATGTCAATCGAATGGATTGTAATTTGTCGACTCGGCATTTCAATTATTTCACCTGCCCTAGCCCGTTCGTAGGCCCGTTTCCCCTGAATATGGATTGCGCTGTATGCGGGAGGAATTTGTTGAATATTTCCGCTAAATTGATTATGTAACTCAGGTATTCTTTGTAAGATTTCATCTTTAGGTGGAACCGGTTTTGATTTTATTATTGCTCCAGTAGAATCTAAACTGTCTGTTTCCTGGCCAAGCTGAATGTCAGCAATGTATCTTTTAGATTTTTGCAAACTATATTCAGTTAATCGAGTAAAACTACCACATAGAACCACAAGCAGACCTTCTGCGAATGGATCCAAAGTACCTGTATGACCAATCTTTGTTTTTTTGGGAAACTGTTTTTTAATTGGATATAAAGCCTTGAAAGAGCTGATCCCCGGGGCTTTATGAATGAGGACAATCCCGTGCATTGGGTATTACACCTGTGGTAATAAATCGTTTATTACTGAAAAGCCATCAGAAACGGAAGTATCAACGAAAAAGACAAGTTTTGGCGTCCGTCTGGTTTTCAGTACAGCAGCAAGTTTCTTTTGGATAAAACCTGCTGCTGAATTGAGCCCTTGAACACATTTTTCTAATTTATGTTCATCAAGATAGCCGGAAATATAAATACGTGCTGATGAAATATCGTTCGATACGACTACCCTATGAACAGATGCAAGCGAATCGACTCGTGGGTCTTTTACTGCTCTGCTAACTATCATTTCGCCGATAGCGGAGGCAATTATATGTTGTATTCGTTCAAGGCGATGTGTACTCATGAGCTCTTAGAATCAAGTTTCTTTGCTACTTCCTTGATAATGTAGGATTCAATAATATCACCAACCTTCACGTCGGTGTAATTTTCTATTCCTATACCACATTCATAGCCTGCTTCAACAGTTTTTGCATCATCTTTGAATCGTTTTAGTGATGAAATTTTTCCAGTATGAATTTCAACATCATCACGGAAAACACGTACATTACTACCGCGGGTAACCTTTCCTTCTGTAACGTAACAACCGGCAATTAGGCCGATTTTTGGCACTTTGAAGGTTTCGCGTACTTCAACAGCACCGATTGTTTCTTCCTGTAAATCAGGTGCCAAAAGGCCTTCCATTGCAGAGCGAATATCCTCTACAGCATCATAGATGATATTGTACTTTCTAATCTCTACTTTTTCCTGATCAGAAAGTGCTGCGGCTCGCGGGGTTGGACGTACATG
>CAYNNU010000174.1:0-4226 GCA_964398645.1 uncultured Spirochaeta sp.
TCGGTGTAGACATCAACGGTCGGGGCAAGGTTCATGTTTACCCCGAGATAGCGCAGTTCTTCAGCAATATAGTAGCCGCTTCGGTAGGCATCGTAGGAAATGCCGCTGGCACCGATCGACATATTACCCGGAGTGATTGTGGTAACATCCTTGATGTGGCGTACCCATCCCCCTTCCTGGTCGGTAGCGGTAAAAAGCGGAATCCCGCATCCCTGCCGCCGCGCTGCGGTTTGCATGCGGGAAAGGCTGTTTGCAAGTACACCGGCGTCCCTGCCGTTCCAGCCGAAGATTTTGACCGACCCCAGATTACGCTCTTCGATCCAGCGCATTATTTCGCCGCTGGGCTCGGCGGTCGGCCAGCCTACCATCAATAATTGGGCCAGCCGTTCCTCATCAGTCATTTCTGAAAAAACAGCTTCAATATGGTCTGCTTCTATCGAGTAGGGATCGTGAAATTGTATGTTCTCTGCTTGTAATGGCTGGGCAAATAGAAAAATAGCCGGAATAAGCAGTGCTGAAAACGCTTTCATGAGGCAGTAGTATAGCCGACTCATCGGGATTGGAAAAGCATTGAATGCAGAGAAATGTGTGTGAAAAAAGTGCTGCTGAGGCTCAGGCTTTGTGCAGAAATGCCGAAAATCAGAGAGAAGGAGTCCGTATGCAGATACAGCAATTGATTATGGAATTTCAGGAAACAATGGGAAGACAGCTTGAGCTGCTTGAGGGCCTCATTATTGAAGAACACAATATGCAGACCGCGGTAATGCGGAAAGATTGGCAGATGCTTGAGCAGGCAAATGAGCGCTTGTATGCCCTGAGTGAAGCTGTACACAGTTGCGAACAAACGCGCCATGCATATTTACAGGAATTGCGGCAGTTGCTTGGTTTGCCCGAAAGCGCAAATTTTTCGGTTGTCCTTGGCTATATCGGCTCCGATCGCCGTCAGCAAATTGCATCCTTGTATCGGCGGCTGAAGATTGCTGTTATGAGAATTCAGCACTTGCATGAAAACATTGATAGTTACGTTTCCAGCTCGCTGGAAACGATGAATAGTATTGTAGAAGAAGTTTTTCCATCGATGCGCTCGGGTATTTACCAGCGGGATGGAAACTTGCAGGGCAAGCAGCCACCAGCAATGGTTGTGAATCATCATTTATAGTTTGCCCATTTAGGAGGGAGTATGCAGTCAACATTTTCCGGCATTGAATTAGCAAAACGGGGCATTATTGCCCATAACGTAGGTTTGCAGACAACAGGACATAACCTGAGTAATTCCGCCACTGAGGGCTATAGTCGTCAGCGGGTCGAGTTGCAGCCGTATCCGCCTTTGGATAAACCTGGTTTGAACAGTGCTCAGCGTGCTGGTCAGATTGGCCAAGGGGTAGAAGCTGTGCGAATTACCCGGGTGCGCGATATGATCCTGGAGGGTCGTATTGTTTCCCAGGCCGGCGGCGAGGAATATTGGAATGAACGCCAAGGTTTTCTGCGTATGGTGGAACAGGTGTACACAGAGCCGGGAGAGGGATCTGTTCGTAATCTTATGGATCGCTATTGGGATTCCTGGCAGGAATTGTCATTGCATCCCGATCAGATGGCAGCTCGCCAAGCGGTTTTACAGCGCGGTATTTCCTTAATGGACGGGATTCAGAATCGTTACAACGATCTGCATCGTATTCAAGGTATGCTGGAAGAGGAAATTCGTGGCGATGTGGAAACCGTTAATCAGCTTACAAGTGATATTGCGCGCCTGAACGAAGAGATTGTGAAGGTTGAAGGCAACGGGGACAATCCCAATGACTTGTATGACCGGCGGGATTTGCTGGTTGGTCAGCTTTCTACCATCGTAAACATTCAAACTGATACACGCGATGCAGATGAGTTTTCCATTCATGTTGGCGGACGGATGATTGTACAGGGTTCCCAGCGGGCAGAACTGGCATTGCGCCCAAATCCGGAAAACAATGGTTTTTCGCGGGTAGTATGGGCCGGGGGCGATGAGGATTTTGATCCCCGTGGCGGCGGCATGGCTGCTCATCTTGAATTGCGCGACGGTGATCTGCGTGAGGAAATTCAGAAACTCGATAATATGACCATCAACTTTGTTGACCTGGTAAACGAAATCCATCGGGAAGGTTCCGGCCTGAACGGGGAAAGCGGCGTTGACTTTTTTGTTGAACGGCCGGCAGTGAATAATGTGCTGGGAAATGTTGATACAAACGGCGACGGTGAGTTTGATAGTAGTCATATTTTCCGCATTACTGGGGCCAATCAATTAAATGCCCAGGATCAGATTGGAATTGAGGGACAGATGCTTTTAAGCGGTCCTGATGGCCCGGTTACAGTTGAGTATTTTCCTTCAGACCGGGTTGAAGATGTTGTCCGGCGGATCAATTTGTCTGGTGCAGAGGTTGTTGCCCGCTTAAATCGGAATAATGAATTGCAGTTAAAGGGAACACCGGCTGCGGATGCTGCAAATCCTGATTTTGTGATCCGTCTGGTGCAGGATAGCGGTCAGTTTCTGGCTGGCTATGCCGGTATTTTGACCGAACCGGGACCGGAAGGGGCATTTACTTCTGATCAACCTGATGCTGCTCTTGATTTACAGGTTGGTATTGAAAGCGTTGCGGTTGCTCCGCAGGCAAACCCTTCCGGCTGGATCGAAGTAAATCCTGTTTTGCGTGCTGAGCCGGCAACAATCGCTGCCGGATTGATGGTTGATGGCCAGCCGGCGGAAAACGGCGACGGCTCTGCGGCCATGGAGATTGCCTCCCTGCGCAATAATCCGGTAATGGTTGGTCAGAATGCCACTTTTGACGATTATTTTGCCGATAGCATTGCAGAAATCGGCTTAAAGGGGCAGGAAGCTGAGCAGACCTGGCAGACTGAGCGCCAGGTAATGAAAGACTTGCGGGACCTGCGGGATTCTATCTCCGGAGTCAATATTGATGAAGAGCTTGCACAGATGATTAAGTTTCAACACGGCTATAATGCCGCTGCTCGATATATGTCAACAGTAAATCAAATGCTTGAAGTCCTGATGAACAGGCTGGGAGTGTAATAGATGGAACGAGTTAGTTCGAATTTCGGCAACGATAATATGATTTATCACATGCGCAATCGCGAATTGCAGCTATCACAGAGTCAGAACCAGATTGCATCGCAAAGACGGATTCAGGAGCTGCGCGATGATCCAATAGCAGCATCACATGCGTCCCGCCTGCAATCCTATCAAGCAAGGCTTGAGCGCTTTGAAGAAAACTCAGCATCTGCAATTGATGCTCAGCGCTATGCCGAGGGGCAACTGACTCATTCAGTGGAGGTGTTTCAGCGCATCCGAGAGTTGGCTGTTCAGGGCGCGCACGGAACCTACAGCGAGGATGATCTGCGTCAGATGGCAGTTGAGGTTGATGAGCTTTTGCAGGAAATGGTGGCAACTGCTAACGCCCGCGATGGAAAAGGAAATGCGGTGTTTGGCGGATCTCGGGTAGATACCCTGCCATTTGCCACCCTGACCGGGCGGGTTCCAGGTTCCCCCGGTGAATTGATCACCGAAGTCCGCTATACCGGCGATATTACTCGAAATATGACTGAGATCGCCGAAGGCGTGCATATTCCGGTAAATACCCCCGGCAATCATGTATTCTGGGCGGAGAATCAGCAGGTCTACGGCTCGGTAGATACTTCAGCTTATCAGGTGCAGGAAAACTCTGTAATCAGTATTCAGGGCAAGGAAGTGCAACTGGCTGCCGGTGATTCGGTTTATGCAGTAATGGCAAAAATTAACGCCGCCGGAGCCGGGGTTCAGGCCCGTATGGACTCAGTCGACAACACATTGATTTTGCAGACCACTGAGCCGCAACAGCTTTGGCTGGAAGATCGCGCTGGCGGCACTGTCTTGCAGGATCTTGGAATCCTTTCTGCTGCTCAGGATAGCCGTCCGCCGCACAATTTTGCCCCTTCGGCAGAAGTTTTCGGCGGTAGTGCCTTTGATATGGTAATTAACCTGCGAGATGCTATGATGGAAGGCCGTTCTTTTGAGATTGGCGGCGACGGTCTGCGCGGCATCGATACCGCCCTGAATAACATGCTTGGCGAACTGGGCCGTCTAGGTGCGCAGCAAACTCGTCTTGAAATGGGGCTGGATAAGTTGACTAACGACCAGCTTGTGGTAGGCGAGTGGAATTCCCGCATGGTCGATCTGGATATGGCACAGGCAATTACTGAAT
>CAYNNU010000175.1:0-4206 GCA_964398645.1 uncultured Spirochaeta sp.
GCCCCATTGTATATCGGGTGAGAACTCACCGCCTAAAAATGCAACTGGAAATGGTCGGTATGAAAGATCAGAGATGATGTTCAGGGCAAAATGAATGCCACTTGTTAAATCAGAGAATCCGGTTTTGGCAGGTTGATCAATAGGGACTGCAAGAATAGGATAGTTTTCTAAAGGCTGTTTATGGCGATTACTGCCGGGAGTTGGAGGAACGTAGATTATTTGAGAACGGGAAAAAGGTATTGTTTGATCGAAAAGATGTATCGAGTTGTAATCGATAATTGTGTAGTAGATATTATTCGTATCTAGAAAATCTGTAATAGTATTAACTGCTTTTTGTTCAGCAGCAGAGTCGGGTAATCTACCTTCCGGTAGAAGAACAAGATTGCTGCTTACGGGATTTGCCGGCTCCTGGGCCAGCAAAATCGGCGAAACAAGAAGGAAGACAGTCAGCTGAATCAAGATGAAGATATATGCGTATGGTCTTCGTGTTGCATATTTCATTTTGTATCGTATTTCAGGCTTGATCGCCGCTTGTGTTCTTCTTCGGCAAGCTCAAAGAGAGTGGTGATTAATTGCGGATAAGAGATTCCACCTTCGGCGCACATGCGAGGAAAAAGACTAACATTTGTAAAGCCGGGAAGGGTGTTGATTTCATTGATATAGATATTCCCGCTTTGCCGGCATAAGAAAAAATCAACCCGGGAAAGACCGCGGGCTTCGACCGCACGAAAGGCACGGGCAGCAAGGGACCGTATAGTATTTTGAACATCATCAGGAAGGTTCGCTGGAATATGAAATTCGGCCCCGTTCGGATCGGTGTATTTAGCATCATAATCATAATAATCATGTTTCGGTTCGATCGAGGCAGGGGGGAATGTGTTTATTATGTGGTTTCCGAGCACTGAGCATTCGACCTCAATGGCATCAATATATGATTCAATAAGTACTTTTGTATCGTAGGCGAAAGCGCTTTCTAGTGTTTTCGAAAGGTCGTCCTTATCGAAGCATTTTTGGATTCCTACAGATGAACCGCCATTTGCTGGTTTAATAAAAACAGGGAATTGAAGATTTTGTATTATTGTTTCAATAGCTCTTTGGGGATTCTGGTTAAAATCGTCATGGTGCAGATTTACATATGGTACTATTGGAATGCCAGCAGCTTCCCAAAGTTGTTTCGCCAAGTGTTTGTCCATGCCGACGGAGCTGCCAAGAACGCCCGAACCTACGTATGGGATATCCAGAATTTCTAATAAGCCTTGGATGCACCCGTCTTCGCCAAAACTTCCATGAAGTACTGGAAAAACCAAGTCGACTTGTAGCTTTTTATCCTTTGTAAAAAATCCTTCCTCAGCTTGAAAAAATACTTCAGATTCAGGATCGCAGGAGACGCTCAGTGAATAAGCAGGATTTTGTATGGTTTCCAGGCTTTGTTCTGCTTGTAAAAACCAGCGGCCGTTTCTGTTTATACCGAGGGGAACTGGGATAAACTTGCTACGGTCAATAGCGCGCAAAACACTTGTTGCTGATAAACAGCTTACTTCATGTTCTCCGCTTTTCCCTCCGAAAACAATGGCTGCATATTTCATGTTGATCCCCCCGCTTTATGTTGTTTCATTCTGCTGCTTATTTGTAAGCATTTCGTGTAATAGTACTTTTGCAATTTTTGCTTCGTCCCAATCAAGACTGTGTGTAGCAAATTGGATGGTACCTTCATGGCCTTTACCCAACAATAATACCAGATCATTTTTCTGGCTAAGCTGAAAGGCAGTTTGGATTGCCATTCTTCTGTCTGGAATAAGGTATACGGACTTCTCTGCCTTTTTTTGCGCAATCCCACTAGCAATATCGTTTAGGATTGCTTGGGGGTCTTCTGCCCGCGGGTCTTCATTTGTAAGGATGATAATATCGGCATATTGAGATGCGATTTCTCCCTGCATAGCCCGTTTTTCCTTATCACGCTCTCCTGCGGAACCAAACACGACAATGAGTTTCCCAGAAGTGATGCCTTTCATCATGGGTAAAATTTTGGTAAACGATCCGGGGGTATGGGCATAATCAACAAAAACAGAAAAATCCTGGCCACAGGAAATCGGCATCATGCGTCCTTTGGGGCCGTGTAATTGCGGGATGTAGCCTAGTATTGCTTCTTGGGGGCTTTGCAGAAAGTGTGCTGCGGCTAGTGAAGCGGCTAGAATGTTGGCAACATTGACTTCGCCAGCTAAACGGGTGTGCACTGGCTGTGCTAGTTTTTCAGGCCCGTACAGGCTGAAATCACTGCCTTCAGGCCCTGTTTGGGTGATTTTGGCATAATAGTCAGCAGACGTGCTTTGTATGCTATAGGTGTACGCTTGTACGCTAGGAGGCAGGATATCCAACATGGAAAGGCAGTTTTTATCGTCAGCGTTAATAATGGCTGCGGCTTGGGTGCCTACAAGCTTTTGGAAAAGCTTGCTTTTATCATGTCGGTATTGTTCGAAGTTTCCGTGAAACTCAAGGTGCTCGTGGGTAATATTGGTGATTATGCCAATGCGAAAAGGAACGTCAGCAAGCCGCGCAGTTTTATCTGAAAGACCGTGGGAAGTTGCTTCCACAATTGCGCATCGACAGCCATTTTCAATCATCTGCCTGAGCATTGAATGTATTTCGTCGGCTTCTGGTGTTGATTGGCGCAGGTGGTTCTTTTTTTCTTGCTTACCATCGTTCATACTTACAGTTGATATATAACCGTTGCGAACTCCAGCAGCCTGCAGAAGTTGGTGTAATAGACTGACGGTTGTGCTTTTTCCATCAGTTCCGGTGACTCCGATAATCGGCAGTGATTCTGCTGGGTAGTCATAAAGCTGGGCGGCAATTGCAGAAAATGCCCGGCGGCTATCAGCGACACGGATAAAGTTTGTATGTGGGCTATGAGAAAGCCAATCATCCTGAAATGCCTGTTCGTGAATGATAAGTGCTGCTCCAGCTTTGCAGGCCTGTGGAATAAAACTGTGTCCGTCTGTGTGTATTCCGGAAAAGGCGGTAAAACAGCTATCTTTTTGTACCAGGCGGGAGTCTTGTTGCACAGATGAAATCATGCTGGTGGAATCAGTAATGTGCGTTTCCAGTATTTCTGTATGAAGATTCAGATTCCCCAAACTGATTTTTTTCATGTCGGTATCCTACCGCGAACGCCCGGATTCGTCCACTCGCAAGTCATTCAGTAGTTCAGGTTTTTTTGCCGATGATGTGAACATGAATTACCTGCAACAGCAATTAATCGCATACATTGGCAACAAACGACGTTTATTACCATTCTTGGGGAAAGTTTTTTCTGGTATAGCATCAGAAGAGAACCCATCTTTTTTTGATCCCTTTGCTGGTGCCGGGGCAGTATCTCGCCTGGCTAAGCAGCTTGGGTTTCGCGTGCATACGAATGACTGGGAGTTTTATTCTCATGTGATTAATAGCGCGTATGTGCTGGTAGATGAGAGCGATACAAAAACAATGTTTCGTGATCTCGGGGGAATTGATGCTGCCCTACAAGAGCTACAGCGTATTGGCGAGAGAGGTGATATTCAGCCGTATATAGCCGCTCATTATGCTCCGCGAAGAACAGCGACAGCAGACTACAGGCGGGAACGATTATTTTACACTCGTGAGAATGCATTGTTCATCGATGCTGTTCGAAGTCAAATTGAGCAATGGTATCCGGAAGATTCAATTGATGCTGTGCAAAAACAGGAAAAATATGTGCTTATTGCTTCTCTGTTATATGAAGCCGCTACGCATGTAAATACCAGTGGTGTGTTTAAAGCATTCCATAAAGGATTTGGAGGCCACGGAGGGGATGCGTTAAGCCGTATCATGGCGCCAATGCGGCTTGAACGGCCTTTTTTACTTGACCGGCAAAAAACTGCAGGGAAACATATTGCAAGTTGTATGGATGCCCAAAAGGCAGCTGCTGGAAACAGTTATGATCTTGTGTACCTAGATCCTCCCTATAATGGACATCAATATGGTAGTAATTATTTTATGTTGAATACCATTGCCCGGTGGGACTGCCCGGAGGTTGATAATTCATATGGAGCGGATGGAAAACTCAAGTTCAAGGCCGGAATCAGATCTGATTGGGTTGAAACCCGTTCGCCTTATTGTTCACGCAGTACTGCTGCTGATGCAATGGAAAAGCTGCTTGCTCACTCGCCGGCAGATGACCGATCATCTAGA
>CAYNNU010000176.1:0-4164 GCA_964398645.1 uncultured Spirochaeta sp.
TGCGCATGAACTACCAGGATTTTGAAGTAGCTCCACGTGATGAAAAACCTTTCAAGGGAAAATAAGTTTTCGCTTAAAAGGTATTAAAAAAACCCACCAGTTTTTGCTGGTGGGTTTTCTTTTGCAAAATAGATTTTTAAAAGAGAACAATTATTGGTTTAACTGCTCATTAAAAAAACGTCCCATCAAATGGTACTCATCTTTCATTTCTTTTTTGGTTCTTTTTTGCAGCTTTCGCTTCTTTTCTGGATCATTGAACCAAGATTCAAAGTACTCGTTTACATATTCAATGCGTTGAAGAATATTATTCGTTAGTAATTTGCAGATTGATTTCTCTTCATCTGAATGCGCGAACACAGCTTTCCCAATGGTGTGAATTACATCTGCATTTATTCGCTTAAAATTATTTAAGCGTGTCTGGTAAAACTCGTATGAGTATTCATAAAACTGTTCATTTTTGAGGGGTGTCATGTAACGGGTTTTCTCAATTCGCTCCCATCCGAAAGTATCGGTACGGCCTTTGATTTTGATTTCTTCAGTAAGTAAGTCAACATTGGAAAAGTCGATGGAAACAACAACGGGAATGTTTAGAGAATTGTAATAGATGAGATAATTGTTTGGATTTCGATCTTCATCGTAATAGACCCAACTGTTTATCAGATCCAAGGCCAGCTGGGAACTGAGGTGTTTATTTTCTTGATAGGGCGCTCCACTAAGTTGCTCTGTTCTTGGAATAATTTTTGAAGCCTTGTAATAACTTCCATCAATTTTTGTTACTATGCTGGGCGCGGCAATAGTTCCAGTAAAATGATTGAGAAAGTATACAAACATTCCAAAACGAGCCTGCTGCAGTTCTTCATCAGAGATGGGCTTAATAATCCACAAGTAGGTATCATCGTCCTGCAGATATGCGCCTGTATAATCTCTGATGCTGGCAAAAAAAGGAACTTGAGCTCTGGGAGCGGGTTTTAGAATATCTTCCTTAGTTAGGTCATCAAGTAGCTTGTCGTATGGCTGATCAGTGGAAAAGATGGTACGAATTTTTTTGTCAACAATGTTTTCCAGCAGGCTAATGTTTTCGTCTGCCATAATGTGCTCCTTACGTGTTTCCGAATCGTAGGCTTTTACATATCACCAAGAACGAAACGGGATTTTTCGATTTTAAGATCGGCATACAAGAGTGTATGGCTTGTTTCATTTTTTCTGAAAATCAAAACCGGACATTTTTCCGGAAGTGCATTGTAGGTAATAATATAATTTTTTACCCCCATTACATTTAACCAGATTGAATCGTCACCCCCGCGGTCGAGCAAAGGATTGTGACCTACAATGAGGTATGCATCTGGAGGGTATCCAAGCAACTCTTTTGAAATTGCAATGTCTTCTGGTCCATATTCTTTATTATTAGGTACTGATCCAATTTGATTAATTCTGTTCCACATTAGTTGAAACATGTCGCTGTCATAGCGGGAAATCTCAATTAGGTGTTCACGTGTGGCGCCGCCGCGAATTGGGCCAGCGTGAATGCAGAAAAACTGCGGGCCAAGAAAAACCATTGGCATCAGATCAAAAAATTGTTCGACTAAATTGGTGTATTCTTCGCCACGTTGGTCTAATAGATAGTTTTGGAATAATTCAGCCTGGCGTATGCCGCTTTTTGATACCTGGCGGTCAAAGGTATCATGATTACCCCTAATTGAAAAAACATTACGCGGAAATCTATCGATTAATTCAAACAAAAAATCCAAGGTTTCCAGGCTCGGTTCCATTACCGTTAAGTAACCAACGCGATCGTCGTGAACTAGGTCACCAAGTAAAAGGAGAACGGCTTCGTCATTCGCCAATTTTTCTTCTAAATTGTCAGTTGCCAAGCTGGCTTTAATATTGTTTACCATGCCGTGGACATCGCCAAGGATAAAAAATTCTTTATCCTTACTGCCGGAAAAATCGATGATTCCTCCTGGAGAACCGTCTACTGTTTTGGGACGGATTGAATCAGGCAGGTTAGACAAATGCTGTATGGCTTTTTCTACTGCCTCAAGGCTGCTCATGTATTCTCCTTTTCGCTATTTTTACCTGTTATTTATAGTATAGTCTATCACTGAGTTATCTATTGTATGAAAAAATGGAGTTTCGTCTTTTTGTATAGACATTTCCATTTGAATATCAGAGGATAATAATTGTTCCGGAATAATGCTACGTAAGCCTCGCATGGAATCAAAAAAGGCTAAGCGCAATTTCATAGCGTGAATTCCGACAGAATGTTTTCGAGGATCGTTTATTATTGTGCGTTCTCCAATATAAAAATATTCAAGCAGACGGAGTATGATTTTATTGTCTTCCTCAAGTTGGTCCTTCGACTCATCAAGGTATTTTGCAATATGATTTAGTTCAAATTCTCCAATTCGTAATGGTGCACTTTGTGGGTTTTTATATGCCATATCCAGTAAACCTAATAAGGCAAACAAGGCCGGTTTTGTTATGTTAATCGGGTCCAGTTGGGTGAGTATGCTTATACAGCTTACTATCAATTCTTTATCCGGCTTGATATGGCGGAAAATAACAAAGGGGTGGCGGCCATTGAGTAAAGCGGAAATAACTGATGGCTGGTTTGTTCCAATGACACGTAAAAAAACTGGAGCTGTTTTTGCCGTAATGCGGTATTGTCCTAGATAGGCAGCAAACGCTTCCATTACAGCAAGACTTTCGGGTGTATTGCAATAAAAACAAGCATTAAGCATGGCTGTAGCAGCGTCCTGACTGTTTTGGTGCTTTTTTTTCATACAGTAACTAGCCTTTTTTTTGATGAACGGAACAAACGAGATCATTATCAGCCTTGCGCTGGGCAAAGGCTTGAGGGCTGAGATTTTGGTAATCACGTATCCTTTTGCGGCAGGTGCTGCCGCTTCGGTTTTGGGCAGTGCATCGAAATCCACCAGTAACACATTCTTTCCATTCCTGATACATTTTTTTATCAAGTCCACATTCAGCCGCAAAGAATGCGTCGCGATCTTCTATCATAGCTACGATGTCTTGAGGGCTTGGATGGAACGGACACCCGATCGGCTCATAAATAGCTTCAGTTTGAATTCCGTTTTGATTAAGTAAATGAACAATTTCTCGGATTACTTCATGTGAATGTTTTTGCATAATAAAAATATAATCACTTTTTGATTGAATTGCCAGATTCATTGGAAGTTTTTTCTTTCATCATGTACATTGATGATATGCATGCTTCTGTAATCATTTATTTACCGGATAAACACGGACGTGAAATTGCATCCTTATTGGCTGGGCCTGTTCGATTTATTTCAAATGCAACAGATTTGCTAAATCATATTCAACAAAAAAATGCTTCGATTGTATGTGTAGATCCATATCGATTGCTTACTTTACCCGAAGATGTTGTGAGATCCATGGTGCTTGTATTCCTTCCGTCTGAAACGAAACGCCCGGAAATGAAGCATAAGGTTTTTCTGGCAGATGTTATTTCACGGTATCGCCCTGCTGCGGTTTTGGCCGATGATTGGCAGGAAGAGGACCTGAATCTTGCGTTGCAGATTGCAGAAGCTCAGTTGGAACGGAGTCGTTTTGAGCGCCATCGGCGGGAAAGTATGTTTGCAGTATCGCAACGGATTTCCAATGCAGTGGCAAAGGAAGACGATGAAATACAGGCTTTGCTTGCAGCCACGGACATTGTTGGAGAGGCGCTAGAATCAGTTTATGCTGAAATTTGGGTTCCAGATGCAGCAGGGGAAAAACTCATTCATTCTGGTTTGCTTGGCTCCTTTACACAAGAACAGTATGTGCCTTTTTTTGAGCATACCCGGCATATGTCCTTTGAAAAAGGACAGGGTTTACCTGGAAAGGCGTGGCAGGAAAATGAAATTTTCTGGAAGTATGATGTTCGCCGTGATGCCGATACCCACAGTCCAGAGTTAATGACAAAGTATAATTTTGGCGCTGCCTTAGTTATTCCAATTCGCCTTGGTGAACTTTTGCGGGCAGTCGTTGTCTTATTTTTTTCTGAGCCGCAAATACAGGATCCTTTTCGGATTGAATTAGCATCTCGTGCTGCCTGGGAATTTCAGCAATCTGTGTTTAATAAGAGTGAGTTGGTTCGTTACAGCAGGCAGAGTCAGCGTATGCGGGAGCTTATCAGCT
>CAYNNU010000177.1:0-4163 GCA_964398645.1 uncultured Spirochaeta sp.
GTGCCGGCCCCGGCCGCCACGAGCACCACGGCCACCACCACGGCCCCGGCGCCCGGTTTCCGCCGCTTGCAGTTTTTCTGCCTTCTGCCCAGCGGCAGGGCGGCTATACAGGCCTTTCTTGAGCGACGTCCCCAACAACGCCCATCAATTAGCGACGACTCCTATTGGCTTGGCTGGCCGGTACCGGCGGCGGGAAACTGGATTTGGTGGCATCTTGCCCTTTTATGGCAAGCGAACAAAAATAACCGTCTGACTGCCGGCAGCGCGGTGCATTATCTTCCAGCTTTGCAAGCATCAGTAAACCCGTGGTTGTATTATCAATTGCATCTGCCAAAGGGGTATCTTCGACTGCTGGCCACCAACACCTCCGGCGGCTGGCAGGCCGATTCTGCGCGCTGTGTCCAGCCGCTTTCCACCTTCGATGTTTCTTGTGAGCAGACGTATGACTCGGTGTCTATGTACCTCCGGGGCGGCATAGACAGCGAGAAAGACTCCGGCAGCCTCCGCTTTGCCTCATCAATGCAGTTGCTCAGTCAGCCTGATCTGCTGCTTTCGCTTGGCAGCGAAGCTTGCCAAAGTGGTTCTGGCAGTATGGATGTCGATGCCGCTATTGAGTTGGAAATCTTTGGCGCCGACTTGAGCCTGCGGGCGGGTCTGGCAGAGGAAATACCGGAAGAGCGCTCAGTGTATCGGGCCATGGCGCGTATTTCAAAAGGCAAACTACGCTGTCGCCTGGATGCCTGCCTTGATTCCTATAGCCCGGGGATAGAATATCGCTTGCAGATTGATTGTGTACAAAAAAGTCAGCAGTTTTGGCTAAAAACAGAGTGGGACAGTATGCTGCAAGGATTCTCATTGGAGCTGGGCATGAAAACGCTTAGACTGGAGGATGCCTTAGCTCCAATCGCCGACGAAGCGGACTTCGGGCTCGAGAGTAATACCGGTTTTTTCCCGGACAATGTGCTGGACCTCAAAGACCAGTGAGCGCATATCCGCGGCAGAGGCATTGCCAGTATTGATAAAGAAATTGCCGTGAAATGGTGCCACTTGGGCATCGCCCTTGCGCATTCCCCGCAGGCCTAATTCTTCAATTATTTGCCCCGAGGGCTTTCCAACCGCATAGTCGTTTTTGAACATTGAGCCAGCTGAAGGGAAACGGTAGTGCCCCTTTTCTTTTCGTTCGTCTTTCCAGCGCCGCATTTTTTGCCTGATTGCCTTTGTATCTCCAGTGGAGAGTGAAAAACGGGCGGAGAGAATTGCAGTATCGTTGTCCTGAAAGGGTGAAATTTTGTAATCCCAGTCATCAGGATTGAAAATATACGAATAATCGCTGCCATCCAGCCGGGCACAGTCTGCACGCATTAAAACCGACGACACCTCGCTTCCACAACAGCGGGCGTTCATCCATAAGGCTCCGCCGATGCTGCCGGGCATGCCGTACAAGAATTCAAGACCCTCCAGGCTGTGCTGAGCACAAAATTCAATGGCATCATCAACTTTTGTTCCTGCAAGTATTTCAACTTCCGCCGCTTGCTTGCTTTGTACTATAGTGCAGCCGGTCATTTTTCTTGTACAGATAACCAGACCAGGTATTCCTTTGTCGCTGACAAGGATGTTCGCCCCTTCGCCAAGTATGAATGGTTTTAACCCTTGGCTATGCGCCCATCGAAGATCCTCACGCATTTCTCCGGCTGTTTCCGGCTCTGTTAGAAGTTCTGCCGGACCGCCAATTTTGAAGGTCGTGTATTCCTTTAGATGGATGTTGCGTTGTATTCTTTCTGGTATCTTCACAGGATCATCATAGTCATTTTTGCCTGAATATGGTAGAGTAAAAATCCCATCAAAAAAGAGGAGAAAAACTGTAACCAGCCCGGGGACAGCTTGTTTTTGTTATGAATAGTTCAGCAGAGGATGGCATTATTCCGGATTTTCAAGATGTGTACAAACATGTGTTTCCGATAATTTACCGGGTCGTTCTCAGGATTGTTCATAGTGAGGATGTGGCTGAGGAATTGGTGCAGGAAGCCTTTATCCGGTATTACGAACACCGGCATAAATTGGCGGATGTGAATCAGGCAAAATACTGGCTGATTCGGGTTTCCAAGAACCTCGCCCTAAATCACCAGAAACGAAAGGGCCGGGAATACCGCGCGTATGAACGGGCATTCCATGAGCCGAAAAGGGAGCAGCGAACGGCTGAAACCTCGTACTTACGGGGAGAGTCTGCCAAGACTGTGCAGGAAGTTTTGGATCAGCTGCCGGAAAAGTTGCGAACTGTGATGATTTTGAAGGAATATGGCGGATTATCCTATAAGGAAATCGGCGATACAATGGGAATACGTGAAGGTAACGTAAAGGTTAGGGTTTTTCGAGCCCGCGAGCGTATTGCCAAATTGATGGAGGAAGATGATGTCTACATCCCGTGAACGTGAGTTGCTTTCTGCCTATCTTGATGGTGAGGTTCCAGATCCATGGAATAGTCGGGTACGGCGTGTTGTTGAAGAGCAGCCAGAGCGGACGCGTGATCTTGAGCGATATCGGGCAGTGCAGGATTTGCTGCAGAAAGATCGCCCGGCTTCGGTAGATGAAGCCCAAAAACGTGTTTGGGCACGTCTGGAACAGCGTTTGCCCTTATCCGCCGGTTCTGCGGCGCCTGAAGCAGCTGCGGCTGCCAGCAAGCAGAACACAAGGCAGAATGACAGGATTGCCGGAAGCAGCCATCAGCATTGGTGGCAGCAGGCCGTGAAAATTCCTATACCTGCAGCAGCAGCGGCGGTCTTTGTGCTGGTTTTTTCGGCTGTGTTGTTCCGCGGCGGGGTTTCTTCTTCTACGAACAGGGATATTGCTGCAATATTGACATCACGTGATTTGGTTGGGTATCAGCTGTCGTCGAATCAAACTGAAGCGAATACAGTATCTATTGGTCCAGTTCGAAATCTTGCGGCTGCGGGGGCTTTACAGCAAATTGGTTTTTCCCTAGGCAGTCCTGCTGTGCGGGATTCCGGCAATAGTCAGCTAGGTGCTGATGTTCAGTTCCAAGTGCCGGTTGACTCTATTGAGCAACTGGTTAATATATTGGCATCTCAGAGCCCGGTTCGCAATGTTACTATTACTTTGCCGATTGAGTCTCGATCTCGCGTATTTAGCGAGCCGAGCCTCATTCAGACATCCGCAATTGCCGGCGAATAGGATGCATCATGCTTGATCGACAACAGAAAGTTCTCCTCGGCGCATTTCTGGCCGTCGTATTTCTTATTGGTATTTTACAATGGCTTTTTTCGCCGGTACCGCATATTCGGGAAGTACAGCCCTCCCGCGCATCCGCTGGAGATGTGGTTGAATTGCGTGGACTTCATTTCGGGGCCGAGCGGGGCCATATTCGTGTGGGGAATCAGACAATTCCGCGGACAAATATTCGGGAGTGGAGCAGCAGCAGGATTCGCTTTGTCGTTCCCGGCAAAAACTATTCCGGCCTCATCAAGATATTTGCTGGCGGGGTAGAAAGCAATGCGGTTCTTTTTGTGAATGAAGACAGCGTGCCTGATGCAGACAGCAGAATACGGGCCCAGGTTTCGCCGTTTATTTTTTCAGTTTCTCCGAATGTTTCCAGTCCTGGTGGTCTGGTTCGCATCAACGGCCGCAATCTGGGCGTTTCGTCTGCAGCCGGTCGTATTGTTGTATGGCCTAATCCAGCCCGGGGTGAGCAACTCGAGCACTTTCCCGAGAGTTTTGTTATTCCGCCTTCGCGAATCCGTTTGTGGTCTACTGATTCGGTTGAATTTTATGCGCCGTCAGGCCTTGTTTCAGATTGGTTGCGGATTGAAACGGTTCTGGGAGAAAGCGAAGACGTTACATTTGAATTAGAAGATAGTGTCGGGACCTATACTTACCGCGATCCGAGGGAGATTGCCCTGTCGTTGCGTCTTTCAGCCTTGGTCAGTTCTAAGCAGGTGGAAGAAGCATCAGAAGAGCAGGATATCCAGGAAGACACAGCTGGCGAAGTTCAATCGGCAGGAGCTTCGGATGATGCAGGAGTTACCCGCCAACTGGTAATCTGGATGCCGGGGCTTTCTACTTCCAGCCATCAAAGGGATGCACTTTTTACTACCATATTTCCTCAACCGCAGTTTCGCAACGATGCCATGATGCAATTCGTATATAAT
>CAYNNU010000178.1:0-4140 GCA_964398645.1 uncultured Spirochaeta sp.
TCCTCATATAAATCTTTAAATAAATCTCGCGCGATTTCATAATTGCCAGCAAAATATTCAGCTTTCGCATACATAAACCGAGCTTGATGAAAATCTTCATACTTTTCTGCAAGAAGCGAAAACTCTCGAGCCGAGGTAACAAAATCTCCTTTCTCATAGAGACGTCTAGCATTCAAATATTGAGCCAGACCATCTTCTGTAACAGATTGAGAACATGCAGACAAAAAACAAAAAACCACAGCAATTATTCCCAAAATAATAATTGCAAAAACCCTAACCTGCCTTTGCTGCACACAAGCCCCCTCTAACTCACCACGTTAAATTTGAACTGATGTGTGATCATTTGTCAATAGATCAAAAGAATACTTGCCCAGCAGTATTCTCTAACTCTCCCCGCAGCAGCGGTGGCGGCGTTTGGCGGAGCTGCTGGAGCCGCCGAAGGCGATGATGGCGCCCAGGACAAAGCCGAGGTCGTACCAAATGCCGGAGTTGTTGATTTCGTATACTAGTACGTTGCGGTTAAAAATGCGGACAATGAGGGTAATCCAGCAGATCAGGCCGTGCCAAAGGCCGGCCCAGAATCCGGCGGGGGTTTCGCTGGCAAAGCGCTCACTGCCGGCGGCGCAGCTGCTTATTACCAGAAGCGCGCCCACTGCCAAAGCAATAATCAATATCTTTTTCATGTCTTCCTCCTGCCTACCAAGGCACTGCAACCAGCAACCACCGGTTCACCCGCACGGGATAATTTGTATCATCCTGAATTACTTCAATATGACTGATATTTTCTGTTTCCGCAGCCGGCAACAGATATAGCACGTAGCCATGGTCATAATAGTCCTCATTTCCTCCAAACTGATAACCACCCATAAACCAATCCCGCCAGGTATTCCAAAATGCCGCAAACTGCCGCTGGCTAAGGTAACCTTCAGCCCATTTTTCCAAATAGGTACGCAGCTTATTCTCATTCAGTGATATCATTGCGCTGCCCGAAGCAGCATCTGCAATATCACCCAGAAAAGCGGAACGCATGACCTGTGTCCATCCATCCCGCGATCCACGCCCGCTTATTACGGCAAGGGCCGGGATTTTTTCAAAGTTGTCTGCAATTTCATGGTAGATGGAAACAGGAATATCGCCTAAATCATACGGGATGACTTCGTAGTATAAAAAACGTTCGCGAAAGCCGCCGGGCACATCAATCGTCATGGCTTCGCAGTCGCGCCACAATTGATAACCGGCTGTTGATAGTTCAGAAGACTGCGGCTGGGAAAGTTCACCGCCGTCGTAAGAAAAGCGGGCACGCCATTCCACCATAGCCGGCGCAAAGTGTTCAGAGCTGGGTGGTGGATAGCTTTCAAAAATGCTGCCATTGGCTGTCACCCGCACGGTGCCGGTAAATGCCGGACCGTTTACATAGATAACCGGCGCCCGGACCACTGCATCATTAGGTGGAAAACTGTCAGCTGGACCTTCAGGAAAGATGGCGCCGGGAACCCCGGAGGCAATAAACTCACCATTGTGACCGAAAAAGACAATTCCCCACTCAGTCAAAACGATTTCTTCATTTCCTGTTTCGCCTTCTGCGGAAACAGAGGGTGCCTCTGCTATCCCAAGCGCAAATAAAAATGGCGAAACCAGCGCACCTAGAATCACAAACAACGCGATACTCAGCAACACTGGTTTCATCCATTTCATAGATTTTCTCCAAAAATAGTAGGGACTGTCCCCGCTACTTTTTTTTCTTTGGCGGCATTACCATGCCGTCGGCAACCAGGACTTGTTTGTCATCCTGATTAATACACCAGGCTTTGAAAATGACCCGGTTTTTTTCGGCGTTTATTTCTGCAATTTCAACAACTGCTTCAATCGTATCTTGAATATACACGGGAGCCTGAAACTGAACAGACTGAGAAACAAAAATTGTTCCCGGTCCGGGCAGCTGTGTCCCCAGAATATTTGATACCAGGCTTAGCGTGAGCATACCGTGGGCAATCCGTTTTTTGAAAAAGGTGCCTTCGGCGTATGCCTCGTTTACGTGCGCCGGATTGAAGTCTCCAGTTACAGCCGAAAACTGATAAATATCTGTTTCGCTGATGGTTTTGGTAAAATAGGCTTTATCGCCAACCTTCAGCTCGTCAATGCTTTTGCCAAGAATTTCCTTGAATGCCATAATTTGCTACCTTTTGCTTAATCGTCGAGTGCGCAGGGCGGGAAGATTACCCCGCTGCCAACCATTACGGTTTCACCATGCTGATTGATGGCGTCGGTTTCGAATTCCACCCGGTTTTCTTCCAGATGGATAGCCGTAATACGGACACTCACTTCTATTGTGTCGGCGACAAACACCGGCTTAAGAAAGCGTACCTTCTGCGATTCCATGCTTGAGCCAAAACCCGGCAGCTGCATACCAACAATGTTGGTGATAAAACTGGCGGTAAGCATACCGTGAGCAATTCGCTTGCCATAACGGGTCCGTTTGGCAAACTCTTCGTTTATTGGCAGCTGATTTACATCACCGGTAATACCGGCAAACAGCAGCATGTCCGCTTCTGAAAGAGTTTTGGCAAAATATGCGCTATCGCCAACTGAAAGTTGATCTATGGTTTTTCCAATTCGTGCTTTCATGCATCTTCCCCTTCCATGTCGTCCATGAGCTCGGGTGGTATTACTTCACTTTCGCCGCTTACCACAACATCCCCATGCTGATTCGTGCAAATGAGGTCCAGCCAAACCCGGTTCTTTTTGCCGTCAATCTTGGTAACCTTCAGACTTGCCTGAATAGTGTCGTTTATAAACACCGGCTTACAGAAAGATAGATCCTGTGCTACATGCACCGTGCCGTTTCCGGGATACTGGGTCCCAAGAATTTTTGAAACAAGCCCGGCAACCAGCATTTGCGGAACTGTACGTTGCTTATTTTTTGTTTTGGCAGCGTACTCCTTGTTTACATGGGTTGGATTAAAGTTTCCAATAATACCGGTAAACTGATACACATCTGCTTCAGTAATTGTTTTCCAGAAGGCTGCAGTATCACCAATATTTATTTCGTCTATGGTCAGCCCAATGCTGTCCTCAATACTATCTAAATGCATATTATTTCCTTTGATTAGGCACCGATGGTGCTCAGGCCGCCGTCAACATAATAATTGTAACCGCTAAGAGCCTTGGCAGCGTCGCTCACCAAAAAGGCAGCCATATTGCCAACATCATCCTGGCTCACATCGCCATAATTTGCTACGCGACTTTCAGCAAACTGCATAAGCTCTTCAAAATCCTTAATACCAGATGCAGCACGGGTACGCAGCGGTCCGGGAGAGATACAGTTTACACGGATGCGCTTTTCAGCCAATTCAGCTGCCAAGTAACGGGTTGAGCTTTCCAAAGCGGCTTTTGCCGGGCCCATTACCTGATAATTTGTTACAACCTGCTGTGATCCATGATAGGTCATGCTCAAAATGCTACCGCCGTCTTTCATTAAGGGCTCTGCCAGCTTGGTCATTCTCATAAGAGAGTGACAGGATACGTCCATAGCCATCAGAAAACCATTCAGAGAACAGTCAACAAGACGGCCGTGCAGGTCTTCCAGCGGAGCAAAAGCAATAGAATGCACCAGAAAATCCAGCTTTCCCCATTTTTTCTCTATTTCAGCAAAAACTGCTTCCAGTTCGCCTTCTTTTTGTACATTACAGGGCAGAAAAAGTGATGCTTCAACTTCGTCTGCAAGCGGGCGCACATATTTTTCTGCTTTTTCATTCAGGTAGGTTACTGCCAGTTCTGCACCAGCTGCCCGGAATTTTTTTGCACAGGCATACGCAATACTATCCTGGTTGGCCATGCCGATAACCAGTCCCTTTTTTCCGTTCAAATCAAAAATACCACTCATTTAAGTCTCCTTACATTTTTCGGCACCCAATATACATTCCGATTTTTCCGTTGATGCATGTAGTATGAAATCTTGGGAAGCCGTCTGGGAATCAGTATAACAGATGCCGCTCACAACCCTCAATAGAGTCGCGTTCAATATTGATATATTGACGACAGGGCGAATCTATACTTTTTTACCGATTAGGTCAAGCTGAGCTTGATTTCTACTGACAGCTTCGCCCGATACGAGCTAGGTCATTCGGCCCCAACCCGGAC
>CAYNNU010000179.1:0-4100 GCA_964398645.1 uncultured Spirochaeta sp.
GTTCAAGATAGCTGTGCTCCTGCAGGCCTGTCCGGTAGACCCCTTCAATAATATGTTCAGCCTTGCTGAATGCATTCTGTATGCGGCCGTTTTTTCTGTTTGTTTCAATAACTACTTTGCGGTTTTCAATATCTTCCCGGTTAAAACGGGGGTTGATATCCTCAAATGTCACTTGAATAGTAGATGCTAGATCGCGGGCTGTTTTAGCATCGGGTCCAATCAGCAGAGCAACAGGTTCTCCGACATAGCGAGTTTCTCGTTCCACCAGTATGGGGACTCGGCTTCCTAGTATCTCAACAGTATTTTGAGGTAGATCGCTGGCTGTCAGCAGGCTGTATTCTTCTGGCAGTTCTGGGCCTCTGATGTGTAAAAGTCGACCACGCGCCTTATGGGAGCGGATGGTCACCGCAAACTGCATGTTCTCGGCGCTTAAGTTGGATATGCAGGACGGGGAAAAATCGGTGATCGTTAAACCCAAAACTGCGCCCTCCTTTACGCTCTTTTCGAGTATAGCCGGATTAAGCGTTTTTTCCTATCCGTAAAACTGTATCAATTATTCTTTTTTGTTGATTCCTTGTCAGGTCAGGATAGATTGGTAGACTGATGCAGCGTGAATACCAGTCCATGGTGTGGGGAAAGTCGCTTTCTTTGTAGTCCCAGTGGCGCTGGTAATATGTCATTGTATGAAGGGGAATGTAGTGTACAGAGACACCAATGCCTTCCTGTTGCAGGCGATGAATAAACTCGTTGCGCGAAATGCTCAGCCTGTCGAGCAAAAGTCGTATTTGAAATAAATGCCAGGAATGCTTTTCGGCCTGCGGCGGAAGTTCGAGAAAATCTGCTTCTGCTAGTTCATCAAGATAGACTTGGGCTATGGCGGCGCGTTTGTCGCGAAAAGTATGGGCTTTTTGTAGCTGGACGCGGCCGATTGCAGCTAGAACATCGGGAAGATTGTATTTATAGCCGGCTTCGGTCACATCGTATTGCCAGGATGCCTTTTGGTCGGTAAATCGTTGCCAGACATCGCGGTCAATGCCGTGCATTCGCAGGCGTCGAACCCGCTGAGCAATGTCGTCACGCTCGGTTACCAGCATTCCGCCCTCTCCGCTGGTGATAGTTTTGTTGGCGTAAAAGGAATACACCCCGATGTCGCCGAAGCAACCGGCGTAGGTGCCGTTTTGTTGTGCCGGCAGGCTGTGCGCTGCATCCTCGATAAGCACGCAGTTATTCCGCTGGGCTATTTCTCGAAGCTCAGCCATCGGGCAGGTGAGACCGCCCATGTGCACAGGTATGAGTGCCTTGGCCCCGCTTTCACGGATTTTCTGTTCTGCTTCCTGCGGATCGATGTTGGCGGTCCGGGGATCGATATCGGCGAACACGGGTTTTGCGCCGATAGCACAGATTACTTCGGCGGTGGCGGCAAAGGTGAGCGGGGTGGTGACCACTGCATCGCCGGCTTTCAGGCCGCTTGCCAGCAGGGCCAGGTGCAGGCCGGAGGTGGCTGAGTTCACGGCCAGGCAGTGTTTTGCACCGGTCATAGTTGCGAACTCTTTTTCGAAGGCACTGCATTCAGCACCGGTTGTCAGCCAGCCGGAACGAAGAACACGCAGAACTGCTTCTTCCTCTTCGCGGCCAATGCTGGGGCGGGCAAATGGAATTGGGGCGGCATTATCGGCGGGGCCGCCCACGCTGCCCACGCCGCGTTCATCAATATTTTGGTTCATCGGGAAAATCCTGTAGGCTAGGCACGTACTGTTTCAGAATTCGGCGCAACTCCTGGCGGTTGCGGTAGCTTTCGGCCTTGTCGGCCTGGTAAAAACACACCGGCTCCAACTCATGCAAAAGCTCTTGCAAGGCATCCGTTTGTACTGGCGGCCGGCGCAGAGAGGTGATGCCGGGAAAGCGTGTAGGCTCCGGCTCTTCCTTCGGCCCCCATAGGGACTCCTGCAGTTTTTCGCCCGGCCGAAGCCCAATAGTCTTAATCTCAATGTCCCGCCCGGGCTCAAAGCCGTAAAAGCGGATCATCTGTTCGGCAACATCGTGAATCTTCACCTGCTCGCCCATATCCAGCAAATACAGGTTTCCGCCTTCGCCAACACCACCGGCCTTCAAAATAAGAGATACCGCCTCAGGTATGGTCATAAAAAAACGGCTTGCTTCGGGGTGGGTAAGGGTGAGCGGCCCGCCGCTAAGAATTTGCTGCTGAAAGAGTGGCAAAATACTGCCGCGCGAACCCAAAACATTGCCAAAGCGCACCGCTAGGTGTCGCCCGGATGGATCGCCGAGAACAAGATGCTCGGCAATCATTTTACTACTGCCATATACACTGACCGGCTCGACTACTTTATCGGTAGAAACCAGCACCAGTCGGCAATCAGGATGCGTCTTTGCTGCCTGTAGCAGATTCCATGTGCCGAAAATATTGTTGCGCACTGCTGCCGCCGGATTTTCTTCCATCAAAGGAACGTGTTTGTAGGCTGCACAGTGAAAAATTACATCCGCCCGTAAACGCTGCATAATAAAAGAGACGTAGTCGGCATCCTGCAACTCGCCGATAACCGGCACAATAGTTGCGTTTTCGCCTATACCCTCTTTCTGCAGCATCTTCAACTCATGATCAATTGCATAAATACTGTTTTCGCCATGACCCAAAAGATAGATTCGTTCACAGCCGCCGTTTAGCAGCTGCCGGGCCAACTCACTGCCAATGCTGCCACCAGCTCCCGTAATCAGCACCCGCTTCCCGCGTAGATAGCTCAGCGATTTTTGCAGATTGATTTTTACCGGCGTACGCGAAAGCAAATCCAATGGGTCTATCTCTCGGGTTTGAATAAGATGAGCATCCCCCTCCAGAATTTGCGAAATGCCTGGCAGAATGCGGATGCGGGCAAAGTCTGCCTGTTCGAGTAGGCTGTATAAGCGGCGCAGGCGTTCGCGGGGAGCGCTTGGCATTGCAATAAGCGCCTCATCAAAGGGATTGCTGTCCAGCAGGGGCAGGATATCTTCGATGGGGCCTAGTACAGGAGTGTTGTTGATTTTTGTGCCGATCTTATCGGGATTATCGTCTAAAAACGCAACAACTTCGCCAAGAATAGCCTTGCGTTGTATTTCAGTGGCTATCGAAATGCCCGCAATGCCGGCGCCAAGAATGTAGATCCGTTTTGTTCTGCTTCCAGTCATACTGTATTCTCCACCCGGGATTCTGCTTCTTTGACCAACTCAATGCCCAAATCAAACACAAAGGGTCGGTCGCTCATCTCTAAGCGTATTTTAACCCGTTCGCGCCGTTTGTCGATACGTTGAATAATTCCTTCCAGGCCCTGCAGCGGTCCATCGATCACTTGAATAGCCTGCCCGGGAATCAGTTTAACCCGGGAACGCGGTAGAGTCCCGCCAAAATGGATAAAACGGCGGATAAAAGACTCTTCGTTTTCTGTTAGCGGCTTACAATCGCTGTTTGACGGCAAAAAACGGACGGCAGTTTGGATCGGTTTTATCAAGCCCGGCAATTCGTGGGCCGGTAAACTTGTTTCTACAAAAATATAGCCGGAATAGAGTGGTTGCTTCACGATGTGCCGCTTTCCGCCCTTTCGAATCCGTAACTCTCTATCTAGTGAGTAGACATGTGCATCAGTTTTGCGAAGAGAAATTGTGCGCCGCAAGAGTTGTGCTGTCTGGTGTTCGTATCCGCTGTGAACATGCAGTATATAGATCATTGTTTACGTCTGTTTTGAATGACAGTAGCACGATACGCTTCTGGTATCAACTGCCCGGGAAAAAGCCAAAAATATCCTTTTGCCATCGTACAAAACTGCCGAACTTGAATATGAGGGAGTTTGTATGGTCTCGGTATCAAAAAAAAGAATTTTTCTGCTAGTTGTAACATTGCAGCTTTCAGTATTGTCTGTTTCAGCACAACAGGTGGTTGTGTCTGTGCAACAGCAAAGCGCAAATCCACAATGCATCGGGCTGGTGGAAGATGGCGTTTTGGAATTATTTTTTGATGCAGGATTCATCGTATGGACAGATGTTCCTCAAGGTTTTGCTTCGAGCAATGGTTCGGTCGATCGCAGCAGACCTGTGCAGGTTGAATACATGGA
>CAYNNU010000180.1:0-4056 GCA_964398645.1 uncultured Spirochaeta sp.
GTGGTATATGCTAAGAAACTCATAACCCCAAGTGGTAGCGGAGAATGGAGAGACCCCGAATGCTGCTTTGATTCCCCAGTTTTGTGACAGGCTGTATTCGGCGCCGAGTTTAACTACAAACATTTGGTCAAGTTCTGTGTAGATACGCCACGGGTTTTCGTCGGATCTTACTTCTTCAGAAAAAACTGGAAGAATTCCTAGAGCAAGAATAATGATGGCGAATACGCTTTGCAAAATTATTCCTCCAAGCTTCTTTTATTGTACTACCTGATATTCAGTATTACAATTGCCAAAGATTATTTCTGTTTGGGGGCAGTATGGTTTTGAATATTGCGATAATTATTTTTGTTGTTTTGGAATTAGCAAATGTGCTTGTGATGTATTTTAAGCCTGATTTCAAATATGGAAACAGTATGCGATCTTTTGCTGCTTGGGATGATTCAAAACAGGATGAAAAGCAGTATCTTTTTGCAAGGTACATGGTGAATTGGGTTGCGAATTGTAAATTGATTTTTATTGCCTTGCTCCTTGTTATTCTTGTTTTAGGAAATGAAAAACTCAAGCTATGGGGGGTTATTCTGACTGTTGTTTCAATTGGCGTATATTTTATTACGCTACATCCAATTATCAAAAAACTTGATGCTATGGGCGAAATAGTACCCGCGGGTTATTCAAAGCAACTTGGCCTAACCATTGGTGCTTTTATGCTTATGTTTCTTTTGAGCCTAATACTACATTTTTGTAACTTTTTTAATTGAAATATCTTAATTCCTACAAATTAGTTGACTTTTATGAATATCTGTTCATAATTGTAGCGGTGAGGACAAAAATTATGGGGGCAGTACAAGGCAAATAAACACATCTTTTTACTTGTTCCCAAAGAAAGCTTATTATTGGGGGTTTTCATTATGAAAGCAATTCTCCGGACGAGAAGGTCTAAGCTCCTTTTTGTCGTCGCACTTCTTTTTCTTGTGACAGCAGCGTCTGTTTTTGCGCAGTCTCAAGAAGAGTTCGCTAATCTTCGGTTGGGTTTGGATACCATGTGGGTGTTAGTAGCAGCATTCTTGGTATTCTTTATGCAGGCCGGATTCGGCATGGTTGAAGCCGGTTTTATTCGGGCAAAAAACACCAGTAATATTTTAACAAAGAACTTTCTGGATTTTTGTATGGCATCTGTAGGTTTTTTCCTTGTTGGATATGCCTTGATGTTTGGTGAAGGAAATCTGTTTGTTGGTCTTACTGGCTTTTTCATGCGTGGCGCTGAAAGTGCTGCTGATGTTCCTTTGCCCGCTTTTTGGTTGTTTCAGGCAGCCTTTTGTGGCGCTGCAGCAACAATTGTAGCTGGTGGTATGGCTGAGCGGATGAAGTTTCCTGCCTATCTTGTGTACTCCATGATTATTTCGGCTGTGATTTATCCAATCATCGGGCACTGGATCTGGGGCGGCGGATGGTTGGCTCAGAATAATTTTATGGACTTTGCTGGTTCTGCAGTGGTTCATACAACAGGTGGTGTTGCTGCTTTAGTGGGAACGATGATTCTTGGCCCGCGTATGGGAAAATATCGCAAAGATGGTAGCGCTAATGTTCTTGGAGCGCATAATATTCCAATTGCGGCTTTGGGTGTATTTATCCTGTGGTTTGGCTGGTTTGGTTTTAACCCAGGTTCCACCTTGGGAGTAGGAGATGGTTCTCTCATAGCAATAGTTGCAATGAACACCAACCTTGCAGCAGCAGCCGGGGCAATTGCCGCTATGGTTACTGTATGGATAATTGTCGGTAAACCTGATCTTGCAATGATAATGAACGGAGCTCTGGCAGGTTTGGTTGCAATCACTGCGCCTTGTGCCTTTGTTGGTCCTTGGTCTTCCTTGTTGATTGGTGCTGTTGGTGGTGTACTTGTTGTTCTTGCCACCTTTGGTTTGGATAAAATCAAAATTGATGATCCTGTTGGTGCATTTCCGGTTCACGGTGTAAATGGTATTTGGGGTACAGTTTCCATTGGTCTGTTTGGAAGGAAAGCTATGGGCCTTGCTGGAAATGGTTTGTTTATTGATGGTAGTTTTGGCCAGCTTGGCATTCAATTATTAGGTGCATTTTCTGTAGCCATTTTTACCTTTGTTACAATGGGAATTGTATTCATGATCATAAAAAAGACTATGGGATTGCGTGTTTCTGAAGAAGAAGAAATGCGTGGGCTTGATATTGGCGAACACGGTATCGATTCGTACAACGGCTTTCAGATTATCGAGTAAGGGGGTTTGTAATGAAATTAGTAACAGCTATGGTACAGCCTCAGAAGCTGGATGAAGTGAAAAAAGCATTGTTTGATGCAGGAATTCATAAGATGACGGTAACTTCTGCCCTCGGGTGTGGCCAGCAGATCGGCTACGAAGAAACCTTCCGTGGGGCGGTGACCGAAATCAACTTGTTGAAAAAAATCAGAATTGATATTGCCGTGAACGAAGAATTTGTTGATAAAACAATCGAAACGATTATTTCTGCTGCACGGACTGGCGTAATCGGTGATGGAAAAATATTTGTTACCGAATTGAGTCGTTGTGTGCGAATCAGAACCGGTGAGGAAGGCAAGGAAGCTATCGGTTAATACCTATGGCACTCAATTTTGATGTGTCTTTGTATAGCGGGAGTGCATGAGCATTCCCGCTTTTTTGTCTAATCAATACTGAGAAAATGTTTTTTCCAGGCTTCTGCATCTTCGTCGGGCTGAATCCGCAAAGCTTCTTGGAACTGGACATGCACGTGTGTTTTTTTTGGTCTGTACCGGGTATCGATATCGCCGCCCCTTAGGCGGTTGGCAAAATCTGACAGATACAGCATTTGCTCGGCAATACGTTGTGTATCAGTTTCTCCGTCCTGTTTCCGGTGATACAGGGGATTAAAGTTAACCAAGATGTCCAGTATTTGCTGGTGCTGATATGCTTGCTGCAAGGGCTTGAAGACCTTAGGTGTTTTCCAGTTATTTGCAATGTCCTTAGACATTTTTTTTACGCTTATGCCCAAAGAGTGCATTGTATCAAAGACAACATTTCGAAAACCCAGAACGGTGGGGAGCAGGCTGCCCATATCTGAAATTTTTTGGTTTTTCATAGCCTGCTGCATGATGATCTGCTTGATTGATTCAATGGATTGTTGTGTAGCGTTATCGTTTTGGGAAAAGCTTGGTATAAAACCTTCGGGGCTTTCATGTGTAAGGTAGTGCAATACAAATTCCAGCACTGCCTGAATGAGAGAGTCAATATTTGAAGCAATGATTCCCAGCTGTTTTTTAAGGTGCAGTGTACAATCTGAAATGATTTTTTCCGGTTTGGCAAAGATATAGCGGGCAGTTACCGGTAGTATTACAGTTGGGGTCTTTGCTTTCTGGCACCATTTAATAAAGTGAGTCATGCCACCGGTAATTTCTCCTGCTTGGTAATTGTAATACATCACTTGGGCCTCAGGAGCAACGGCTACAGGTTGAGAGTCTTTTGTTATTGTGTTTTTCAGCAATTCTATCTGGTCGCGGACCATTCTCTGGTTACTTACTGCAATTGTGCCGATTCGAGGAAACAGCCAGCGGGCACCTGCTCCTGCCCAATCAAGCACCATATCGCCAAAGAAAAAACGTGGCCAAAAATATTCGAGATTTTCCCCGGTTTTTTTTGGCAGAATGCGGCCGAATAAGGCGGTATATACTGGGCCATCGGCTTTGTTTACATGGCGAAAAGGAATGATTAATCTATGTTCCCCGCTATGAAATCCTTTTAGAGCTTCCAGGTATACATCTTCGTTATCGGCGCTTAGTTTGGAAATTCCTTCAACCTCGCGCAGGTAAAAGGATGTTAACTGGCGGACGATTATTCGGGGGAGTCCTTTGATTACCTTCTTCAATTATTCCTCCGTTTTTTCTGGGGAAACGATTTGCTGATACACTTTTCTGCTGATGGGATAAAAGAATAGTATTATCGCGCCACAGACAATAATGATCATTGGAATTAGCCCGGTAAGCAGTTTTATTCCTTGAAGTGCGCTAGGAGCTTGTACTTGTCCTGGTAC
>CAYNNU010000181.1:0-3992 GCA_964398645.1 uncultured Spirochaeta sp.
CCCTTGAATATCCTACCGATTATTCTTGGGGTCTATATTACCTCCCGCATCATTCACAAATCCTTCAGCACCTATATTATTATCGCGCTTTTCGGCTCCGCCCTGGGCCCTCTTGCAGGTTTTATGGCCTTCGAGGCCGGCCTAAGCGGAGCACCTGCATTACTTGCTGGTGCCCTGATCGGAATTGGAACCGGCATGATTCTGCCCGCATTAGCTGTTGCCATGCTGCGCCTGCACGAAGGCTACAACCTCTATAACATGGGACTCACTTGTGGTTTCCTGGGAGTTTTTGTTGCGTCTATACTCAGTGCAATGAAATATGATATGCCAATAACGGTCATTTGGAACACCCAACCATCACTGCTGCTTATCCTTCTGGCTCCTGCCATCTCTCTCTTTATGGTAATCTGGGGACTAGCCACAGATGGCTTGCGTAAAAGTATAAAAGGCTTAGGCGAAATTTTCTCGCTTTCCGGACGGCTGCCATCGGACTTTATGAGCATGGTCTCCCCCGGTGCTGCCTTGGTAAACGCCGGGATTCTTGGCCTTTTAACTAGCGCGTATATCTTTGCATTAGACGGTGATTTTAACGGCCCCACAATTGGAGCCCTTTTTACTATCATAGGCTTTGCAACTTTCGGAAAACACATAAAAAACACACTTCCGATTGTCCTTGGTGTTGTCGCTGCTACATTGCTATCAGGAAAAGGATTAACCGCTCCAGGACCTTTGCTGGCTTTTATGTTTGCAACTACTCTGGCACCAATTGCCGGGGAATTCGGTTTTGTTACCGGCTTTATTGCCGGGTTTCTCCACCTCGTTGTTGTGGAACGCACAGCCAGCTGGCATGGAGGACTAGACTTGTACAACAATGGGTTTGCCGGCGGTTTAGTAGCAACCTTTATTATTGCAATTGTTGAATGGTATCAAGCAAATAAACACGAAAGAGTAGGAAAACGATGAAAACAAAAGAATACATAATGCATCTTCTCACAGAAATCTCAAATTATGTCCTAGAAAGCAAACCTCAACGAATGGTTATCTCTCTCCATCAAGAGGAAGATGGCTTACATTTATCTGTTATGGACACCACAAACCGAAGCGATGCAGAGTTAGAAAAAATAACCAAATCTCTTAACTCCGGATTTCGACCGGAATTATCCGAGTACTATGGTTCAATGGCCGGGAGCGACCTGCTTGGCGGCGCCCGCCTCGATCTATTGGGATGGCAAATCAAGCGAGCCGATGTTAGCCGCATCCACGAAGGCACAAAAATTGATTTGTGGCTGGGTTCTGACCGCTTTGACTCCAGTCAGTTTTCTATTCCCGACAAGGAATAATCAAAATAGTTTACAATTGCAACTCTCTCAAGTTTCCACTTGCAAAAGCGTCTAAAGCTTGTTGCACGGTCATGCCGTCTGCTCCAACAAAAATCCGCATCGGTAAGCGTTCCAGAATTGAGCCAGCCTTTCCGCCAGGGCCGTTCCCTGTGATGAGTACATCCGGTTGAAAATCAAGTAGTGTTTGAGCTGCGCGTAAGCCAGCACCATGTGAAGCAGCGCCTACCGAAGTATTATCCACCGACTGAAATGTCTTGCTTTCATCATCAAAAATTACAAAATAGCTTGCCCGTCCAAAACGGGGATCAATTTCAGAATTTGAGCTATCCCCTTTGCTTGTACATACTATTTTCATTTTTCTCTCCTATTTGCCAAAATTTTTTGTTCAATTTTTGAACACTGAAGAACGCACCTTTTGCCACATTTTGACCAGCAATTCTTTGACATCTGAATTCGTCTGCTCAACAACGCTTTTCGCCTCAAGCATTGCTTTGGGAAACGCTTCGCTATAAGGCAGATCTCCAAGATACTCTATTCCTGCTTCCTGAATAAAAACACGAATTTTTTCGGCCATAGCCGGGTATAGATCCGCCTTATTTATGATGCAGCCCGAGGGCATTCCAAAACCCGCCGCTGTTTGGGCTACCCTTTGCAAATCATGCAAACCTGAAACTGTTGGTTCGGTAACATACACAACATAATCGGCTCCGGATAGAGACGAAACCACCGGACAGCCAATTCCTGGCGACCCATCTACCAGTACTATCGGCCTATCCAATTCCCCGGCAGCCTTTCGAGCTTCATTTTTCACATGAGCAACCAGCTTACCGGAATTATCCGAAGCAATACCCAGCGCAGCATGAATCATAATCCCGCCATTTTTAATTGTCGAATAAAACCACTCTCCCGCCTTCCGATCTTCCATCTGAATTGCATGAGCAGAACATACCCTCGCACAGTATCTACAACCTTCGCAACGCAGTGCTTGTATCGAATGAACACCATCTGCAATTTGCACTGCGCCAAAATGACAAACATCGGCACACTGACCACACTGAATACACCGCTCCGGATCAATTTTTGCCACTTGCCCCGAATAAAAACTCTCCCGCTGGGCAAAATCCGGACCCAACAATAAGTGCATGTCGGCCGCATCCACATCACAATCTGCAACGACAGCTTCTGTGTCGGCCAAAAGAGCAAAAGCAGCAGTTATCGATGTTTTACCAGTGCCGCCTTTTCCAGATAATACAACGATTTCTTTCAATCCGATATGTGCCATAATGTATTATTCACCCTCCGATGCCACTGTATTCACCGCAATTTGGTGAATATAGCTGCCAATTTCTTCAAGCCCAGCAGCAAAATCACGATCATTTTGAAAAATCAACTTGCCTTCAGAATACAATTGCGCAATGCTTCGCTTATTTGGAAAACGAGCTATTACCGAAATATTTTCTTTTTGGCAATACGTCTCAACATCTGCATTACCCAAGCCCCATCGGTTGATAACTACAACAAAGTCTTTTCCAACTTCGCGCATAGTTGCAACCGCAAGTTTCAAATCATGCAATCCGAAGGGCGTTGGTTCGCTTACAAGAATAACCAAATCAGCATGATCCACGGCAGCAATAACGGAACATGAGGTACCCGGAGGTGCATCAATAATGCGCAGCAGCTTGGAAGGGCTTTGCCTGGCTGATGATTTTTGCAGTATCTTTTGCATACTTTGTTCAATTAATGGCGTTGCCTGTTCTTGGCCGACATCCAATCGACTTTCAACAATTTCAAATGTTGATTCCAATGCCCGAACATCAAAACGGGTCATTTCACCAATTCGAAATTCTTTCATAGGTAAAGCCCCTGCAGGACACAAATCAGAACAGGCAAAACAGCCATGACACAATTGCGGGAAGATTTCTACAGAATCAGCTACATATATGAGACTATTAAAGGCACACACCTGAGAACATGCCCTGCAATGCCTGCACTTCTTTTGATCCCAAACGGGTACCATCCGGTGCATCTCTTGCTTTTTTGTCTCCGTGACATCTAAAAACAAAAGGGCATTGGGCGCTTCTACATCCAAATCTATCAGCTGCACTGCCTGAGTTTGCGCCAGATATGCAGCCAGATTTACAGAAAGGGTAGTTTTACCCGTACCGCCTTTTCCGCTTGCTATAGCAATTGTCATAGCCGACCGCCTCTGCCTCGCCGGCGCCGACCACCTGCCCGATGATGAGCGCTACCATTTCCGCAGACAAAACGCACACACCCGCCATCAATGCACAGCTGTTTTCCTTCAACAATAAATGATGCCATTTTGACATGAGCTTTGCCGAGCAAACGGGTAAAGGTTGATCGTGATATATCCATATGCCCAGCGGCTTCTTCGTGATCCATTTGCTTGTGGTCTGCTAGGCGAATAGCTTCATATTCATCGAGTGAAAGCTGAACAGTTTCAAGCTCACTTGCAGAAACTCCGCTAGGCTTAAAGACCGTATATAATGGGGATTCATACACAGTTCGTTCTTTCTGGGGTCGGGACACATGCACCTCCTGTTGCTTGAATTATAATGCACTATGGTGCAAAACACAAGAGGGCAAAAAAAAGCCTGGCGACGACCTACTCTCCCACCCCATCACAGGGCA
>CAYNNU010000182.1:0-3985 GCA_964398645.1 uncultured Spirochaeta sp.
GGTATTCAGCCTAGTGGTGGAGCGGAAAATAGCGGGGATTTTGCATCTCTGCTCATGCAGGGATTGCAAGAAGTAAATGGTTTGCAGAATGATGCATCCCAGATTTCGCTTGCCGCAGCACTCAATCCCGATGAAGTTGATGCTCATGATGTGACAATTGCGGCTGCAAAAGCCGAATTGGCCTTGAATCTTACAAAAAATATTGTAGATAGAGTGATTCAAGGGTACAAAGATATAAGCAACCTGCGGTAAACTGTATACAATAGCGTGATTTACGCTGTACTATATACAGTACTACAGTCAGGTTTACGTTCGTAGTTTCTGGGAGGGGATATGAACGACTTTTTGAAGAAGGCGCTTGCACAGTTGCAAGCCGTCTGGGGAAAATGGACAATTGTCCAAAAAGCCATCTTTATCGGTATTGGTGTAGTTGCCATAGCGGGATTTATACTGCTGGGAACAATGAGTTCATCATCGCCGTGGGTTCCGTTGTTTAGCCAACCGGTTACCGATCAGGTAGAATTGGAACGAATTCGTGCCCGATTAGATCAGGAAAATGTATCTACAATGGTCAGCTCAGAGGGCGTTATCCAGGTGAGCAATGAATCGATTGCCCAGCGAATGCGAACCATTCTGACTCGGGAGGATTTGTTGCCCAGTGATACCGATCCCTGGGAACTGTTTGATATTGATCGTTGGACCCAGACCGATTTTGAGCGGAACGTCAATCTTCGCCGCGCTATCACCCGTCAATTGCAGGAACATATTCTGTCTTTGGATGAGGTCGATGCCGTAAGCGTTATCTTGGAAATACCGGAAACAGAGCTTTTTGCCGAGGATCAGAAGGATATAACGGCTTCGGTTATCATCACTCCTAAACCCGGTTCAGATCTCGCCCGTGATCGTAATAAGATTGAGGGTATTGAAAAGCTTATCCAGTTTGCAGTAGCCGGACTGGAACCGGAAAACATTACAATCACTGATCGTTCTGGGACAGTTTTGAATGATTTTGAGGACATGGCACAGTTTGACCGTTTGGAACTAACTCGCCGTGAGCTTGAGCTAGTGAGGGACCGGGAGCGGCAATACCGAACAGAAATACAGCGTGCCCTTGCGGCTATTTATACCTCCAGCCGCTTTGTTGTTACAAATATCAATGTTGAAATGGATATGGGAAAACGCTCTGAAACCACAGAGGAATTCTTTCCTATCGAAATACAGCCGGATAATCCAAGTACTCCCTTTGATGATAGTCAGCGGATAATGTCGGTTACCCGGAGTGTCCGCAGTTTTGATGAGAACTACGAAGGAACCGGTTTTAATCCTGAGGGCCCTCCTGGGCAGGAAGGACAGACCCCTCCCGGCTATCAGGACATGGAAGGTCTGGTTGGTCGTTATAACCGCAGTGAACAGCAGGTGAATAACGAAATCAATCGCCGTTTGATTGAAGAAGAGAAAAGCCCGGAGATTGAACGCATAACCGTTTCTGTTGCCGTTGATGGAGTTTGGCAGCGGGTTTATGATGATCATGGAAACATCAAGATTGAGAACAACCAGGTTGTGCGGGAATATATCCCGGTTTCGGATGAGGAATTGGCGCGAGCGGTTGAGCTTATTGAGGCCGCTGTCGGCTTCGATGCTGATCGTGGCGATTTGGTAACGGTGCAGCACATACAATTTGACCGCACGCAGCAGTTTATCGAAGAGGATGCAAAGTATTTGCGCACAAAGCAGGTGCAGCAAATGGTTTTGTATATACTTATTGGGGTAGCTGTTCTGCTTGTTTCTTTTATCGCCTTCCGCTTGATCTCACGCGAGATCGAACGTCGGCGCCGTTTGCGGGAAGAAGAATTGGCTCGGCAGCATCAGGCTATGCGCGAAGCAGCTTTGCGCAGTGCTGAAGAAGAGGGAACAGATGTGGAAATGTCGGTTGAAGACCGCGCCCGTCTGGAATTGCAGGAAAATGCTGTGAACGTTGCCCGGGAACATCCCGAGGATGTGGCTCAGCTTATCCGTACCTGGTTGATGGAGGAGTAGTGTATGGCAAAAAAACCAGCCCCTGCGGCGGCCTCTGCGGTAGCCCCTGGACCGGAAAGGCCAGCGAAGAAGGGATCGTCAAGTGCCAGAAAAGAGCTTTCAGGCCGCCAAAAGGCTGCAATTTTTCTGGTTACGCTTGGCTCTGAAATATCCTCCGAGATCTTCAAGCATTTGCGTGAAGATGAAATTGAAAGTCTGACTTTTGAAATTGCTCGCCTAGATGCGATCGAGTCGGAAGATCGCGATCGGGTATTGATGGAATTCCAAGAGTTGATGATGGCTCAGGATTTTATAACAACCGGTGGTATTGATTATGCCCGCGAGTTGTTGGAAAAATCTCTAGGCTCACAAAAAGCGGTGGATATTATCAATCGCCTTACATCTTCTTTGCAGGTGCGTCCGTTCGACTTTATCCGGCGTACCGACCCGACGCAGCTTTTGAACTTTATTCAGCAAGAGCATCCGCAAACCATTGCGCTTATTCTTGCCTATCTCGATCCGCCAAAGGCTTCTGTTATTTTAGCCCAGCTTGAGCATGAGGTTCAGGCCGATGTTGCCAAGCGGATTAGTACCATGGACCGGACGAGTCCAGAAGTTTTGCGTGAGGTTGAGCGGGTTCTAGAAAAGAAACTGTCTACTCTTTCCAGTGAAGACTATACCGCAGCCGGTGGTGTCGAAAGTATTGTTGAAATTTTGAACTTGGTAGACCGTACTACTGAAAAAAGTATTATTGAGTCGCTCGAAGAGGAAGATCCGGAATTGGCTGAAGAAATCAAGAAACGTATGTTCGTATTCGAAGATATTGTTATGCTTGATGACCGCGCCATTCAGAAGGTTTTGCGCGAAGTCGATACTGCAGAGTTGGCCAAGGCTCTCAAAGCTGTTGAAGGCGAAGTACAGGATAAGATTTACCGGAACATGTCAAAGCGTGCTTCACAGTTGCTGAAAGAGGATATGGAATACATGGGGCCAATCCGAATGAAGGATGTTGAAGAAGCGCAGCAGAAGATTGTGTCAATTATACGTAAGCTGGAAGAACAGGGCGAAATCGTTGTTGCCCGTGCCGGTGAAGACGAGCTGGTTGTATAAGCGGGGGTAGGATATGGCGAAAAATGTTTTTCGGTCGTTTGAAGTATTACCGGCCAACTCCAAGGTGCATATTCCGCCTCCCGGGCATGTAACCCCTGAGCCGGTTGAATTGGATGAAGTTGAAGAATACATGGGTCCTACCGCCGATGAACTGCGGCGGGAAGCTGAAAGCTTTAAGGAACAGTGGGAGCAGGAGCGGCAACAGTTGATTGATGAAGCTCATGAGCGAGCCGATGAAATTATCCAGGAAGCCGAAAACACTGCTTTCGAAGAAGTTAAGCGAAAGACTGAACAGGCAAATCGTTCCAAGCTGGAAGCCGACGAGGAAAAAGAACGTATTCTAAAAGACGCCGAAGAACGTGCTGCGCAAATAATTGCCGAAGCGGAAGAACGGGCTCACCAGGTGGAAGAAGAAGCTCGGCAACGCGGTGAGGAAGCAGGTAGTAAAGAGGGCTATATCAAGGGCCAGGCCGAAGCTGAGCGTCTCATTGGGCGTTTGCATAACATAATCGATGCCGCTATTCATCGCCGCAACGATCTTTTAGAAGAATCAGAAGGTCAGATCATTCAGTTGGTTTTGCAGATCGCAAAAAAAGTTATCAAGGTTATCAGTGAGAACCAGAAAAACATTGTGGTCAATAATGTAATTCAATCTCTGAATAAGATGAAACAGCGTTCTGATGTTATTATCCGTGTGAATATGGTCGATTTACAGATAACTACCCAGAATATCAAACAGATAATGGAAAAAATTGAGACAGTCAAAAATATCAAGGTGATGGAAGACTCCACAGTTGATCCCGGCGGTTGTATTATTGAAACTGACTTTGGTCAAATAGATGCTAGAATATCTAGTCAA
>CAYNNU010000183.1:0-3978 GCA_964398645.1 uncultured Spirochaeta sp.
GTCAGAATAATTCTGACCCGTTAACACTTCCTTACCCCGCAAAAATCCAAGGTTTTCTTTTCGGCGGGAACCGGCAAATCTAAAAACTCTCTATGGGATACCAGAAATACAACCAAATCTGACTGCTGAACGGCAGTCATTGAATCTACCAACTCAAAAGATTCATGTCTGCGAATATTTGGCTCACATACAACAATCCGAACTCCGGCCTTCTGCAAACTTTCCGCTACCCGCAAAGCCGGCGACTCACGCAGATCATCAATATCCGGCTTAAAGGCAATACCCATACATGCCACTACTGGATTGCTTCCCAACTCTTTAGCTGCTGCCTGTATTTTTTCAATTACCCAATCGGTCTTGGAATCATTTATTTCCCTGGCCCGGCGGATTATTTTTGCTTCTTCCGGCGTTTTTGATACCAAAAACCACGGATCTACTGCAATACAATGCCCGCCAACTCCCGTACCAGGATTCAAAATATTGACCCGTGGATGCCGGTTTGCAAGCCCAATAAGCTCCCACACATTGATGCCAAGCTTATCGCAAATGATTGAAAGCTCATTGGCAAACGCAATTTGAACATCCCGGCTAGAGTTTTCTACAAGCTTAGTCATCTCTGCTGTGCGACTATCGGTTCGCAAAACTTCACCCATTACAAAAGTATCATAGAACTCCGCCACCATTTTGGTAGACTCCGGGTTGATACCCCCAACAATTCGATCGTTTTCTACGAGCTCATGCATAATCCGCCCAGGCAAAACCCGCTCCGGACAATATGCTATAGCCACTGAATCCGTATCCACCCCGCTAGCAGCAAGTGTATCCCGCACCATTTCAGTTGATCCTACCGGCGAGGTTGATTCCAAAATCACCATATTCCCGGCACGTACAAACGGCGCAATCTTTTCAGCTGCTTGATTGACATATGTCATATCAGGATCATTGTTAACCGTTCCTTTTACAAAAGGCGTGGGCACACAGATAAAAAATACATCTGCTTCCTGTGGCTGCATCTGAGCCCGCAGGCTGCCGGAATCCACCGCCGCCTTTACAAAGGTATGCAAATCAGGCTCAACAATATGAATCTTACCCTGATTGATGGTTTCAACCACCTCTTGCTTTACATCTACCCCAACAACCGAATGTCCACGATTAGCCAGCAAGGCGGCTGTCGGCAGGCCAATATAACCTAGACCCATTATGCAAACTTTTTTAGTGCTCATTTTGTTCCTCCATTCATCAAAATTCGGGCAATCTGCTGGCTGGTGGTGCCATCGCCGTAGGGGTTTACTGCCTGCGACATGCTTTTATAGTACTCGGGATCAGAAAATAACCGACTGGCCTCTTGTACTATGAGTTCGCGATTAGTCCCAACCAGCTTGGCCGTGCCAGCCTCTATTCCCTCGACACGCTCTGTTACATCACGCATTACTAAAACCGGCTTGCCCAAGGACGGGCCTTCTTCTTGTATTCCACCAGAATCAGTCAAAATAAGATATGAAAGATTTTGTAGCCAAATCAGATATGGATAATCTAATGGTTCAATTAAATGAATGCGCGGATGATTCTGCAAGATTGCATTAACTGTTTCACGCACATTTGGGTTCAAATGCACCGGATACACTAAATGCACATCTTCATGTTGATTCACAATATCAAGCATTGCATTACACATATTCTGAAACGGCTCGCCAAAACTTTCGCGGCGATGACCGGTTACCAGCATAATCCGCTTTTCTCCAGCACGCACCGTCTGCAACAAGCCAATAAATCCTGGAACCATTTCTGAAAAATCATTGATTATCTTTTCTTCCATACCGCTTGATTGAATATTTTCAAGCCCCAAGAACAGAGCATCAATTACCGTGTTCCCGACATTCCAGACATTCTCAGTTATTCCCTCAGCCTGCAAATTTGCCACCGCCCTGTCGGTCGGCGCAAAATGATAATCGGCAATACGGCCGGTCAGACTACGATTGATTTCTTCCGGAAACGGCGAGTAGCGGTTCCAACTTCGCAAGCCTGCCTCAAGATGGGCGACCTTAATCTGCTTGTAAAAGGCAGCCAAGGCACCGGCAAACACCGTGGTAGTATCCCCCTGAACAAACACCAAATCCGGCTTGGCCTTGTCCAGCACCTCACCAATCCCCAACAGCGCCTTGGACGTAACATCAAATAAGGTTTGATTTGGGCTCATGATCGACAGGTCATAATCTCCGTTGATACCAAAAAAGGCGTTCACCTGATCCAGCATCTCCCGATGCTGCCCAGTTAAACATACTTCCACAGCAAAATGATCTGGATGACGGCGCAACTCGTGCACCAGCGGGGCCATCTTGATAGCCTCTGGCCGGGTGCCGTAAATGAATAGAATATTTTGTGGCATGCATACTCTCTTTTTTTGTACTATTTGATAATATTCAGATATTGACTGGCAATCTGAGAATATGAAAAACGTAAAACTGTACTATCGTTCAAGGAATAGGTCTTAAAAAGTTGATCGAATAATAGCTCATCATTTGGAAAATCATTCAAAGAAAAAGATAAGCCAAATTCATTTTCCTGAATAAATGAATGAATCTCATCACCATAATTCACAGATAAAACTGGAATACCAACAGAAATATAATCAAATATTTTTGTGGATAAGGCATCTTTTGATGCAAGCCCATTCAGATGTAAACCAAAATCAAAATTTGGAATACTCACTAGTAATTGCTCATACGGAACTGGATTTCTAAATTCCAAATTGCTTGTAAATACCTGTTGTTTCTTCAACATATCCTGAATATTCCAAGAAGAATAAATAGTAATAAAAATCTTGTTAAGCAAGTTTGCCTGCTTCAAGCGTTGTAAAAAAACTAACAAAACATCATCTCGCCCATGAGCGAAACCACCAGCATATACAATGTTTTTTACATTGCTTCCTACACCATCTACCATTTTTGTTGTTGGTTCACCAGGAAAACCATTATATATCACCTTAACCGGCGTTTTTGTTTTTTGCTGAAAAGTCTGTGCCAGTCCTTTTGTAACAGTAACTACGTGATCAGCAACATCATAAGAAAATGCTTCATATATAATTGATTTTTTACACCTTCGTTGACTACCAAATGTAAAAGAATAATTCGGCAAATCATTCCATAAATCCCGCATATCCTGGATCAGCTTAAGTTGAATATTTCTTTTTGACAATTTCTGCTTTATTCGTGCTGCGGCATAATTAACCGAAAACGGCGCCCCTGTGGCAATAATTGTGCTGATTTTCTCCCGCCGCAACACTTTTTTTACATAAGGAACCATTACCCAGTGCCACTGCTGCGCCTCGTCTAGCCAATACCAAGGACGTAAAAACCGCCTTATTGCCCAACGAATAAGCTTTGCTAAAAAAGATGTTATCTTGCCTTTGCCTTCAATATACCGAAGATTGTGAAAACCAAGCGACGGCAATTGGTGAACAATAATATTAGGATGATTCAATACATGCAAAAAACTGGAATTTGATTTGCGCTTCCACTTAACCGTTACCACATGTACCTTCATGCCAGCCTGGGCAAATTCATAGCTCAGGTTTGCCCAGCGGAAGGCTCCAACACCCGAGTAAGGGGGGTATTTATATGCAAGCAGAAGAAGTTTTTTCATTTTTTTCCTGCAGAAATATTATGCCGAAAGTGTCGCTATATAGAGATCAGAATATTTCTGATCTACAAAATATGTGTTATGCCAAAGCAAAGTAAAATCACCATTATACTTTTCACACGTTTTTTTCATTCTTGCGAGCATTTCTTTTGCTTCAGTACCTGTACCTAAATTCATATAACGCTCATCCGTAACCGTACAATCCATTGCAATTAGTGGCCGCTCTAATAATGATAATTTTTTTCTTTCTAGAATATCAAAGACTGGATATTCATAACAAACTCCACAACGAAAACCTATATAATCCGCATATCCTAAAGTCGTATCATACGTTAATCC
>CAYNNU010000184.1:0-3894 GCA_964398645.1 uncultured Spirochaeta sp.
CTCTATATACTCGCCGATCCGACGCAGACTACCACCGAGCAAAACGTCCACATCAGTGGGAAGATCATCACCTGTTTCAAAAACCGGATACAATTCTTCCCCACTAGGTGAACTATGCTGGATTGCTCGCATTACATTAATTTCAACGGCTTCCAGCGGTATCTGCTGCCAAATCGTGTAAGACTGCTGTAGCCGTTCAAGACTCTCTTCCAACTCTTTGGTTTGTTGCTCAATTTCATACGAGTTTTCAAAACTGAATACCAGTTCATCCAAATTTGATCGCACATCCAGTATTTCCTGTGCGCAGTTTTGAAGGCGTTTTCGTAGCAAATCTTCCTGTACAAACGCCACTTCAGCCGGGCTTAACTGGCGCGCCGGTATATCCTGCGGAAGCAGACGAAAAATTTGACTAGCGACTGAGGTTCCTACTGTCTGCAGGGATTCATCAGCTGGTGGAACAAAAAACACTGCAAGCCCTACCTGGATATCTCCATCCAATTCCTGCGGAATACTCAGTTCTAGTTCTTCAATATGCGCACTCAGGCGGGCGCGCTCAGCTCCCGATTCATAGCTAGCCGGGAATCGACCCGCCGATGCTGCGGCAGGAGCGGCAGGCCTTGCAGCTTGGGTTTGCGAATTCACATCTGCAAACACATCTAACGAAAAAACCGCAAACAAAATAAGAAAAAAAGCTGTGCCGAAACAATTTTTGGCCATCATGCCCTTCTAATCATCCTTTCTACTCTGGTCAAATTGCCATGCCCGCCACATTGCACTTGCAATACGCTCATCGGTGAATGGTTTTGGAACAAAATCCATAGCACCCAGCTGGATCGCGGAGAAAATCATTTCGCTATCCCGCACCGAACTGCACATAATCACCCGGGCATCGGGATTATACTTTCGCAAAAACCGCAAAGCCGCAATGCCATCCATTTTCGGCATCATAATATCCAAAAACACTATATCAGGAGATGATTCAACATAGGCGTACAAAGCCTGTCGGCCATTTTCAGCTTCTGCCACAACATCACCACCAGCCTTCTCTACAGCTTCACGAACGGCCTGCCGAAAGAGAGGCACATCATCTACCACAAGTACTCTCGGTCGCTGATCAGCCATTTGATCCCCCGCACAACACCGGCATTACCGCCGCAAAAAAGCTTCGATAAACATATCGATATCACCATCCATAACCGCCTGTACGTTGCCGGTTTCTGTATTAGTACGATGATCTTTCACCATGGTATAGGGCTGGAACACATAAGAGCGAATCTGGTTCCCCCAGGAAATAGTGCGTTTTTCCCCGGCGGCTGCTTCTTTCTCTGCTTCCTGCTCAGCCAGGCGCTTTTCGTACAACCTTGATTTCAAAACCTTCATGGCATTCGCCCGGTTTTTGTGCTGACTCCGCTCATTTTGACATTGCACCACAATACCAGTTTCAAGGTGCGTCAAGCGCACAGCAGAATCTGTTTTATTAACATGCTGACCACCAGCACCACTGGCACGGTAGGTATCCACCCGGATATCCTCCGGCCGTATCTCAATTTCAATTTCATCATCGACAACAGGAGATACAAAAACAGAAGCAAAGCTGGTATGCCGGCGTCCGCTTGAATCAAAAGGAGAAATCCGTACAAGTCGGTGTACCCCGTTTTCAGCTTTCAAATAGCCAAATGCATTCAGCCCCTCCGCCTCAATAGTAACCGATTTTATCCCGCCTTCAGCCTCCAGTATATCCAAAACCCGGGACGTATACCCACGCCGCTCTATCCAACGGCTGTACATGCGAAATAGCATGGAGACCCAGTCACAGGCCTCTGTTCCGCCGGCTCCGGCATGAATTGTTATAATTGCCCCAGCAGCATCATGGGGCTCACTCAATAGCTGTACTATTTGCAATCGCTCATAGCGGGAAGATAAATCAGTCAACAACTCACGAATTTCTTCTTCTTGTGAATCATCCTCTTCCTCGCGAGCAAGATCGTACAATTCGGCTAAATCCTGAACCTCGGATACCAATGCCCGCCACGGTTCAAGAGTCGCCTGAAGATTTTTCAAATGCTGCATGGTCTGTTCGGCTTTCTCTCGATCGTCCCATAAATTCGGATCGGCACTACGCCGCTCGTATTCCTCTATTTCTGCCTGAATCGCTTCAGGGTCAAAGGAACCTCCAAGAATGAAGTATGTTTTCGCGTAATTCTTGTATGGATGTTTGCATTTCCTGTATCATGACTTCAGTATATCGACAAGAAGCACGATTGGAAAGGATGCTTTACCATCGCAAGGAAAAAACCGATACTATATATACGATGAAGTACCGAATACCATTCACTATTAGTGTTTTCTTTCTGAGCATAATTTTGCTCATAACTGCATCCCCTGCCTTTGCTCAGCAGACAGGCGGGGAGCCGGTCTTTTTTCCATTTATTTCCAGCCTACGGGTTGCCAGCCGCGATACCAGCATCCGCCTTACCTGGCGCGATGTCCCTGATTATGAGGGTTCATATCTGGTATACCGGCATACAGCCGTAATTGATGAAAACTCCATTAGCTCTGCAGTTTTAGTTGCCAGCGTCCCTCAAGGTGAAGAGGTTCACACGGATATTCCACCAACAAGTGGTGACTATTATTACGCTATTCTGACAGAACAGAATGATTCCTCCCCCTTAGCAGTCTTTATTCCCTTTCGCAATCAAACCGTCCGCCCAATTACTATCGTTTCTACTGAAAAAGAAGAAGCACCGCTTGCAGGGGGTATTTATGCAGCCGCCCAGCGAAACCAGATTGCTGTAAGCTTTGACCCAGCCCCCTATGAAGTCGCGCTTGTACGCTCAAGCACCGCAATGAACGAGCCGGAAGACGTCAACAACGCCACCTTAATCGGCCTATACGAAGGCGATCAGACGGTAATATACGACACACCACCAGCGGGTGTTGCATATTATTATGGTATTTTTAATGCAAATCTGCTGGGAACAGATGAACTGGTCGTCGAGCCGGACAACAATGTAACCCTACTTCCAGTTGCCCTGGAACTGAGCCAAGATCCCCAGACAAATTCGACAAATGCTGCAGCTATTTCTATTGACCGGGTTGCATTGCCCGAGATTGCGCGAAACTCACGCATCAATCCGTTGCCTTTACTCCAAGGCCAATTCATTGCATCTTCTCCATATGCTTATTTACGCGGGCAGGAAGAAGGACAAGAACTTGCAGCAGAAACCCTTGCAGCACTGGATAAAATTGGAGCATTTGAAGATCGCCAAAATACTATTCCACAAGAAGCAGTACTCTTGCCAGATTCCTACAGCCTGCAATATAACGCGAGCAGTCTTCAAAATATAGTTCAGCGCGCAGTAAGCGAGCGCAGATGGCATCAGGCATATGATCAACTAACTGATTTACTCAACACCCCAATTTCAGCAGATATGGCTAAGCATATCCATTTCTACCGGGGACAGGCCCTGTTACATCTCGACCAGCCAACAGAGGCATTTTTTGAATTACTGAGCGTTCGTGGGGACTTTTTTGTTGAAAGCAGCCAGCTAATCGATGTTGCTCTGCAACAGATTGCCAACAAAAGTTCAGATCAGTAGAAAATCAACTTAAATGCAAGGTATAACTAAGGCTCCTGCTCTCTCCTAAGGAAAGCCTTAGTTCACAAAGCGGCAGAATGGTACAGCCTTGTTGTACCGGGCCAATGCTTCCATCATTCAATCGATTATAGGTGCGCAACGGCATAAGCCAAATAGAATCGGCATCCTGCGCCTGCAGGGTAACGGTCTGTTTGGCGACCCTGTTTTCCAATGCCAGACGTCCTCCACCTACCTCAAAGCCATCTGCAAGCCCTTCCTGTTGAAACACACCCTTAACCCGCACCCCGGCATCATC
>CAYNNU010000185.1:0-3888 GCA_964398645.1 uncultured Spirochaeta sp.
CTCCTGGGGATACCGTGGAGTACAGACTCCTCTCCTGGATGATTATGAAACCTACCGGGATCATATTGAGCCCCAGCTTCTTAACGAGAGCTACCGGCTAATAGACCGCAGCGGAAAAATTATGCTCTTACGCTCAGATAGCACCCTGTTTCTCACAAGTCAATTAGGGCGGCACCTGTGCACCGATGAGCTGCCCCTGCGCTTGTGCTACGCCGATACCATCGTACGTTACCAATCCGACGAAGAAATATATAACGGAAGTGGCTTCCAAACCGGTGCCGAGCTCATTGGAATAGCCGGCACCGAAGGTGATGCCGAAATCCTTTTGCTGGCAGCAGCAATATTTCGTCAGCTTTCAATTGCCGAAACAGCCTTGCACATCGGCTCACGCCAGCTGATCCGGGAAATGTGGCCGAGCTGCGATCGGGGCGAGCTAAATAAGATTGCTGATGCAGTCCGCCTGCGCCAATTTGAGCAATTATCCGCCTTTCCGGCACCGGCAAACATGAAGCTGAATCAATCTATCAGCCTGCTCAGTCTGATTGCTGAAAGCAACACAGCGACGGAAACACTCGCAAGAATTGCCCCAGATCTTCCCACGAAGGTCCAGATAGAAGCAGACCGCATTATCTATCTTGCTCAGCTGGTACAAGAACTGGAACCCCAGGTTGATGTTCGAGTTGACTTCTCAGAAACAGGATCACGCGCCTACTACAGCGGCATGGCTTTTCAGATTTACTGCCGTGGAGCCGCGCAGGCTGCAGCAAGCGGGGGACGCTACGATCATCTTTTGAAAAACTTTGGTTGCGACAGCCCTTCAGTCGGCTTTTCACTTATGCAACAAATTATCGAGCCCCTCGCAAGCCTAGCCGGCGACGATACAAAAGCAAAGCGGGCAATAGCCGCCGGAAATAGCACAGATGACTTTCGCAGCCGCTATCTTGCGGCACAAAAAATCCGCCAGGAAGGAAAGGCAGCACACATATGAAACAAGACGCACCCTATCCAATAAGCATGGCGTTGCCCAAAGGCAGACTGACAGAGCAAATGCAAAAGCATTTGAACGCTCGAGGAATCGATATTTCATTTGATAGCAGAAAACTCACCGCAATGGATTCTAAAAACGAACTCCAGGTGTTTTTGGTAAAAAATAGCGACCTCACGACCTATGTCCACCACGGCATTGCCGGTTTAGGGGTTTGCGGCGATGATACCCTGATTGAATCAGGCCACGAGCTTATTAAACTGCACACCTTTGATTTTGGCGGCACCCGAATGTGCCTAGCTGCCAAAGAAGGCACCCCGCCGCCAAAAGACGAGCCGGTATCCATCGCAACAAAATATGTCCGCTATGCCCGGCAGTTTTTTTCCGCCCGCGGGCAGGAAACGAGAATTATCCGCTTAAATGGATCGGTGGAACTTGCGCCCATCTTGGGTCTGTCTCCTTTTATTGTAGATTTAGTAGAAACCGGAAATACCCTACGGGCAAACAAGCTGACTGTTTTGCAGGAGCTGGGGAAAATTCAGGTGCATTTGGTGGCAAACCCGGCATACTACAAACTCCGCTTCAGGCAAATCGACTGTCTGGTTCAGAAAATCCGCACGGAGGCCGATAGCTAAGTATGAAACCCGTTGAAATTACACGCAAAACAAAAGAAACCGATATACAGCTCACACTTTCTGCTGGAACACGCAAAGAAGATGGCGTGCAGCCGACTATTCAACTGAATACCAGTCTTCCTTTTATTGATCATATGCTTCATGCATTTGCCTTTCATGGAGACTGGAATCTAGATATTTCAGCTACAGGCGACATCGATGTTGATCCGCACCATTTGATAGAGGACCTCGGGATTGTTCTTGGACAGGCCCTTGTGCAGTTGCAGGAACAAAGCGGCAGCATTACCCGTTATGGATCTGCGATTATCCCCATGGATGATGCACTGTGCGAAGTAGTAATCGACTTATGTAATCGCCCCTATCTTGTCTACAAAACCCACTGGCCTCAGCCATATATAGGCAGCCTCGATACAGCATTATTTCGCGAATTTTTCTACGCTTTTGCCGCTAACGCACGCTGCAATCTGCACTTGCACTGCCGCTGGGGCGAAAATTCGCATCATATTATTGAGGCGCTGTTTAAGGCTTGTGGAATTGCAGCGCGTACAGCTGCTCAGCCGATAGCTGGCAACACCCCACTTTCGACAAAAGGGAGTTTATAGTACTGTCAATGAAACAAGCGGATTTTTCCGATGTACAACATCTGCAAAACAGCGGTTTTATCAAGACAACCGCCGACCGTCCGGCACATATTGACAGCGCCACCCGGGTTGCGCTCATTCGCAGAGGAAATGAGCTATTCAATAATGGCCGTATTGAACAGGCAAAGCGGGTTTTTATTACCGTTCAATATGGAGACGGGCTTATTCGCATTGGCGACCATTATCGCAAGCAAAATAAGCCATTAGAAGCATTTCGGATGTATTGGTTGTCTGGAGATGCAAAAACATACGGCCCAGACCTTGAAAAGATGGCCCAAATTGTTCAACACTGGTTACGAGAGGATAATAAACTGTGAGCGAGATACATAACGAGAAATCAGAGATGGAGGGTTTTTCCGAACTACCCCCTGATTCTAGTGAACAAGATAAAGAACGGCATCTGGCAGAGCTTTCGCAAAAGGGATACCAACTTATGCGCCAAGGCTTTGTGCAGGATGCGCAAACCTATTTTCAAAAAATTCTGGAAATTGACCCGACCAACAACTATGCCCTTGTTGGGCTCGGTGATGCCTTACGCAAACGCCGTCAATTCAGCACCGCTGCATACAACTACAGCATTTGCCTGAATCATCATCCGCGCAATAACTATGCATTATTCGGTTTAGCCGACAGCTATGCGGCCATGCACAAATTTCGCGAGGCAGCTGAGGTTTGGGAGCGCTACCTGGAGCACGATGACCGCAACATTACTGTCCTTACCCGCGTTGCCGATGCAAACCGAAAAGCACGAAACTTTCGCCGGGCAAAAGAACTATACGAACAGGTAATTAAGATTGAAAGACACAATCTGTACGCCCTGATCGGTCTGGGACACCTCCATTATGATTACAAAGAATACGCTGGAGCCCTCACCTATTGGCTACAGGTGCTCGATATCACCGAGCCACGGCCGGATATCCGTATTCTTACTTCTATTGGCAACTGTTACCGCAAAATGCACCGCTTTAACGAAGGCTTGCCATTTTTTGAGCGCGCCCGCAAACAGGATGAACAAAACTTCTATGCACTTTTTGGTTTGGCAGACTGTTTTCGCGGTCTGAACCAGCCCGAACGGGCCCTTGATTTGTGGCACCAACTATTGAAAAAAGAACCAGAGAATAAGGTGATTCTTACCCGCGCTGGTGATGCCTATCGAAAAATGGGCGAGATAAAAGAGGCCGAACGGTGCTACACCGAAGCACTATCCATTGGCTTTGATGTCTACGCCGTTTTGGGCTTGGCATATTTACGCATTCACCACACCAAACAGGCTGCTGCAGCTGTACAAACACTCGAGCCGCTTACACAGCAGGATCCACATAACCACCGCTTTTTTCTGGCACTAGCTGACGCCTACGAAGCAATGAATCAACACGATATGGCAGAAAAAACGCTCAATTCCTTTTTGCAGCAGGGCCTTCGTCACCCTGCAGTTACAGAAGCCCTGCAACGACTGCGACAGTCATAAACCAGGAGGACGCCATGGGACTGATCATTCTGATTAACTCTGATACTTCACTGTTAGGCACTATCCAACAAGCCTACCGCGAACACGGTCAGAGACTTGGGTACACAATTCAAATGGTATCCTCAGAAGACCGCATCCAGGAATCTTTGAACTATGACC
>CAYNNU010000186.1:0-3872 GCA_964398645.1 uncultured Spirochaeta sp.
GGATCATTCCCCTCACTAAAATATAAAACAGAACAATAACGCACTGGCCCGTATATTAAAGGCATGCGCATGACATCTCCGTTAAAAAATTGATCGATGCGTTCCCAATCCTCAAAGCTCACTCGCTTTGGCGCATTCCCCCCAATTAACATACACCCCATCAAGTTTACAAACACCAAAACAAACACAACAATTAAGAATAATTGATTCGACTTAAGTTTCATTTTTGCCAACATTGTTTTCCCCTAATCTTAGTAAAAATATTAATACAATGACATAATAAGCTGTGAACCGCCCCGTGCTGGCGTCATACCACCTTGCGTTAAAGTAATATAGCCCTGTGCTGGTATCTACATCCTTGCCGGTAAACTTGACCCGCTCTAAGGCTTCAAATTCAGCCTGCTTTTCCTCTTCAAATAATTATTTGATATCACGAAAAACGGTTTACATCCTCATCATCTGCCCCAAACCTACTAGCTCAGGCCGTTGGCTTGGAAGAATTGGGTGTATTGTTGGTCTGAGCCTTTGATGTGTTTTTGCAGCCACTCGCTCAAAAAATTCATCATGTCGATAGACAGGGCGATTTTTCCTTTTACAAAGCCTTCTTTGAAATCAGAAACCTGCTGAACAAATGCGGCATGCTGTTGCTTGTGGCTCTCTGTTTCCGGATATCCAAATTGCTCAAAATACTTTTCCTCGGTTTGAAAATGAACAACTGTATAATCAATGAGACTATCGATAATTTTGCCGGCGACATCTTTTCCCTTGCCTTGTTTCATAGCATCGTACAATTGATTTATCAGCGAAATAAGCTGCTGATGTTGCTGGTCAATTTCTGCTACCCCTACGCTCAAACTATCTTCCCAAGTAATTAGTGCCATTTGCATCTCCTTTTTGCTTAGTTACATAATAATCATCAGAATGCAGAAAGACAATGCTGCTAGCCTATCTGCTTGACACGGGAGGGGGCAATTACTTATTCTGTTGCGGTAGGAGGCTATGTGGCAAAAGAAGAAGCCATCGAAGTTGATGGCATTGTTAAAGAATCATTACCGAACACGATGTTCCGGGTTGAACTAAAAAACGGACACGTTATTCTAACCCACCTGAGTGGAAAAATGCGCAAGCACTATATCCGAATTGTTCCGGGCGATAAAGTGAAGGTTGCGTTATCTCCTTACGATCTTACCCGCGGCCGGATTATCTACCGGGAACGCTAATAGCTTATTTAGCAAGCTGACGAACCAGCACCCAAACAGCTCCCTCTCCACCCTGCTGAATTTTCGGTACTCCTGTCTCTCCTGCAAGCGGATGAAGCTCCAGATACTTACGAATTTCTGAACGCAAAACGCCGCCTTCAGATTCCTCAGATGTATGCGTGCCTTTACCATGGATAATCAAGACCTTCTGGTAGGCCTGCTGCACAGCGGCGCGCAAAAAGTCATCAACAGCGTTGCATGCTTGTTCCAAGGTCATGCCATGCAGATCTATGGTGTCATCAATCGGTAAACGGCGGCCGCTAATTCGATGCTTAACTACGCCTTCGTATTCTTCTGTCTTTTCTATCAGATCACTGCCCGGAGTTCCATTCTTCTGCTCCCAGGAATCAAGAATGCTGCCAAAATCCTTCACGCTGTCCCCCCTTTTTTCAGCTATCTTTGCAAAACCGTTGTATTGCGAACCCATCCCTGCAAGCCCGGTCCAGTTTCGATCAGAAAAAAATCACCGCTGGAATCCAGCAAACGCACAACCGTACCCGCTTTCAGCTGAATCCAGGGGTCCACATCCTCTGCCGGTATGCGATACACATACGGCATTCCTTCGGGCTCATGCAAAACCGCAATACGTGTATTTGCCTTCATACTGATACTCAGACTGGCCAAAAGCAAAACGATTGCTACAATGCCGCTGGATAAAAACAACACAAGTATGCCGCCTTGGCGCAGTTTAAAAAAGAACCATAGCGCCCCCATCAGACTCAGAACAGCTGTCAATCCTCCAAGCAAGGGAATAGAACTTATTGGTGGCGGCAGGGGTATTTGCGCATCAAGCCCCTGATTTTTCTCTGCCCATAAAAGAGCCGAGCGGATTTGGCTATTATCCGGGCGCAAACGAACTGCCTGGCGGAAAGCATCTATTGCATCAACTTGAAAACCTGCTCGATAGGCGGCTATTCCTGTGTTGTACCATAAACCTGGCAATTCCTGATGAGTAGCCAGCAGGCTGGAATACAACTCGAACGAGCGGGAAAAATCCTGTTGAGAAAATGCCTCCACTGCAGCCGCATCATCCAGATCGACTTGAAAATCGTTTCCGGAAATAAATACCATGATGGCAGCGGCAATAATCCAGCCAGCCCTGCTGCTGCGACGGCCCATCCCCCGCCACAAAAGCAGGCCCAGCAAAGGCGGAAACAGCCATACCAGTAAAGATCCAAATGAAAGATGATTTGCGGCCGGCATGCCTTCAATGCGCTCGGCCGACATGAGACCAAGATCGTTGCTGCCTGTACTATTATCGCCAAGCGGTACCGGCAAAACCGTCAGTTGCACGCTGCGCGATGGGCGAGATATAACCCTCTCCTCGCTCGGGGAATACCAGGAAATACCCGGCAAACGCAAAATATAACTGCCGGTATCACGAGTAGTAAGCCGAAAATTTCGTGTGCGAACTCCGGAAAAACCGGACTCTGCTGCACTAATTCGATCCTGGTCTTCAAAGCCAGTGATAACCAGGTTTTCAACCCGCGGCTCGGGCAGCTGTATATAGGGCAGGTTTCCCTCCCCCTCAATTCGTATGCGAATAGAGACATTTTCCCCTTGAAAAACCTCCAAGGGTTCTACCTCCACAGTGTAGCGAAACTCGCCGACGGCACCACTACCGGCGATGCCCTGCGGTGCCGGCTGCACACTAACAGGAAAGCTCCCGGCTGTTACGCGTCCGTCTTCAAACTGCACCACAGCTGAGGGGATGGTAAAATTGCCAGCAGAAGATGCAGTAAGCAAATAGGTTAATACGGGCACAGTGAAAACAGTTCCAGTTACATATTCGACAGTGTCTATGCGACCAGCGCCTTCAACACTTTTGAAATCGCCCCAGTCCGGCGGGCGAAATCGAACTGCATCAGGAAAAGCTGGTGCGGTAGGTGAACGTAATATCAAACTGGCAAGCACCGTCTCCCCGGCAAGCGGGTTCTGATTTGAAAGCTGCCACTCAGCTTCCATAGGAATCTCTCCGCCGGAAGCCGGTTGTACTTGAATCAAAATTGCCCCGGATGCCAAGGCATGACCTGCTGCGGCAAGCCGTAAGGAGGCTAATTCGAAAAAGCCGGATCGCAGGGCACGGATGCGAACGATATAACGTGAAGACGAAGGATTCTCTGGATCGCGTTCAACATAGGTTTCAATTACTCGCAAGCCTTCGGGCATTTCCAAAGGTTCGGGGTACACCTCGTTTGGCCGGGCATCCTGCAAGGTCATCACAAGCTGAAATACATCGCCTTCAACAACCTTTGTCGGCACTATTTCTACCGAGGTTTGTACCTGGGCGCACAGAAAGGCAGGCACACAAAACAGCAAAAGCAGACCTAAAAGGCTTGCTTTTACCAATCGATTTGCCGGGGGGCATTTTGTTCCGGAGAACTTTGCCATGACTGCACCTCTCTTCGCCGCACAAATTCCAAAACCCGCCGTTCTTCAGCCGGCAAGCCGGAAAAGGACATATCGCTTTCCTGACCGCCGCGGGGAGTAGCAACGCTGATCATTCTCTCGTACGCCAACTCCAGATTTATCTTTGCCGGGACCGATTGCGGCATCAGCCGCAGGGCATCGCGGAATGCGCTATAGCTTTTCTCGTAACGACCCGACTCATAC
>CAYNNU010000187.1:0-3865 GCA_964398645.1 uncultured Spirochaeta sp.
TAGTGGTCAGGTTTCCCACAACCGCATTGGTTATCGTTAACCCGGTATCACCGTCTATGTTGGCGCTGGTGGTTACCGTCAAAGTATTTATCGTACCGTTGGCATCAATTGTTCCGGTGTTTATCGTCACAATCCCAGGCGCGTTACTGGTTATTCCTGCTGCACTAGCGGTAAAGGTATTTGCCCCAATTGCAATCGTGCCTGTGTTTCCAACTGCCCCACTAGCGGTTATTGCGCCGTTAGCTGTAAGCGTGCCGCTGTTGGTTATCGTGCCTATGCCGGCTCCGTTCAGGTTCACTGTTCCACTAGTGGTCAGGTTTCCCACAACCGCATTGGTTATCGTTAACCCGGTATCACCGTCAATGTTGGCGCTACCGATAACCGTTAGAGTATTTATCGTGCCGTTGGCATCAATCGTGCCGGTGTTTATCGTCACAATCCCAGGCGCGTTACTGGTTATCCCGCCGGCACTAGCGGTAAATACATGTATCCCAACCTCAATAATTCCTGTGTTATTCACCGCGCCGCCAACCGACAAATCACCATCCAGGGTAAAAATTACCCCGCCGACAGTTAAGTCACCAGTAATCGCTGTCATCGTAACAGTAGACCAATCATCATTAACGGTTAAAAGAGTAACAGGAACTGTCGCCGGGATATTTGCGCTTGGCGGACCATTTGTGGTAACAGCGATAGTGGCGGTGTCACCGGCATCAGGAAAACCGGTTCCATAAGAGCTACCATCCCACCAGTTAGCTGTATTTGTCCAATCCCCATCATTGGCATTCAAATTCCAAGTATAATCCACCGCCCAGGCGCCGGCTGAAAAAAAGAAAAATAAGGCCAACGCAAGAATCGCCGCCCTAAGTCCCGAGCCTGTGAAAAAAATGTGTTTGCGGTTTGCTACCTGCATATATGCTAACTATACACCATGCAGAAAGATGCTTCCAGATTCTAGGCACGAATCTTTATAGACCGATAATAGCCGGAAAACTCAGCCCCATTCTAGGAGGTCCAAATATCCCGAGTAAGCGCAAGAAAATCTTTAAGCATAATGCCTGTTGCCCCCCAGATTATGTGTTCCTGCCAGTAGTAATATGGAAGAAGATAATTGACGCCATAGCTAAAATATTCCTTTATTTCCATGTTTTGCGGATCCAACAAATGCTGCACCGGAGCAGTAAACAACGTATGAACTTCGTCGGCAGAAAGAACAGGAGTGTAGGTACTGACAAAACCAACAAAAGGATACACGCGAAAACCTGATGGAGTCGGATGAGAAGACAAGCTGCCGAGTATTCGCACGTTTTCGGCCTGTATGCCAGTCTCTTCCCATGTTTCACGCAAGGCTGTCTGCCGCAAATCAGAATCCTGCGGCTCATAACTGCCTCCGGGAAAGCTCACCTGTCCCTTGTGAGTACGAACCTGCTGGGTTCGTTCTGTAAACAAGATGCGAAACTCGCCTTCCGAATACACCAGCGGTAGCAAGACTGCCGCATCTGTTAGTTGCTGTACACCGAATTCGGGTGCAAGCTCGGGGTGCTGATCATCGGTTTCATGCAGTCGCTTAGAAATTGCCTGCAGTTTTTGTTCGATATTCGCGTCCATTTCCACCATTTGTCCAAGCTACCACACTTGCCGCCAGGCTATCCATACACCCGGCAAAGAGAGCGCCTAATACTCGCGAAAAAGATTGATGCCTATCCAAGTGGCAGGGTCTGCCATGTTAGCAGCAATCTGCCCTATTGCCACATCCGCAGTAAGCTCGGCAACCAGCCATTGCCGGCCAGCGAAGGGAAAATGAGCTCCCTGGCCCTCAACATCAACAGCAGCCATTGCATGAGCATGCACATCACTCACCATCAAAATAGAGTCTATTCCCAGCTGATCCAGCACAATCGTGTACAGGATTCCCAGCGAATCGCAGTCTCCCCTGCCTTCCGCCAGCGTAGTCAGTGGATTTACAAAATCGGAGACTCCACCGGGCCGGGAAAAGGCAAAGCCCTGCAGCTGCTGTAAAAAATATGCCGGAATATCCTGCGGCTCAATGCCCTGCTCGCGGGCCCATTCCTGCCAGATTTGTGCCAGAGGTGTCAGGCGGGCGTAATTATCGCGGACAATCATGCGATAAAAGCGCTGCCAGGCCAGTTCCTGCAATTCGCGCGGCACACCGGAGACATAAGCAGAGAGCACACGGGCTTCCCGGTCTATCACTGCCTGACTCGCATCAGCTTGATCCATATCTACCTGTAAAGATGGACCGAGAATATTCTGGCCAGCTGAACGGGCATTCGGACCAGCCGGCATATCAAGCTCGATCGACTGGCTATTGTTCCCGGGGCGAGCATTGCGACTAAAAGGATGATAGAACTGACTCATCGGGCCGGGCAAAGCATCGCCACTGCCATCCGCCGAAAAAGAGTCTAAAAACGAAACCAGAAAATCATGATACGTTTCATATCGATCAATCCGGGCATAGGCAAGCAATGCTACCGGCTGCAAAGGGTCAAAAATACTCAAGACATAGCCACGCATCACACCGGCAGCACCCGCAGAAAAGCGAACATCAGCAAGGTGGGCATCCCGGCCTGCATAACGAAAAGCCGCCTCATCCAAGAGCTCAGCCCCAAGCTGCGCCAGAATCTGCTGCTGAATTTCCACAGCCCCCGCAGCCCCAAGCTCAGCTGAATCGGCCGGAACCGGCATCATCAGCATTTGCACAAAAGCACTGCTATCCGGGCTATGAAAGGTCGCCAGCCGCCCATCTTCAAAACTCTGCAAAAACCAGCCAACCGGAGGATCAAAACGGCAGCCGCAGGATTCCAGCAACACCGGCTCGTAGAGCATCTGAGCCGAAAGCCCGGCGCCACCCGCCAAAAAAAACACACAAAGCAGCACAAAAAGCTGCGCCCTTACACCAATACGTTTTTTCACCTAACCATCCTATTTCGCCAATAGCATCCGCAGCAAACGGCGGACTTCCCGCGGTTCTGGAACGAAAAACTGGGCCCGTGTCTGATTACGGCCTACTTTTATTGTATACACTTCCTCCGGCAGCATGGCAAACATATCCTCGTCAGTATGATCATCGCCAATCGCCAAAACAAAATCCAACTCTTTTCCCATTAAATACCGCCGTGCCGCCCGACCCTTGTTCACATTGCTATTCTTAACCTCAAGAACCTTATTTCCATCCAGCACGGAAACATCCAAGTTCGCTGTCATCGCAAGCAAGACATCGCGAAGTTCTCCTACCCGAATTGTGGATAATTCCGGCTCACTGCGGCTGTACTGCCAGGCGATAGAAAAGGCGCGTTCCTCTATGCTCGCACCGGGCGTCCTATCTTGGTAGCGCTGCATTATGGGTAAAATTACTTCCTTCCAGCTCACATCAAGCACTTCAGCAGCCGCCCACTCGCCCCCGGGATGCCGCTCCCAAATACCATGACCAGCAATAAGCCCGACCGGTAAATCCCCCCACTGTGATTCAAGAAAATCTCGCCCCCGCCCACTTATCACAACAACTTCGGTTGCGGGCAAAGCCACTAGCTGCTCAATCAAATCCCTCAAGCCCTGATCCGCGGCCGTCTCTTCAGGACTGTCCCGCTGACCAACCAAGGTGCCATCATAATCCAGTAAAAGCAGGCGTTTTTCCGCCTTGAAAAAGGCATCCAACAAGCGGCCACGCTGGGCTATATTCAGCGCCTGAGCACCACTTGTATCGCGACTATGGGTTATCTCCTGCAATTTCCCCATAAACTCCTGTGCCCACACCCGGATATCATAGCGCTGCAGACGTTTATGCATGATCCTGCTTCGCCGCTCCCGGTCAGCCTGGGGCATTGTCAAAGCTGTGTGTATGGCC
>CAYNNU010000188.1:0-3806 GCA_964398645.1 uncultured Spirochaeta sp.
GTATTACATGGAATTGATGTTCCACATGCCAGACTAAAAGAAGAATATGAAGCCATCTGGCAGGAATACTGGCAGAATCAAAAAGAAATGCTTGAAGACCGCTTCGGAATATACAGCTACCAGTTCGTGCAAACCGAAGGTATAAAGCGAATAATTGGAATGGGAAGCAACTATCGCAACGGAAATCAAAGCGGTGGAATGAGCGTTGAACTATTAAATTCCGAATCAAAGCCAATCGGGTTTTTTTGGATGCGCGGCTCTCGCACTGAGCCTGTTTTTCGGCTTATGGTTGATATACAATCAGCCGACCCGACAGACGAGTTATTTCTTTTTGATATACACCGGCAATTGGTAGAAAAAGCCAACCTTCTTGCCAAACAAGCCTAACCTGGAGTATTTTACATCATGTCCCTGCAGTCTTCTTTTTCAATCAATCTGTATAATAGTAAAAGCCGCACAATTGAAACTTTTACCCCACAACACAAAGATCACGTAGGAATGTATGTTTGTGGACCAACGGTATATGGCGACACTCATCTAGGAAATGCCCGCCCAGCAGTCTGCTTTGATGTGCTATTCCGTTTTTTTACCATTTACGGCTACAAAGTTCGCTATGTTCGCAATATTACAGATGTTGGCCACCTAGAAGATGAGCAGCTTGAACAAGGTGAAGACAAGATAGCCAAAAAAGCGCGAATTGCCCGCCTTGAGCCTATGGAAATTTCTCAACGCTATACCAATCAATATAAAGATCTTCTGCGGAAAATGAATGTCTTACCGCCAAGTATTGAGCCCCTAGCATCCGGCCATATGATAGAACAACAAGAAATTGTTCGCCGCATACTTGACGAAGGCTATGCCTACGAACAGGACGGTTCCATCTATTTTAACCTGCAAAAATATGCCCACGAAAACCCGTATGGCAACCTATCAGGAAAGAAAATTGATGATTTACTTGCTGACACACGCGGTACTGCTGGTCAGAATCAAAAACGCAGTCCGCTTGATTTTGCCCTATGGAAGGCCGCCGACCCTTCCCATATTATGCGCTGGCCAAGTCCCTGGGGAGAAGGTTTCCCCGGCTGGCATCTTGAATGCACGGCAATGAGCACAAAATACCTGGGAAAGACATTCGATATTCACGGGGGCGGGCTTGATTTGCAATTTCCCCACCATGAAGCTGAAATTGCCCAAAACTGCGCAGCCTATGGAAGCGAGCCTGCCCGATTCTGGTTACATAACAACATGCTAACAATTAACGGCCAAAAAATGAGCAAGAGCCTGGGGAACTTTGTAAGCCTACAACAATTATTTACCGGCACAGATAGCATCTTTAGCCGTCCCTTTGATCCTGTAACAGTACGTTTTTTTCTTTTACAGGCACACTACCGCAGCCCAATTGACCTATCAGAAGAAGCCTTGGAAGCAGCTGAAAAGGGACTGAAAAAACTGCAAAACGGGGCGTTATTGATTCAAAAAATGTATACCTCTGCCGGCTCTCCATATAACACCCCAGCCAATATCGACGATTGTGCAGCATTTAAATTAAACCCTGAAATCCACAATGAAATTTGGTCCCTGGTTGAAGCAACATCCCAAAACCAAACAAACAAAAATGAAAATCAATCATCCGAAACCGATGCCCTTATTCAGGAATGCTGTGCCGCTTGTTGGAAAGGCATGGCCAGCGATGCAAACACCCCTAGAACAATAGCCGCGCTTTTTGATCTATTATCCCTGGCTGGAAAAATTCGCGCGGGTGAACTTCCGCCTGCAAGCGAACGTGCTTTGCAGCAGCTATACGAAACCTACTCTGTATTCTTTCAGGGAGTGCTGGGACTTGGACAGGCAGAAAAAGCCGGCAACTCAGATTTAACTGAGACTTTGGTCCAAATGCTAATCGATTTTCGCAATAAGGCCAGAGAAGAAAAAAACTGGGCCGAGGCTGATCGAATCAGAGATGGTTTAGCCGATGCAGGTGTGCGTCTACTGGATGGAAAAAATGGAACAGAGTTCCAAGTCGAGTAATCTTTACAGGCGAGGCGATATGTCCAAAATAGTCAATAACGAAGAAACCCTTCAAAAGGCAATTGAAGCAGCAACAATAGCGCGCTCCAATTCCTATAGCCCTTTTTCCGGGTTTGCGGTTGGAGCAGCTGTCGTCTGCGCTGATGGCAGCATTTTCGCCGGAACAAACATAGAAAACCCCAGTTACGGGGCTACCATTTGTGCTGAACGATCAGCAATTGCCGCAATGGTAAGCAGTAAAGGCTGGCAGGAGATTGATGCTGTATGCCTAGTTACACAAGCTTCCCCCCCTGCTGTTCCCTGCGCCCTATGCCTACAGGTTTTGGCCGAATTTTGTACAGCTGAAACACTCATACACAGCGTTGCTTTACACACGGGAGAGCAAAAAAGATATACTTTTTCTGAACTTTTGCCACATCCCTTTTCGTTTTCGCAAACAAATCAAACGAAATAAGGCATACTCAAGAACGAAGACGTATAGAACCCTGCGGGGTATATTCAATGAATTCTTCCGAAACCAAGGCCTGTATAACCTTTTCAATCCTATATTCCGGAAAACCCGATTCAGTAAACAGTTTTGATGAATTGATTTCAGTTTGCTGCTGCAACATGCGTAAAATTCGGCCGCGCAACTGCCGATCCGACCCCTCAAAGGGAGACTGCCGAACATACGCTGCGCTCCGGGTGTTTGCATTTCCTGTTTGCTTCTTCAGGGCAACCCCCAAACCCATGAGAGCATAATACCATTCACGGGGGTTCTCATAATCCAAGTTGCTTTCAACCAATGAGAGAATTTCAGAATCAGGAACATCATGCTGCTGTGGAAACCAATAATGCAAAAAGACACGCCTGATATTTGTTTCAATAAACACAACTGGGGTGTTGAAAATGAAGGCACACAGAGAACCTGCTGTGTTGGGTCCAACGCCCGGAAGCTGCAGCAAAGCGTGAGCATCATCAGGCAAAATACCATTCCACACATCCGAAATATGTCGAGCTGACTGTAATAAAAACTTTGCCCGCCGATTATAGCCCAAACCGCTCCAGAGAGCTAAAACATCCTGTAGACTCGCTTTCGCCAAATCTGAAAAACTGGAAAAATGACGAAGAAATTCCAAATACTTGGGTTCCACCCTCTGCGTCTGAGTCTGCTGTAGCATTATTTCACTTACAAAAATTGCGAAGGGATCGCGGGTCTGGCGCCAGGGAAAATCCCGACGATACTTTTGTGAAAAATCCCAGACAGCCGAACGAAATTCTTCGGCGGATTGAATCTTACCAGGAAGCTGGCAATTCTGCGCCCAATCAGCTTTTACTGCGTTTTTCTGCTTTTCGTTTGATCTTATTCCAGACACCAGAAAGCCCCATTGCCTTTCGAGCTGCAATCAAGGTTTCCCGGGCAACCTGTCGCATTTGCTGTGTTCCACGGAAAATCACCTCATCAACCAAGCCGCTATCCTGCTCAATTTCCGCCCGCTTCTCCCGGATCGGATCCAAAAAGGCATTTAATGCAACAACAAGCTTTTGCTTGACCTCTACATCTCCAACCCTACCGGCACGATAGCGTTCCTTCAGATCATCAACTTCTGATACATCAGGATTAAAAATATCGTGGTAGATAAAAACCGGATTCCCCTCAACAGTCCCGGGAATATCAGCCCGAACCCGATTTGGATCGGTGTACATCCCCATAATCTTCTTTTCCATTGTTTTGGGATCATCGGAAAGCAAAATCGAATTATTCAAAGACTTACTCATCTTGGCTGAACCATCAGTTC
>CAYNNU010000189.1:0-3751 GCA_964398645.1 uncultured Spirochaeta sp.
ATGTATAGCACGCACAGTTTGTATCTTAGTGTAAATATCGTAACGGGTCTACCGGGTTACCCATGTGGAAAATTGAAAAGTGTAAATGCGAGCCTGTACTGCGTCCGGTACTTCCCATCTGCCCTATCTGCTGACCAGCTGAAATATACTGACCAGTTCGAACATATATTGTATTTAAGTGAGCATACAGCGACTGAAATCCCGCTTCATGACTCACGATAACATAATTCCCATAACCAGAATGCCGGCCTACATCAATTACCCGGCCATGCCGAGCCGCCCGAATTGGTGTCCCCTGTGCATTAGCAATATCAATCCCATTATGAAATCTCCGTACCCCAGTAAAAGGATCATTGCGGTAGCCAAAGGCAGATGTAAACCGCCCACGAACCGGATACACAAACAATTCTCCCAAAACCATTCGTAGGCTGGTATTATTCATACGGGCATCAGGAATAAATAGCTCTTGGCCAACGGCCAAGGTCTGACTTCTCAAATTATTTGCATCAATTACATCTGTTACATTTACTGAATAGTTCTGTGCTATTGATGCCAGGCTTTCATTTTGTCTCACTACATGTCGCAAGCCATCTCGATTCGGAATTTGAATCCTGTTCCCTGCCAGCATCCGCCGTGCATTTTCAATCTGATTAAAAGAAACCAAGGTATCCATGCGCAATCCGTATTGATCTGCTATACCGCTCAAGGTATCACCAGGCTGCAACACGTATTCAGTGAACGACAATACTTCAAAACGCGACAGATCTAAATCAACCGGATACCCAGCCCCGCTTGAATCCGACGGTCGAAGCTCTTGCACCATCAATTTCTCAACAATTGATCTTTCTTGATGCATATTCAGTGTGCGGGTAACCCACATGCCAGGCAAGCCACCCGAAAATTGCATTGGCAACAACAACAAAAGAAAAATGATAACCGATGCTATACCCGCAAACTCTATGGGCTTCAAACCCATCTTTTCCGGCTGAAATAATTCAGCCAGACCTAAAATACGCTCAAGAATTGGTGTCCGCCTGGCAATGGAAAAACTCGAAACCTTTGTTTTGATAGCTGTTTTGTGCATGGCTGCACGGCTTTTTTCTAAGGTGATCAAATCGGTCTGCAAGCTATCGCCGGCATACAGTAAACCACTGGTTCGCTTTGCCCGAGAACGTTTTTCTGAAGAAGATGATCTTCGCTTTTTTATGTGTTGCTGTTGGATTATTGATTGCATGATGCTATAGTATCGGCAGTTTTTTTTACAGGATTTATACGTGCAACAAAAAATCCATTTTCAACTTACATTCGCTCTTTTCATAAGCCTGTTGCTCATTATCTTTTTCTGCCTATCCTTTTCTTTCTACCACGTTCAAGGCACCTCCATGATGCCAAATATTCACGATGGACAAACCGTTATTATCTGGAATTATGCCTACCGACTCTACAATCCAATTTCGCATATGAGCCTGCTAAACTTTTCCAGTCCCAAACGGGGTGACATTGTCCTGCTAGAACACCCACAAAGCCATACACTCATAATTAAAAGGATTTCAGCCATACCTTTCGACGAAATTACCGAAAAGCTTGTGTCTGCCGACTATGCCGGATTGTACTCCCGCCTCCCTCCGGGTTATTATGCAGTACTGGGAGACAATCTGGAGCATTCAGAAGATTCCCGGCATTTTGGTCCAATAGCCCAAGATGCAATAATAGGAAAGGTTCTGGCTTGTGAATGATACACAGAGTAAAGATATACATATCCGCAGAATGATGATCGTTGCTATTGTAATCATAGCAGCTTCAGTTTTTATTCTGGGAAACTTTTTCTATATTATGATCATTACTCCTAACCCCAACACAGAGAGCAACAACTCGGATCAGCTAGTTGAACGCGGACCGATCCTTGACCGAAACGGTACAATACTGGCAATGCAAACCCGATTGGATACGGTTACCGCATGGATACCCAGCATATCTGAACCGCGGGAAACTGCAGATCTACTTGCAGATATTCTTGATCTGGACGGCAACGAACTATACCAGCAATTTATTACAAACGATGCATTCATTTATATCAAAAGAACAATAAGCCCCGAACAATCACAACAGATTAAGCAGTTACAAGAAGAGCAGCAACTAGAGGGTATTTATCTCCAGGAAAGCTTTGGAAGAAACTATCCAGAAGAAAGCCTTGCCTGCCATGTGCTCGGGTATGTTGGAATCGATAATCATGGCCTTGACGGCATAGAATATTATTATGATACGATTTTGACCGAAGCGGATAATCAGCAACAAGGAGACCGCTTTGGCAATCAAATTCGATTGACTATCGATGCAGGAATACAGCAATTCACCGATGATCTTGCCCAACAAACACGAGAAGAACACAACGCAGACAGCACAATCATCATCGTAATGAATTCCCAGACCGGCGAGATTCTTTCCTACTCTGCCGCCCCCCTATTTGATCCGAATCATTTCAATAGATATTCTGCTGAAGAAAGACGTAATCTACCAATCAATTACTTATACGAACCTGGATCGGTATTTAAAATATTCACTATAAGTTCGTTTTTGCATCTAAATGCAATTACCCCCGATCAAACATATCAGGCACAGCAACCCTATCGTCGTTACAAAAACGGGCAGCAGCTATTCCAAATATCCGACTTAGGAGCCTATGGTGTCATCGATACTACAGACATTATACGACTTTCAAGCAATGTCGGGGCTGCCTATGCCTCAGATAACGTTAGCAACGAACAGCTATACCATATGATTCGCCAATTTGGCTTCGGTGAAAAAACAGGAATAGATCTAAATGGAGAACAGCGTGGTATCCTTCGCCCGCCCGAAAGCTGGTCGGATCGATCGAAACCTACCATTACCATCGGGCAGGAAATTGCCGTCTCTGCTCTTCAGTTGGTTTCCGCCGCTACCGTCTTTACCAACGAAGGAATTCTGCTTCAACCTCAGCTGGTAAGTCAAATTATCTCACCCGAAGGAAAAATAATCCAAGATTTTCAGCGACAAGCTGTGCGACGGGTCATATCTCCAGGAACTGCCAGAATCATGCTGGATATGATGACTCGCGCGGCAGAAGACGGTACCGGAAGGCGAACACAAATTGAAGGGATTGATATTGCAACCAAAACAGGGACTGCTCAAATGCTTGACCCCGATACTGGACAATACTCCGAAACAGCCTTTATTGCGAGCTCTCTTTCAATCCTACCTGCAAATGAACCACGCGCTATAGTATATACAGCAATAATTCACCCCCGCTCTGATAGTTTTTACGGCGGTCGAATCGCAGCCCCAGTTGTTAAAGAGATTGCTGAATTTCTCGTTCCATATCTGAACATTCCGCGCACAACTGATACAGTAGTTCAAGAAACATCCGGCATCCGGATTCAACAGAATAGACTCCCCATTATTGGCTCGACTATGCCAAGTTTTATTGGATTCCCAAAACGCACACTCATGCCACTCTACGAATCCGCTCCATGTTCAATCATTATTCGAGGGAATGGCTGGGTTGCCCGCCAATCTCCCCCTCCGGGAACTCCAGTAACACCACAAACCGAGTTAATTTTGGAGCTTGAATAAGATGCCCTCTGATTTTTTTCAAAGAAACGCATCTGTATTTCGTGCAAGCTTTCCAGACCACCCACTCTCTGCAAGATTGCAGCAAAACACTAACTCTTTGGCTATCATTCAATGCACAAATGGTGAAATAACAGCTGAGTAC
>CAYNNU010000190.1:0-3748 GCA_964398645.1 uncultured Spirochaeta sp.
CCCACAACAGGCGCACAGCACTTGCCAATTCCACCGTCATTCCGCGTGAAAGCTTGTTCAAAGCAGCGTGGACTGCTGGAATACCCTCGCTGGAAAGACTCCCGCTTAGGCTCACGCGGGTTTGATATTCTGCAATTCCCGTGGGACTGCTTGCCGCAACTGCCTCTGGCCCGGGGGTGAGAATATCCGCTGGCCCCAGCACCCCATCCTGATGATGCAGCACCTCAAGCCCAAGGCTTCCCAAGGGCAATTTTTGCAAGCGAATATACACAATCGCTGCTGCCGAGTCGTTTCCAAAGGGAGAGCCTAAAAAACCATCTTTCCAATTGATTATTCCCAAAGCCGGTTCTGAACCATTCCAGCCAGTGTGAACCCGCTGCCGGTAGATAAAACTCCGCAATACCGATTCCCGGATATAGACATAGGGGTCGCCGAAATACACTTCCGTACCAGCCCGGATAAAAGCCCCTGTTTGAGCAAGCGGCAACTGATAATTTAGCCCGCCCAGCCAGGCCATTGCATTCGGCTCAGTCGAGCCGGCGGCAGCCTCAGCGCCCAGCAGAAAATCATTCATATACCACTGGCCATATATTTCTAACCCACGAATTGGGGTACAGGCAAAGTCGATAGATGTTGCAAACGTCATTAAGGTAAAATCAAAATGATTATGCAGCACCATAAAGGGATTGAACATGCGCAAATCCGGCTCGTAGCCGCCAATGCCGGTTGATTCCATTAAGGAAAAACGCAGCCGGTCTGTCGGCCGAAAGGTAAAGCGATGGGTTACCACCGATTTTCGCCACACGCGGTAATGTTCTTCCGCGCTTAAAAATGGCCCGCCGTCATCGGTCAAAAAGAAGGGCGGCACGTAATCACCTGTTGTTGGATACTCACCGCTACGCAGGTAGGGTTCAAGCCGAATAAAAACACCGGAATAACTAAAACGCCGGAAAACGGCAGAAAAACGGGCCTGATCCAGATAATCCGCCTCGCCGCTGTAAGTCAAAGATCCTGAATATGAGGTTCCCCAAGCAAGTTTATCGCGCCCAAGCTGAAAGGCCCAGCGGTCTCCGCCAGTACCCAGATATGCCCGGCGGGGAAAGTTAAAATCAGCATACTCAATACTAGCAGGTATATTTGTTAGCGCATCTGGCACAAGCCAATCGTAGTTTGGATCCTGCCGGATTATTACTTCTGTCTCGGCATAAAAAGGCCCCATTGCAATGCGGGGCTCCAGCTGAAAAAAATCCAAGGGAGCATCCAGCAGAGGCAGGTCCGGACTGGATGAATCATATCGGTATTCCAAATTGACGCGGGGGGCAAACTGAACAGCAAGTCCGGCCTCCGGTTCTGCTAGAACAGGGCCGAAACCTTCCCACTCATCCAACAATCGCTGGGCTTCCCGCGCTGCCTTTTGCCCGGCAAAACTTAATTGCGCACTATCAAGCTCATCCAAAAAAAACTGCAGCTGTGAGCCGGTAGCCGGGGCTATTGCTTCAGGCAAAACCATACCAGCATCCCGGTATGCTGCCTCAATCTGTTCGAAAACAGGATGGCCGAAGGTAAATACGCGCTGCCGGCTCATGTGCGGCTGACTTTGCCCAGCCGGAGCCGGCTGCTCTGCGGCCAACGGAAAAGCACACATCACTGTAACAACAACACCCAAAACCCAGACCTTCAAAGCTGAAGTCAATATATCTTTCTTTGTTTTTCCCGACATACAAAAATAGTATCACTGTTGCGCCGACTGTGCCAGCTGGCGCTATTCTTCCAGCGCTTGTTTTACCCACCAGTGATCAGGATTTCTGTACTGAACCCACCGCCGCTTTTGTTCGCGTATCCGCTCGCTATCGGTGGTGAGCGTATCAAAAATTTGGGCTGGAATAAGTCCCCTACGAACGCGCTGCAAAAAATGCAGCCACTCCCGGGTTTCCACTGTGCGGCCGAGTTCCCAGGAGATATACAATGCATAGACTGCTGGCAAGGGGTGATGCAAACCAAAACGGTCGCTGATCATTGAGCCTAAGTACATCCAGGCATAGTAGACGGCAAACTCAAACTCCGGCTCATTTGCATGCAACAGACAAAAATATAGATGGTAACGAATATCCCTATTCAAAACATCCTGATTATGCGCAGCTGTACTCAGCTCTACCAGCAGTTCATCTCGACTCCCCCCGGTAAGAAAGGGATTATCCGGACTCTGAATTGCCTCCATTTGATAATCTAAAAGCAACAAAACATCCCTCTGCCATCCGGCAGGATTCCCACCCTGTGGATACAAGGCAAAAAAGGGAACAAGCGGCTTGGAAAAGGCAATATCGAGAACAGCATCCCCGTCAATATCCATGAGATACTCATAACCGGGCGCTTGCTGCACAATCTGGCGGATTCCAATTGGCACGGGCGGACGATCATGCAAACTAAGGCCTATTATTTGCGGGGCATCTGTTAAGCCCGGGCGCGGACTGGCTACGACAAAGTCCATACCGTCCCAAAGCTGCTCGGCCGGCGGAGTAAATGCACTGCCGGCGGGTCGATAATAAGCCTGCGCATAATATTCCTGGACGATAGCATCCAAGCGTTGGCCGGGAGAAAAAAGCAAATGAGGATTTGTGCTTGCATCTTCTTGGGCAGAAAGCAAGCCTGCTGAAAAAAGCAACAGGCTCACTAGGAAAATCCGCATCCGCCACCAATGAATCGTACTAATCAATCTCAGCACGATACCCGGCTCCGGGCTTGGGAAAAATCGGCCATGTGTACTTGCGATAATCATCGTAATGCGGATATTTAGATCGTGTTATTCCTTCGGTAAAATAGGTTGAGCCAACAAACAAAAAGGTCAGCAATACCGGCCCAGCAGCACTCCAATGAAGCAGCGTTCCGGCTGAAGCAGCCCCGGCGAGAAACATGCTCCACCAAACCCCAAGCTCTCCAAGATAATTGGGATGACGGCTCCAGCGAAATAAACCACTGGTACGAAAACCGTGATCAATATCAGGATCGGAATGCTGAGGAACCTTCACCCCGCGGGCGGCGGCTTTTCTACGCTGAAAATCCCATTGCTGCTGATCGGCCACTGTTTCCAGGACAAGAAAGCCCAAAACCGCGGCAGATGCCAACCAAAAACCTACTCCCGGCTTGGCGCCTGCATTGAGATACAATACATATAGCGGAATGGTAAAACACACAAACAAGAAATGCTGAAATACTGCAATAAAGAAAAAATTAAACAGCTGCCATAAGATTGGATTTCCTATACGCTTTTCCAAAATCGGCCAGCGATAATCTTCCTTGCCAGAATACCCGCCCCTTCTGGCAAAATTCACTGTAAGACGTAAGCCCCATAGCGAAACCAGACTGGCAGCAACTACAAGCCGGATATCCCAGGGAGCAGCAATAGCATATATCCAGGCAAGCCCGATTGGAGCCGTGCTCCATAAGCGATCTGTCCAGCTATAATCGCTGGTAAGAAAACCGGCAAAAAAACTTAACAGGGCCAGTAAGGCGGTTACTGCAATAACCTGTGGCAAAGGATCGGCCTCGCCGGGCAAACCAACTACCCCGCTAGACAGAAGCCATAAGGAACTAATGAGGGCAACCCCCAAAAAAACCAACACATAAACCGTTTGAACTTCGCGAACTGTGTGCACATCTTTTGTAGTACTCATATGAATAGTGTACCCCAATCAAGAGGAGAAAGAAAGGGAAAGCTTCATTACCAGTGCGCCGCTGTATTCCTGGCGGA
>CAYNNU010000191.1:0-3738 GCA_964398645.1 uncultured Spirochaeta sp.
TGCCGCTTTTGACCGTTTTCGCTCTGAACTTTTGCGCGCTGTTGGAAGCGGGACCATCTCTATAACAGATTTATTGCCTTTTTATCGCGCTCTGCAACCAACTATACACACTGCAGTTGGTCGTGAAGATGTTATTGATGTCGATGGTTTGGTGTATGCTGTTCGCCGCTTGCCGGAGAATATTACCCGTACCTTTGCGTTTTTGCTCACAGATGAGTTGCCGCCATCCTATCATTGCCCGGATTGCTTTTTTCCGCCGGTTTCAACAGATGCCCGACGGCGTGATGTTTGGGAAATACTACCGGGGAAGAATCTGGTTTTGTTGCGGAATGGAATGTCGGATTTAACTGATTTGCTGACCTGTTTATGCTTATATGCAGTAGAAGCTGGCAAAATTCAGGCGCGTCTCGATCATCAGGATATTTTATCTTCTCTTGATGCTTTTGTGAAAAATCCGCAGCCAGATTTTCATGCATTTTTATCTACCTTGCCCTTTTCTGAAGAGGAGATAATCGGGGTACAGCAAATTTGGCCGGAGAATACTATTCAAAGGATTTACGAACTGGTACGCCACCGGGGAATGTTCAATTTGGAAATTCAGCGCCAGACGGATAGTTGGAACAGCCGGAGAACTGATTTGTGGACGGGCCATGTGGGTCAGGCAATGCGGGATAGCATCGGTTTTGATCCTTCCGAGTTGCCGGCCGATCGAAAGCTTCATATTATCAGCAGTAATACTCACTCAGTATCCAACTGTTTGAACCCCTGGTATGCCGCCAATATTGATGAAATTCTTGTTTGGGCGGAAAAAATCGGGCATGTTGCGGTTCAGGAAACATGGGAAACCCGTTTTGATATGCTGTATGCAGTTGTCCGGGATTATTTTCGTCAGTATCCCGAGCAGCAAAAAGCTGCTTTGGCTGAGGGGCGGCGCCATGGAATTATTACTTTGGAGGAGACGGCCTCAACAGGTATTCAGGTTCAGCTTATCGATTGCTCATTGCTTTCAAAGACACCAGGCGATCCTGGGGTAGCTCCTGTTCCTGCAGGCAACAATGATATCATTGTAAATATTGATTACGCCTTCGGGCAGCAGGCTGAGCATATCATGCGGAACTTGCTCATGCTATTTGGCGGCAATGTTGCCAGCATCAATTTTTTTGGAAAGGCTGGGGCATTGCGGGGCGAGCGCGGGGATGTGCTGGTTCCAACGGCTTTTATTGAGCAGACCAGTGATATTTTTCAGCCGCTGCCCGGGGTTTCAGCGCGGGCGATGGCTGATTTACAAGAACGCTTGCCGAACAGGGGGCTTCATGTTGGGCCGATGCTCACGGTTGAGGGTACCCTGCTCCAGAATAGTATGATGCTTCATTTTTACCGACAATTGTGGAATTGTGCTGGTTTGGAGATGGAGGGCACGCATTATTTTCGACAGGTGCTTGAGGCTCAACAGATTGGCGTAGTTCCGGCTGATATTGATTTGCGCTTTTTTTATTATGTTTCAGATTTGCCACTTTCGCCGAAGTCGAGTTTATCCTCTCCCATGGCAGTGGTTGAGGGAGTGCCGCCGCTCTATGCCATTACCCGGCACATCTTGAGCGGCATTTTTTGCTGTGAGTACTAGGTTGCGATTGCCGGGCTGAAATCAGGATTCCTTTTCCAGTTTTTCAACTGCTGCAATGAGGGCATCGCCGAATTCTTTGTGCTCGGTAAATACCGGTAGTTCTGGGTGTTCATCCAGAATGCGTTGGGGCGGGCGGAAGAATGCTCCGTAGTCTGCCTCCAGGATCATGCTGAGGTCATTGTAGGAGTCGCCGGCAGCCAATACCTGTAGATTCATGCTGCGGAAGCCAAGCACGGCATGCCGTTTGCCGTCTTGCTGGCGCAATTGGTAGCCTGTCAGCTTGCCATTCTCGTCGCAGGTTAAATCATTACAGAAAATTGTGGGATAGCCGAGCTGAGCCATCGCAGGGCCGGCGAATTGACGGAAGGTGTCGCTAAGGATAACCACTTGGGTGGTTTTTCGCATGCGGTCAAGGAATTCCTTCGCGCCGGGCATTGGTTTAATTGCATGTGCAACCTCAGTGAGGGCAGCCATATCAATATTGTGCTTTTCAAGTATTCGCAAACGGGTTTGCATTAACTCATCATAATCTGGAATATCACGGGTTGTGATACGAAGATCATCAATGCCGGTGGTTTCGGCAACATTCAACCAAATTTCGGGAATAAGAACCCCTTCTAGATCAAGGCATAATACAGTCATAATGATGTCATTATGCTCATAGCGCGCTTCTTTGGCAAGGTCGCTTTGTAGGTCTAGAGGTCGATTCATGCTTCTGCTAGAATAATAGGGTGAATATTTTTCAATACCTCAAGCGTAAAATATGTGGCGATTCTCAGTGGAAGGTGGAGGAGCAGCGGGCTGTTGTCGCTGCGTGTACGCTGGCTGAGCCGAAGTTGGACTCTGTTCGGGCTGAGCGGATGGTCGGTTTGCTGTCCCGCTTTTCCGGCCATCTAGCGGCGATCCTTTCCGGTACAGCAACCTTTTTGTTCGGGGCAGGGAGGGGCCGGAAGGCGCTTAAGAAGGCTTCCTTTGTCGATGCCTTGGGGGCAGTTCAGGCTGCTTTTCAGGAAGGTTCGCTTTCGGCCGCTGCCCTTGATTGTGGTGTTTTGCGGATAGGGGGATTGAATTGTGCGGCCTCGGGCATGCTTCTGGATGGTGATCCAGTGGAAGTTTCCCGACAGCTTGCTCTTGTAGCCCCTGTTTACGGCTTGGATTGTATTTGTACGCAGGCAGTTGCCGATGTGCTTGCTGGTTTCTCCCGCGCTGCGTATTTGCTGGTAGAAATTGATTGTGTGCAGCTAGTCCCTGCAGGGCCTGTTCGGATTTTCTGGCCAGTACTACGGAAGCAGATTGGTGTGGGGCAGGAAGAGCTGATGAAGTCATTTTCTGATGGCCTGCAATTGTATTATCAGGGGAACTGGCCGTCTGCCTATGATACCTTTTCGGCCTGCTCAGAGTTTCCGCCGGCAGCAGCGCTTCGTGATCGTTTGCGCGGTCAGGTATGCCCGCGCGACTGGCAGTCTTGCTGGCAATTCCCAAAGGGAAAAATTCCGGCTTGATTGGTTGAATAAAGCCTTGTATTCCAGTATTATCGGCAACACAAGACTGTTTTCATTGGCAAAAGCAATATCATACATGATAAGGGAAGAAACACATGAATTTCGATCTTAAAAAGATGCGCAATATCGGGATCAGCGCACATATTGATTCCGGTAAAACTACGCTCACAGAACGTATTTTGTTCTACTGTGAGAAAATCCACGCTGTACATGAAGTGCGGGGAAAGGATGGGGTCGGTGCTACCATGGACTCCATGGAGTTGGAAAAGGAACGCGGTATTACCATTGCCAGCGCTTCAACAAACGTAACCTGGAAGGATAGCCCCATCAATGTTATCGACACTCCTGGCCACGTTGACTTCACTATTGAGGTTGAGCGGTCGCTGCGGGTGCTTGACGGAGCTATTTTGGTGCTCTGTTCGGTTGGTGGTGTTCAGTCGCAGTCAATTACGGTTGACCGGCAGCTAGCCCGTTACAATGTTCCATTTGTTGCTTTCATCAACAAATGTGACCGTACTGGGGCAAATCCATATCGGATTAAGGACCAGCTGATAGAAAAGCTTGGGCACAATGCAGTTATGATGCAAATGCCTATCGGGCTTGAGGATAAGC
>CAYNNU010000192.1:0-3717 GCA_964398645.1 uncultured Spirochaeta sp.
AAACACCTTACTCTCCCACATAATACGGATTGCTTCGCCTCGACGCACGACTCCATCGAACCACCTGCAATGCATTATGCCACCTCTGAAGGTATCGTAATGAGAATCAAATACCAAAGCCTTCAAGGGCTTTTCATAATCACCTGTGGGGGCAGGAATTCGATCCACAACAGCCTCAAGCAATTCATCAATACCAATAGCATTTTTTGCCGAAATCCGTACAGCATCTTCAGACGGCAAACCAAGATCATGCTCAATCTGCTCTAACACCCCTTCAATATCTGCACTTGGCAAGTCAATCTTGTTGATAACAGGGATGATTTCCAGATTATGTTCCACAGCCATGTATAAATTGGCCAATGTTTGGGCTTCCACCCCCTGACTGGCATCCACCAGCAGTAAGGCTCCTTCACAACTGGAAATTGCCCGGGAAACCTCGTAAGAAAAGTCCACATGGCCGGGAGTATCAACAAGGTTCAGATGGTACATTTGCCCATCAGCAGCTTCAAACGGAATGGTTACCGCCTGTGATTTGATGGTTATGCCCCTCTCTCGCTCGATATCCATGCTATCCAGAATTTGATCCTGAAACAGCCGATCCTCAACTACTTTCGCCCGCTGAATAAAGCGATCGGCAAGAGTTGATTTTCCATGATCAATATGGGCAATAATACAAAAGTTACGAATGAGTTTCTGTGGAATCATGTTGCATGACTATATCCGATTACCCATGCTACTTCAAGTAAATATATGTACGAATAATTTTACAGAAGGCCTAAGGCCTGCAATTCCTTTGATACCTTTTGCGGCGTAATCGGCTTTACCAAATAGCTTGCCGCCTCTCCATGATAGTACGCTTGTACAACTGTTTTGGGATCTTCGAGTGCGGTAGTCATTACGACCTTAAGTTCTTTGCCGGGAGGAACACCTTTTTCCTTTTCATAGGCCCGAATTTTCTCCAAAGCACCTAAGCCGTCTAGCTCAGGCATCATGATATCAAGAAACATCACATCATAGGGCTGCTTATCTTCCATACTCAATAGATATGCCTTCACAGCCTCATTGCCATTTACGGCAACAGAACATGTACCATATTGACAAACTATTGTCTCCAACAAACGACGGCTACCAAAATCATCTTCTACTATCAAAAACCTCATTGTTCCACCTCAATTTTTACTGGCTGCCTAGCGCACATGCTCGCAAAACCTCTGCTGCAATTTTATCCAAGGGCAATTGAATATCAACAGCTCCAAGTTTATATGCTTCCTGGGGCATTCCATATACGACACAGGATTCTTCATCCTGTCCAATGGTATAGGCTCCCGTCTCTTTTACCTCCAGCATTCCCCTTGCACCATCATCACCCATTCCGGTCATTATTACAGCAACTGCATTTTTCCCTACATACCGGGCTGCTGACCGAAACAGCACATCCACAGATGGTCTATGCCGGCTTACTAAGGGGCCATCACGGACCTCAACAAAATAACGGGCCCCGCTTCGCTTGACGAGAGTGTGTTTATTGCCGGGAGCAATCAATGCACGCCCCCGTAGAACAGTGTCATTATGTTCTGCTTCCTTCACAGATATCCGACACAAACCATCAAGACGTTTGGCAAATGCCGCGGTAAATTTTTCCGGCATATGTTGAACAATAACTATACCGGGCGCATCCTGTGGGAGGGATTCCAAAAAAACTCGCAAGGCTTCTGTTCCGCCGGTTGAAGCTCCAATGACGGTTATCCTCTCGGTTGTTTCTATGTGTGCCGGACTTTTAGGTAAGGATAATATTGCATCAGCAGTAAGCTTTGGCTGGGCTTGAAAACTGCTAGGTTTTACAATGGGCTTAGGCCGAGCTGTCTCTACCCTAACGCCTGAAGATTATAAGCGCGACAAACGAGCAGTGGATGCGGCTTTCACAACATCACACACTCGCACACGGGACTCAAGTAAAAACTGCTTTGTCCCCATTTTGGGCTTTTCTATTATATCTACAGCACCATATTCCAAGGCTGCCAATGCATTACCCGAGCCGTCTTCCGCTTTACTTGAACAGATCACAACCGGCATAGGATACTGAGCCATAAGTTTTCGCAAAAAGGTAAGCCCGTCCATCCTGGGCATTTCAATATCAAGTGTTATTACATCCGGTTTTATGGTTTGCAATTTCTTTGCAGCAATATATGGATCAGATGCGGTTCCCACAACTTCGATATCTGGATCCTCAGATAACACCTGTTGCATTGTTTCCCGCACTACCGCGGAATCATCAATAATCATCACGCTAATAGCCATATCCTACTCCCCCCGGTAAATTGTTGGCGCCACCGAATAAAATGGGACATCCATCCCTGCCAAAGTTTCTGAATGACCTAAAAACAAATATCCCCCGGGCACCAGATGAGCATGCAGTTTTCGCATAAGTTCCAACTGACGCTCCCGATTAAAATATATGATGACATTACGACAAAAAATGATGTGGAAACGATCGCGGATATTATAGTCATCGTCCATTAAATTTACTCGATGAAAAACAGTTCGACTACGAAGATTTGACTTAATTTTAACCAGTTTACTACTTTTATCCTTGCTGCGAAGAAGATATTTTTTCCGCATGTGTTCAGGAACCGGATGAACACGTTCTTCCGAATATACGGCAGCCTTACAGCGCTCAAGCATTTGCGTAGAAATATCGGTTCCTAAAATTTTATAGCTAAAAGGTCTATGGTCCGCTGAGAACTCCTGTAACACCATGGCAAGGGTGTATACCTCTTCACCACTAGAACTGGCACTGGACCAGACCTTCAGCATGTGATCTCTACCCCAGGCAAACTGCGAATACACATCCGGCAACAAAATGTTTGTAAGATAATGGAAATGATCAGCTTCGCGAAAAAAATCAGTTTTATTGGTCGTAACAGCGTCGATCATATGAATCAATTCTGTATCAATATGCTCTTCGCTAAATACTAGCTTCACATAATCAGAAAATTCAGAAAACCCAAATGAGCGTAATCGCTTTAGCAAACGGGATTCAAGCATTACCCGTTTTGCTGGTGGCATCTTAATACCAAGCCTTCCTTCAATAAAGTTTTTCAGGGTTGAAAAATCTTCATCCGTCATGCGCGGCATGCTTCTAACAGGGCCTTCCTGATTACTCACTTGATTTTTCCTCCTGCTCAAGCCGAAAAACTTCAGCAGCAAGACGCTGAATATCAAGTATAAGCGCAACCGAACCATCCCCAAGAATGGTTGCCCCAGAAATTCCAGGTGTATCACGATATAAGCGTCCGAGATTTTTTATTACCGTCTGGTGGCCCCCAACTACCTCATCTACCACAAGGCCAATATTTCTATCGCGATGACGGACAACAACTACCTGCTGCTCATCTGGATCAATTTCCGAACTATGAAAAAAGACCCCTAGGCGCACTGTCGAAAGCATTTCTCCTCGATAAGCGATGACATGCTGCCCCGCAGATGAAAGATGACCACCAGTTTGAATATCTGCAGTGTTATACTCAATACATTCTTCTACTGCAGAAAGAGGCAAAACATAATGATCTCCACCAAGCCGCACAAGCAGGCCGTCGATAATGGCTAGAGTAAGTGGCAATACAAGCGTAACTTTGGTTCCACCTCCAGCCGCCCAGCCGACATCCAATTCACCACCAAGGGATTCAATTTGTTTTTTGACCACATCCATACCCACAC
>CAYNNU010000193.1:0-3679 GCA_964398645.1 uncultured Spirochaeta sp.
ATAGGTAACATCCGGTTGATAAGAGATATGTTGCTGTAACGACTGCACCTGTTCCACACCTATAATATCGGCGGGAACAGAAATGCTAATAAGAAATTTATCCGATTTTTTTACAAAAACGGGTTGAAAACGCCGCGAAAACAGCGATTATCGCGTGCGCCGCTCTAACTCGTTTTGATACTCAATACAATACATAGCGTAAGGAATCGCCTCCAGCCGCTCACGAGGAATCGGCTTACCAGTCCCCAAACACACACCATAATGACTATTCTTGATCCGCGAAAGCGCCGCCTCAATCTGCCGCAAACGCTTCACTTCCTGACTCCCAAGCGTACTCAACATCCGCTTATCAATATCACTACTGGCAATATCCGCAATATCCTTACCCTCACCAGCACTAATAATATCATCAAAGTCCTTGTTCTCAGCAGCAAGATTCTCCAGAATCTCAGCCTTCATCTCCAGAAGCCGCTCCCGCATCCGACCAACAAACTCTTTATCCATACCAAAAACCCCAGCCAAAAAGATTACGCAACCATGCCGAAATCCCGCCGAAATGTCAACACCAAAAAAGCCAAAAATCGCACAAGCAGCCAAAAAGCACCCATCCTCCACCCAAAAACCCACATCCAGCCGCGCCCTCGCGGGGAAAGTACATTCCCCTACTAATATGGCGCGCGTTGTTCTACGGCCCGTTCCACTTCTGCCTCTAACATAGGCATCGCCCAGGCTGCAGTAGCTTCATTCTTTACAAACACATCCCGCAAGTTAAAAAAAATCTCGTACAAAAGTATTTCCATGTTCGCAGGTGGGCTGTCTAAAAAACCGTATTCTTTATCGTACGTCCGTCGATTAAAAAAAACGGCCTCTGACAAGGCCTGCTCAAACAAACGTTGTGCCTCGACAGTATTTCCAGTGATTTCATAGACCGCAGCTGCATACAGATTTACTCTGGGGATGATCCCAGGATCCCTTCCTAATGGGGCATATTGCCGAAAATACTCAACCATATCTGAATACTGCCTAGTGAAATAAAATGATTGTAATGCCAACAATAAGGCCCAACTATATATAACATGACTGGTATTCGGCTCACGAGCAAACCCTCGCCTTGCATACCCAACAGCAACCTCATAATTCTGGACATACGGACTGGAATAGTGCCCTAACAAAAGCATATCAGCAGAGAGGGTATCCATAGACCTAAGGCGATCCATGTCTTCATCTGAAAAATCCAGATATGAGTCTGGAGGGAAAAACAGTTTACTTAAAAAACCATCCAGGCCAATTTCTCTGTGCCTTGGTATACTAATAAATCTATGGGGATCTCTTTCTATTTCCTCAAGAATTTCTTGCACTTCATCAGATAATTCCCAAGGTATCATACCTTCATATAAAGAATCCAAGGCCATCACCACTACCAGTCTTTTTGCATCCAAAGAATTTGGACCTTCTTCAAGATATGCAGCTCCAACGAGGGGAAAATAAAAAAACCTTGATCTAAAATTATTACGACGCGCTCGAATAGCTAGCTCATACAAAACCCGTGCCACTTTTCCCGTTCGCTCTGCATAATTCGCTGCAGCCCGATATCCTTCTATAATCTCTTCTTTATGCACACCGGGGTAACGCATACCACTACGTATAAGAGCTATTATTCTGGCTAGTTCATAATCATCGTACCGAGGATCGGACTCATTCATCTGAGCTAATTCTTCTTCTAATTGATGTAAAGCATCTACAACACTATTACTACCAGGAGCAAGAAATTCATCCCCTCCCCCATAATTACCCTCAACTAGATTATTTACCAGGTAATCCTTATACGCCCGATTTACTTGACAAGATAGTATTGGAAAAAGGAACAAAATAACAAGAAATACCGTTCTCCCCATTTTTTTCCTCCACGTATCTGAAATAATTCGCCAAAAGATAATCCTCGCGTTCTTCCAGAAACTCTTCAATGGCCTGCTTCACAGAAAACTAAGTAAAAAGCACCGGAAGCTGAAAATCCTTATCTTGACTTAATGATACTAAGTAAATGAATTTGCGCAAGATATTTTACACTACCTCTCGTTGGAAAACTACATCCGCAACACCGAACAAAAAATCACCCTAAGCTCACCGAATCACTGTGGGAGTGAATATTGTGATAACACGGGGTTCAAATTAATTGCAAAACAACAAAGACAATTCCACCAACTATGGCCATCAAGCCATATAACAGCATCCTATTTACACTTGTAGTCAAGCCACGAAAGAATAAGCTCAAAGAGCTCATAAAAGGTACCGAAAGAAGAAGTCCAAACCACTGGATATAGGTCTTAATACTTTTCTCATACCATACCAACCTTTCAGGAAGACCAATGATGAAACTAATAATAATTGTTATCACTGCTGCCAAAATAATGATTCCATATATATATCCAATTTTTTTTACAGCTTTTCGGCTATCACCTTCAGTCCTCTGCTCCAGCCCCATAATCCCATCCATTTTTATTGTTTATTTCTATTGCTTCATGAAAAAGCCCGGAATTTGAAATAATATCAGTTCTCCAAAGGAACTCATTTATCCTCTGATCTTTTTGGTAATTAGATAACCCTTGCCAGATTGATTTGCCTTTATTCACTCCATTAAATATTCGCAACCCATCTCCTACTTTTCCAAGAATATCATTTGCGCATTCCCCTAATAAAATCATCCCCAAAAAAACTAAAACTATGTTCGCAGCGTCAAAACATGATAAAAATGAACCGCCCCGGGTTTACCGCTATTTTCTTGGTCGGCAAAGGGGTCACGCTGCCAGCCAAAACCTTACGGCCACGATCATCGGTTAACAGCACGGTGCTGCCCAGATGCAAATTGTCAAAATCTTCCAAGCCATGGAAAAATAATAGCATCAAAGGTCAGTGTTGTCTCATTCTTTTTTGGATTGATAAGTGTAGCACCGGCAGTCGCCAGCCAAGCAACCAGTCACCCGGAATACCCGGGCGATCAACAGGGTGCCTGATCCCCCGCGCGCTTCGGGCTTACAGCCCGGCGCTCTACGACCATGACAAGCAGAAAACATAGATTGAGATTAGCTTTCCGGCCTTGAAAAAGATAAATGACCAATTCTTTTACAAATTGCGATAAACGTCTTTCCTGTGCCCAACCATAATTACCAGTATTGTTACTTGCTCTTTTAAAACCTCATAAATAATCCGGTAGTTGCCAACCCGGATACGATATGTGCTTTCACAACCGGAAATCTTTCTACTGCCCGCAGGGTGTGGTTCGTTCTGAAGTTTTTGCAAAACAGGAGTTATTCGATTAATGATATCAACCGGAAGTTTGCGCAAAACCTTTCCAGCGCGCTTCTCAATCTGGACTTTATACATGTTCCAAATCAGCCAGAACGTCTTCGAGAGAATCAAATTCAAGTGTTTTATTTTTAAGATTTTTCAATGCGGCCACGGCCTCAGCATCTTCAGCAAGTTCAAGCAATTCAACATATTCCTCAAAGCTCATAAACACACCAGTTTTATGACCCTCTTTATCAACCACAAACTGAACACTCATCATCATACCTCTCATCTGCCAGTATACAGCCTTTGATGGCATTTTTTCAATTTGTTAGTACAGGCGATCAACAGGGTGCCTAATCCCCCGCGCGCTTCGGGCTTGCCGCCCTGCGCT
>CAYNNU010000194.1:0-3623 GCA_964398645.1 uncultured Spirochaeta sp.
GTCTGATATTGACTCGCCAGACAAGTGGGCGAGCTCTCCAGGATGCGGACTGAATACCCAAGGAATGCTATCGGACTGCTTCCGCCCGGAAATATTCCGCTTTAGCACATACAGCCCATCGCCATCGATAACCATAGGCAAGGCACTTGCCAGCAGTTTTTCAAAAAGCTCATCGCGCTCGGGAAGCTGATCCCAGCCCGGGCCGACAAGCAAGGCAGTGGCCGACTCGGGTAAGGAAGCGTATGCATCCTGAACAACGGCAAAAAACAAATTGCTACGCACTATCTGGTCGATGTTTGCATCGACACACAGGGTCAGACGGCCTGCTGCCGTTGCACCAGCCGCCCGGCTGGCCAATATTGCTGCACCATGATATTTTCGGCTGCCGGCAAAAACACACACATGACCCCGGCTGGACTTATAGGCGTCGGGTTCTAATTGATACCGATAGGCGGCAAGTTCAGCGACCAAGTCGGCAGCAAGATGATCGCCGGCTCCAGCACCGCCTTGCCAAGCCGCCGCGCCGCCAACAATACCGCCGCCAAGCAAGCTAGCCTTGGAACACGAACGGATCTCGGCCGGCGGGAAACCGGCATCCACATGATACACCTTGCCAGCAAACCTGCGCAGAGCAGGCAAAAACAAAACCGTATCAGCCGGAATAACTGCAAGGGTGGCATTGGCAATAACACACAAAGCATCCTTTTCCATATTCCGATACAAGCCGCTGGGCAAATCAATCGAAACAACTGCCCGGCAGCCTTCCCGGCTAACACGATTTTCAGGGCTATCATCGATGCTCTGCCGCCAAGAAGTCTGTAGTTCGTTCAATTTTTGAACAATTTCAGCGTACGCGCCGGAAATTGATCTGCTTACACCCACCCCAAACAACGCATCAACAACACAGCGTGCTTGCAGAAGCTTTTCCGCTGCGGTTTGGGAATCTTGCTGCCAATCAATCAAATCAACATCAATCTGTTCTAGCATTTCAAACTGCTGGCAGGCTAATTCGGATTTCGGCGCTCCAACATGAATCACACAAACATGATGACCGGCGGCGGCAGCTTGACGGGCAAGGCTCATGCCATCACCGCCATTATTTCCCGGCCCAGCACAAACTGCAATGGAAAATTGTTTCGGCCATTCCTGCTCAGCACCAATGTGTAACAGCCGTTCAAAACAGGAACGCGCGGCATGCTCCATGGAAACAATAGCTGGAATACAATACTGCTCCTGGCTGATTCTATCCAATTCCTGTTTTTTTTCTGCCGGTGCTAGATACTGCACAATGCCTCCCTGAAATCAAGGACTAAAAGGCAACATTGCATCGGTTCGCCACCAATACACCGATGCCCCATCTTCATAACTTAACAAACCGACAAGAATTCCATTCTCTCCGATCCGCAAACGCCGGCGTAATATTCCATCACGGGGAATCTCAATATACCGTCGGCGGATCACCGTTCCGTCAGTTTTCATCAACATCAGCTGAACCTGTCCTTCAGGTTCTTCACTCATCAGCAGTAATAATTCCTTGCCGGGTACGCCAAGCAGGGAATATGAATACTCCCGCTGTCCTTCTTCAAACAGGCTGCTTCCGGTTGCAAACTGTCGATTCGGCGGAATGACAATGCTGTCCCGATATACTCCATCTTCAAGATCAAGCCAATAGATGGAGGAACTATCAAGAGTCACCTGACGAATGCCACCGGTGTTTTCATCCCGCCTCGTCTGGTAATAATCAATCTTCAGATACAGTCGGCGCAATTCTGGATCAGGAAATATTTCCTGCAAAGACGGCACAAGTCCTTCTTCCGGAATTGGCAGTTGATCCACTGGAATTTCCAAACTTGTTACATGTTCACCGCTGGGCAGAAACCAGTACACAAGCCATTTTTCCGGAACCCTCGAAATAACAACCAATTCATCGTTATCGGTTGCTTCAACACGGTAAATATACGGAAATGGCGCGCCGCGGGGGCCATCCTGGCCAATATAATCCAATAACTGCCCATCCGGGGTAAACCGCAGCACAACCCGGTTCAGCATACTATCCAATTCTACATCCTGCTCCCAGCGATCCCGCGGCAGACGATCCTCAACCAACAAACGACGCTGAGAATCCACGGCGAACCAGCCAATGCGGGTAAAGGCAAAGGGAACAGCTCTTCTACTACTAATGCTCCCATCTTCGCCTTCCTGCAGAACACTCAAAGGCGCAGGATTTTCATCTGGATCATATAAAAGTGAAATCAAATCTCCATAGGATGTGTACACCATAATCTTGTTGGAGTTACGATTAAGGATATATACCAAACCATCAACCATGGTGATATCAGAGCGCTCGCTAAATGCCGTTCCTTCATCATGAAAGAGATTTATAGTGTTTTCGAGCTTACCTAACTCAAGAAAAAACAGTTCTTCCTGATCAATATGTCGCTTTGTATTCTGGCAAGCGCCGAAAAGAACAAAAACACCCATCATTAATACAATAATGCGTACAAACTGTCTGCCCTGCAGACTCAGCCTAATCATACCGAAATACTACCCTTGGCAGATACTGCTGTCAATCTTAGCATGACTAGAAGAGCTTTCTTGACCGGCAACCAATTGGTCCGTATAGTATTACAATGAAAAGAAGCATTATCGATGTTCTATTTGGATCGAAACAAGAAAAAGACCTTAAAGGTTTACTCCCCATCCTCAAAAAAATAAACTTCCTTGAAAGCTGGGCGCAAAGCATCCCCGATGCCGACTTTCCGTCCTACACCCAGGCACTCCGAGAACGACACGCGGCCGGAGAAACTCTTGACGACCTGCTTCCAGAAGCATTTGCCATTGCCAGGGAAGCCGCCCGAAGAACGCTGGGTGAACGACCCTATGATGTACAGATTATGGGCGGAATTGTTTTGCACCAGGGCAAAATTATGGAAATGAAGACCGGAGAGGGTAAGACTCTGTCTTCGGTTGCCGCCGCATATTTAAACGCACTACCGGGTAGAGGGGTGCACGTTATCACCGTGAACGACTATCTGGCGGAACGTGACGCAAAATGGATGGAACCGGTGTTTGCCTTTCTGGGGCTCACGGTCGGTTCCATATTGGCCAATATGGATCCTGATTTGCGAAAAATTGCTTACCAGCAAGACATTACCTACGGAACCAATAACGAATTCGGCTTCGATTATTTGCGCGACAACATGTGCCTTAGCCCAGAACAAAAGGTTCAGCGGGGTCATGTATTCTCCATCATTGATGAAATCGATTCTATCCTCATTGATGAAGCCAGAACCCCTTTGATTATTTCCGGTGCCGCAGAAGATGATACCAAAAAGTTTTTACAGGTTAACCCGCTCATTCGCGAGCTTTCGGAATGCGCTAGGGACCCTGAGACAGGAGAATATCCGGAAGAGCCGGATGGAGACTACAAAGCAGAAGAAAAGAACAAAAAAGTCAGCTTTACAGATCAGGGTCTGAACAATCTGGAAAAATTGCTACAGCAGCGAAAAGTAATTAGCGGCTCCATTTTTATGGATGAAAACTTTGAATATATCCACTATGCAACCCAAGCCCTAAAGGCTCATACCCTTTTCAAAAAAGATAAGGATTATGTGGTATCAGAT
>CAYNNU010000195.1:0-3597 GCA_964398645.1 uncultured Spirochaeta sp.
ATTCATTTTTGCTGTCATAGGCTTGCTAGGTGATAAACTTGTTGGCGAGGTTGGCGGTGCGCTAGCCAAGTCTGCAGTCCAGGGGGCGACTTCTGTTGTTAGCAATGCGTATTCGCAGGCTTTCCGGGGCGGCAGTTTTGATGATTTGTTTTCTGCTGAGGCTAGGGCAGGCTATATTAGTGGTATGGCTGGTACTTTTGCTACCGGAGTACTAAGTGGATCTACATTTGGTATGGAGGGTTCGCAAGCAGGCCAGGTGAAGACAGTCGCCGGTTTTGGTGGTAGTCTTGCAAGTATGGGTGTGGAGTATGCCATGACTGGCAGTACGAGTGTGAATGTGCTTAACTGGAGTGATTTTGGAAGCGATGCAAGTTACGGTTTGTTTTCGCTCACTCTTGGTGGTGAAGATGGTATACGAGCTGCGATTAGCAGTAGCGGTCATGATATGAGTAGATCCCGTCTTGGGGATGTTGCGGCAGGGCTTGAGTCTTTTACCGCACAGCAACGCATCCGCATCTATGATAATTTTAGCAATGATATAAGCTTTGGCGATGAGTATGATGGCTACCGCAGTGTAGCCGCGGCATTGCGTAGTCAGTATAGCTTTGGAAATGGCAAGGCACAGGATCAGCTATCAAGGCTTTTAAGTGGAGAGGACAAGCTTGAGATCGGCATGACAGGTGGTGCTACAGGCCACACTCGCCGGGGTGATAACGGCCGCATTGTAGGGCTTGCCACCCTTGGAATCAAGGGTGATAGAAACAGTCAGCTACGCGCCGGGGTGGTGTTGCAGCATGAGGCGTATCGGGATGGATATGATGGTACTCAAGCCCAGCAGCAGGCTGAGACCAACTACGCCGTAGCCGGACACGCCGGTATTGCCTGGCGAATGGCCCAACAATTTGGCACAGGCTTTCTAGAAGGCGATGCGGCCATGATGGAAAGCTATGAAGCATTTGACGAAATGGTGCGCACTGGTGATTCGTCCAGGCTGGCTTCGCATGCGGGCAACTTTGATTCTTCTTCGGATTATTGGCTAGTAACTGCAGATGGAAAGTTTCAATATGATGGTCAGGCGAATCTTGTGGATGAAGATGGAAATATTTTGATTTCTTGGGAAGCGATGGGACTTGAAGGAAACGATGATATTCTTGGTAGTTTTAAACAGTTATTAAATATTGAAGCGCCAGATAACGTAAGGGGTGACCAATATTTAGAACATATGGTGAGAATATTTCAAGAAACTGGCGGGCAAATAAATGCACCTATTGATATGTTGTTTTTGCTTGGATCAGAAAATGAGTATAATATTTTAGCCGATAGAGGGGAACTTACTGTGCTTAGTGACGGATTAGCGGGGCGTCGGGGGCGGACAAGAACTCTATCTTATAACGAGTGGATGGCTGGAAGAACCTCTGATAGTATTATGTCGTTAATTGATCAAAATGATCCAGAAGATATTAGTCCATGGAGCAATTATTTAGCTCCAGACGGGTTTCCTACTTGTACACATATGAGTGGTTGGCGTTTTTCGGATGTGATGACTGGAATCATGGGCATTTCTGATCAAGATTTTTATACGAGCATAAATGAAAAGGGTATGTGGCGACCAATACGGGACATAACAAATGGCAACTTGGCAGAATTTGTCTCTTCAGAGCTAGCTGGAAATGATTTTGGAACGGTTGTTGCTATGATGGGATTGGGTGATGGTGTTAATACTATTTCGGCCGAAGATATTGTAAAAGGCTTGTTTAACTCAGGTGCGATAATGACCATTTGGGATGAAAGAAACTATAACGAAATAAAAGACAGTCAATCACCTACAGAGGTTGTGTTTGGACATACAGGTGGTAATGGTGGTGCCGTAGTTGAAGGGTATGGAACCAATCAGGAGCGAATAACCCTTAACTGGATGGACCAATACCACGGTACTGGGCTTAATCAATGGCAATTTTACACGGATGATTCGGAGGGTTATTGGCGGTCTGAGGATAGGGCCAATTTTAATTCATATAGAAATTGGAATGAAACTCAGCTTCTTGGAACAAATGTATATAATGATATTACTGCTTACCAGTTTGAATTGGCGTTATATTCCATGAAAACGCAATTACTACAGAATGGGTATAATCGGAATAATTTTGTGCATTATTATTGGGATGAATTATGGTAAAAAAACTATTGATTTCTTATATCATTATTTTGCTTTTTGCTGGTTGCAATGAAGATCCTGTCATTGACGCGAATGTTTCTATTGAAATGGATGAAATAAGTGAAAATGCGGAAACTATCTGTACTATTGGTACTGAAGATACTATTTTGATTGGTCTGCCCGAAGAAGTTCTTGATGTCAATATTGTGTGGGAAAGTAACCGAGATTTATTACAAGGGTTTGTGAAAGATATAATTGCTCAAGATGAATTTATTTATGTTTTTGGTACACAAATGGATGTTGGTCCGGTTCCTGAAGCATATGAACAATATTTAAGTGGAGACGGTGAATCGATACATAAGTACTTACCGGCGCCACTTTATTACAGGGATAATAATGCATTTATTAACTATTATCAAAACAATGGTGAACAGATAAATATTGAAATTATAAATTCCTCTCAGCAAGATTATATTGCTCAGATAGATTCAGTTGGTGAACAAGTTTTTGTAAAGATTGAATCAACGAATCAACATGAGCAAAGAATTATTAATACTATAATCTCAATTAACAATTTAATGTTAGAGTATATTGTTGATTCATCAAGAAAATTTGGGTTTCTCCTTTTATTGGATGGAAAAATTTATGAGTATTTCTCAGATTATGATACTGGCGAAAAATATTCAGCTGTTTATGAAATATTGAATAATTGTCTCACATTAAAAAGTTATTTTTGGGCACCATTAGTTGATTTTGGAAAAATAATTGGTAGTACATTACTTGGGATGAATATTTTTTTAGATGGGTTTGAAATAGATATTGAAGGAACCACTTTTACAGAAACAAAGATGGTCTTTGAAAATTCTCTTTTCGATTCCCCTCATCTTTTTGATGCAGATATCAATTCTGAGAGGAATTATTTTCTTAGCTATCTTGGTCGCGAGTCAGAACATGTAGGATTTTTTTGGGGTGCATATGATCGAGGGACTGATCCACTTTTTTACTATTTATTGAGTGATTCAGTTGAGTTAACAAATCTCTATGTTGTTGATAATGGTTTTTTTATTACTGGCCAAGAAGACGGGAAAATGCTTTTGATTTTCTTAAATCACGATGGCGAGATTCAATGGAAGGCTCATTTTCGTGAAGGTATTTTGCGGGGAATTGCGGAATACAATAGTCGTTATTTTATTGCAGGGGATTACAATATCAGAGTAACTGATGATCCTCTGGATTGGGGGTCTGATTATTTGTATCTTGCAGAGATTGATTTGGAATTGATGGATAACTAGAAGTTTTTGAGCAATTGATTGTAGTATTTTTTGTATACGCGTAGGTCTATTGCATTTAGCAGGACAATTTGTGCTGTTATTCGGGAATAAGTATTCCCGCGAGGGCGGAGGCTGGAAAGCCCGCAGGAATTGGCTTGCGCCCAGGGCGAG
>CAYNNU010000196.1:0-2120 GCA_964398645.1 uncultured Spirochaeta sp.
GATATATGCTGGTGTTTTCGATGCAGCTGGAAGAATTGCCTTACGGTTCCGACAGTCCTCGGGGAAGAGCATCAGTGCTGATGAATATGGCGTTTCGCTCAAGGCGACCCTGCGGGAGAATGGTTTTGATCCCGCCCGGGTATCGCGGGTAGCACTGTGTTCGGTTGTACCGGACCGTGTGTATATGGTTCGGCGGGCATGTCAGAAATATTTTTCCGTAGAACCGCTTGTTCTACAGGCTGGCGTCAAAACGGGATTGAAAATTGAGTACCACAACCCGCTTGAAGTGGGTTCTGACCGGATAGCAAATGCCGTTGGTGCGGTTGAGCGTTACCCGGGCCGCAATTGCGTGATTGTCGATTTAGGTACCGCTACCACAATGGAAGTGGTTACTGCCGATAAACGCTATTTGGGCGGTGCGATTGCGCCCGGTTTGCGTTTAAGCATGGAGGTGCTGGAAAAAAATACAGCCCGCCTGCCTGCCGTTGAAATTACATCGGTACAGTATGCCTGTGGCCGGTCAACGGTTGAAAGCATTCAGTCCGGTTTGTATTTCGGGCACATTGGGATGATGCGCGAGCTTATTTCGCGTATTCAGCAGGAACGCTTCCCCGAAGAGAAGGAACCGCCTTTGATCATTGGAACTGGCGGATTTGCGCATATGTTCGACAAAGCAGATTTGTTTGATGAGATTGAACCGGATTTAGTATTACAGGGGTTGTATGTAACCCTGAGGAGGAATGATGCAAGTATCAATGCTTAGAACTAAGATTCACCGCGCTACAGTAACCGACGCGGATTTAAATTATGAGGGCTCAATTTCAATCTGCCCGGATCTTATTAAAGCGTCAGGGCTTTTGCTGCATGAGAAAGTAGATATTCTAAATATAAACAATGGCGCCCGCTTTACCACCTATGTTATCGAAGGAAAGCAGGGGGAAATTTGTTTGAATGGCGCGGCTGCACGGCTTGCCCATCGCGGAGATTTGGTCATCATTGTTGCCTATGCTGAAATGGATTTGGAAGAAGCTCGGCAGTATGAACCGACAGTTGTAATGGTGGACGAGAAAAACCGAGCTAAAGCAAAGTAGCCTGTAGGCACCTATGTGTCCTGTAATACATCTTGATTGATTGTTTTAGCAGCAACGCGGCCTTGTCCCATTGCCAGAATGACTGTTGCCGCCCCTAGCACAATATCCCCACCGGCATATACTCCCGGAAGGGATGTTCGGCCGGCATCATCAACTTTGATATTGCCTTTGGCGTTGGTGTTCAAGCCCGGGGTGTTTTGTATCAGCAGGGGATTTGAGTTATTTCCAATTGAAACGATGACAGTGTCGACTGGCAGACTGTGCTCGCTGCCGGGTATGGGTATTGGGCGGCGGCGGCCGGAATCATCCGGTTCCCCCAGTTCATGTTTTAATAGTTCGATCTTGTTGACTCGCTGTTGGTCATCGCCGAGGATGCGAGTTGGGTTATTCAAAAAATGGAAGATGATCCCTTCCTCTTCAGCGTGGTCGACTTCTTCAGCCCGTGCCGGCATTTCTGCTCGGGTTCTGCGGTAGATTACATATACATTTTCGGCTCCGAGCCGTACGGCTGTTCTGGCCGCATCCATCGCCACATTTCCGCCGCCAAGCACTGCAACGTTTTTGCTGTTCATCATGGGTGTGGCGGCTTTGCCCTTTTCGTATGCCCGCATCAGGTTTGCCCGGGTTAAATATTCGTTGGCAGCAAAAACGCCTATAAGGTTTTCGCCCTCTATGTTCATAAAACGCGGCAAGCCAGCGCCGCTACCAATAAATAATGCGTCATAGCCATCTTCGTTCAGCATGTCATGGATTTTACGGGTGCTGCCGGCAAGGAAGTTTGTTTGTATTTCAACGCCCAGGTCGCGAAGGTTTTGGATTTCAGCTTCTACAATTTTTTTAGGCAGGCGGAATTCGGGTATGCCGTACATAAGGACCCCGCCGGCTTTGTGCAGGGCTTCAAACATGGTAACGCTGTGGCCGTAGCGGCGCAGGTCGGTGGCGGCAGTTATGCTCGCCGGCCCGGTGCCAATGATTCCAATTTTTTTTCCAGTTGGCCGGGCGATCTTGGCGGGCGCGAGGGCAGGCGCG
>CAYNNU010000196.1:2220-3581 GCA_964398645.1 uncultured Spirochaeta sp.
TGCGTCGACACGCGCTTTCACCCAATCGGCCACAAAGCGCTCCAGCCGTCCGATGGACACGGATTTGAAGGTATCTTTTAGTGATTTTCCTACCGTGCAGGGCGCCTGACACTGCGACTCTTGTGGACACACCCGCCCACATACGGCCGGCAAAAGACTGCTCTGGGTAATGATAGAATATGCCCCCTCAAAATCCCGCTCAGTTATTTTGCGGATGAAGCCGGGAATATCAATGCCGACCGGGCAGTTGGCAACGCAGGGCGCATTCTTACATTGCAGGCAGCGTTCGGCCTCAACCAGCGCTTGAGCCTCGCTATAGCCTAGCGCAACCTCGCTTACAGTATGCCGCCGTTTTTGCGGGTCTTGGTTTGCCATTTGCTGTTGCGGGATTTGCAGCCGTTGCTTTGTGCGCAATGGAGCTTCTTGTTTGAGTTTTTCAATGCGCGCAAGTTCCTGCTGAGCCAATTTTTCCAGCTCTTCAAGTGACGGCAAGGGATGCTGACTCATGATTCAGCTCCTTGGCGTGTTTTTTCAATTTTTTGAGCAAATGCCTCCGCCTTGCAGCTATGCTGCTGCAGAGATTCTTTTTCCTGGGCGGAATATGAAGATAGGCGGGCAATGAGATTGGTAAAATCTACCTGGTGACCATCAAACTCTGGTCCATCAACACAGGTAAATTTTGTTTCGCCCTTTACGCTTACCCGGCAGCCGCCGCACATGCCGGTTCCGTCAATCATTATTGTGTTCAGGGAAACAGTAGTTGGAATAGCAAATGGCCGGGTAACCTCAGCAGCAAATTTCATCATAATCGGGGGGCCGATAGCAAACACCATATCCGGTCGATCAGCAGCCTCGCATAATTCAGCAAGCGGAACCGTAACCAAAGCCTTGCGGCCATAGCTGCCGTCATCGGTGCAAACAATCATTTCATCGGCAAGCTCGCGCATCTCATTTTCTAGAATCAGCAGGTCTTTATTCCGGGCGCCGAGGATAACAGTTACAAAGTTTCCAGCGGCCTTCAGGGCCTGGAGGATGGGATACATCGGTGCAGCGCCAATTCCGCCACATACGCAGATTGTCCGGCCAAAGTTTTCGATATGGGTTGGCTTTCCCAGCGGGCCTAAAATATTAACCAGGCTCTCGCCATTTTTCATCTCTGACATTTGAAGAGTGCTTTTTCCCACTGCTTGAAAAATCAGATTGATAGTTCCCAAGTCCGCGTTTTTATCTGCAATGGTTAAGGGGATGCGTTCGCCGTATTCCGTGTCTGGCTGAACAATGACGAATTGTCCAGCGGAATGCTCGCGTGCAATAAGAGGGGCACGGACTGTAATGCGGTAAACTGAGTCCGCCAGCTGTTC
>CAYNNU010000197.1:0-3515 GCA_964398645.1 uncultured Spirochaeta sp.
TAACCCTCCCCCCAACCAAAAAACTATACCAGCAAGATTAAATCTTAATGAAGCCGACAGCTTTTGCAAGCAAACCACTTAAAAAAATGCAGACGGTCTTTCAGATTATACGTATATTAATAGAGTAAGGAGCAATTATGGCTATCTATGACCTTCGTTTTAATGATTCAAGAGGCAACACGATTGAGATGAACATCTATAAGGGAAAGGTTCTGTTGCTTGTAAACACCGCAACAAAATGCGGACTGGCCCCTCAATTTGAGCAGATCGAAGAAATTCACCAGAAGTACAAAGACAGTGGTCTAGTTGTAATCGGCTTCCCCTGCAATCAGTTCGCCAACCAAGAACCCGAAAGCAATGAAAGCATGGTCGAAAGCTGCAAGATTAACTTTGGCGTTACATTCCTGTTATCAGAAAAAATTGATGTAAACGGCGAGAACACTCACCCGGTTTTTCAATACCTGAAAGACAACTCCAAACACGGATTGTTTTCCAAAAAGATAAAATGGAACTTCACCAAGTTTCTGGTATCAGCCGATGGCCAAACAATCAAGCGATACCCGCCCATCAAAAATCCCCAGAAAATAGAAAAGGATATCGCGGCATTTTTACAAACAAGCTGATGTGGCTCACGCTTTGTAATCTGCAGGTACTTCAAAGCAATGAATTTCGTCTACATTAATTGCTGAGTTTTTGACCAATTATGTATTTCCAGCTCTTTAATAAGCCCAAAATGACGGACATTATTGGTTACCAAGATTAAATTATGCGTGATAGCGGTTGCCGCGATCAATAAATCCATGTCATCAATTATTATTCCCTTTTTTGATAATAAGGCTTTATATTCGCCGAACGTTTCCATTATGGCAGAAGTAACATCTATAATCGGGAATAACTCAGAAATTCTTCTAACACGCGCCAAGTTCTTTTCAATTTTTGCTGATTTCTTTGCACCAAATACCAATTCGCCAAACGTTATTACAGAAAGTAATTTTGGTTCATTTTTATGAAGTTGAAAATTTTCATTTACAGTTTCATGTCCTTTAATACTGTAAATGAGAATATCGGTATCAATCAAAAAGCTCATTCTTATCCCCATAACGCCTTGAATTACGTCTATTTGAATGGATATCAGAAATTATTTCATCGGCAGATCTATCGTCTTCCCAACTTCCAGATAATGCAAGAAATTCTTCTGTTGGGTTTTTTTCAAAACTATCTGGCTTGGATAGATATTTTTGTAAGATATGCACGACTTCCTGACTTATTGATCGTCTATCATTCGCCGCAAGCCGTCTTAATCTTTCATAAAGCTTTTCGTCAATATCTTTTACTTGAAGATTTGCCATAACTGCCTCCATGAAATAGCATACTACTTTTCATGCTTTTTGCATACTAATTCATGCCAACCATAAGCACTTAGCCCTATAAAAAAGCTTCACCAGTATGCTGGGTCATCAAGCTCTTTTACACAGCTTGTGTTCCCGGCTATGGGAACTAGGGGTTTTCCAGATAATGATTGCGCCAACCATCCTTCAGGGTACGATAGGTGCAGGGGTGCCCGGATGATGTCTTCAGATATCTGCTGAAATCCTACTTTTGCATAAAAGTTGATATCGCCATAGGTAATAGCAAGCTCAACTCCATCCTCCCTGAGCTTTGCAAGACCAAAATTGATTAGTTCCTGCCCAATCCCCTGCCCCTGATAATCAGTATGCACCGCTACAGGAGCCAAAATAAACGCACTGGTTTCGCCGTTAAAAGTTAATCTGGTAAAAAAGATACCGGCAACTGCTTTGCCTTTATCTATCGCAAAAAAACCATACAGATCTTCAGGATTTGTCGAAAGCATAAATGCACGGGTCAGATCACCAATCAATCTCCCCTCTTTCTCACCTTCCGAATCGGAAAAGGTTCTTTGAAATAGTTCAGATATTTCGTCTATCTGTTGAGCGGTGTAGCTAGACAGACTTTCAAATTTCATTTTAGCCCTCTGTAATTTTTTTTCTACCCAAAACTAAACTGCTCAAAATGCAGATGCGAGCGCTTAACCCCTGCTTTTTTAAGCAAAGGGAAGACGGCTTTTTGCATTCCGGCGGGTCCGCAGAAAAAGACCTCCGCATTAGCTAGGGATATTTCTTCCAGACCCGAACTCAGCTTTTCCTGATCTAAAAATCCTGCAAGCTCACCATCGCGAGGATTTTGCTCGACTATGGGAACAAAGCGAAAACCGGAAAGCTCAGCGACTTTTTTCTGAGGGATATCTCGATGCACCAATTCGGCCGAATCGCGAACCGCCCAAAAGAGCACCACGGGTCTGGGGTCTTCTGCGCTCCAGGATTTCAGCATGGACAGAAACGGGGTAATACCGATACCTCCGGCTATGCACACCAAGGGTCTGGGATTTTTATCCGCGGGCGCGGGGTAAAACTTGCCGTAAGGGCCATCCACCAGGGCCCTATCCCCGGGCTTGAGTTTGGCCATGGAGGCGCTAAAATCTCCCAGGTGCTTGGCGGTAATCATCAACGTCTCATCCTCCGCGCCGGAGGAAAGGGTGTAGGGATGCTCGCCCCAATTGGCATCACTGCCGGGGAAACGGACAAAGACAAACTGCCCTGATTTAGCACGAAAGCCCCGCGGTTTTTTCAACACCAGCTCTGTATGACCAGGCGCCGGCGCCAAGACTTCCAAAATCTCAGATGGGTTGCGCCGCAGCCGAATGGGCCGAATAATAATGTGAGACACCCAAAGTACCGTAGTTACCAGCGCCAAGCCGGCCATAATAGCCAGTCGCAACCAATCTTCCTGAGTTGACGTGGCAAAGATAACGTGAAAAGCCGTCAGCTGTATCCCCAAAACAGTGAAGTTATGCAGGGCTTTCAGAATACTATAATCCCAGCCCCATTTTTTGGTGAGCAAATTCCTGAATCTCGCCAGCAGTTTTATCCGGTGCGGGAAACCCGGCACCATGACAATCAGGCTAACTAGCATAACTGCCAGTATAATTAGCAGACCCATTCCACCTAGCCGTACTTGCATGTTGGACTCGGCATAGATTGCCTTGTAATACCGATGCAGAAACGCTAAAACAAGGGCCACCAGCGCCAGAATGCCGTGGAATTTCATCACCTTGTCGTGAGCAAAAATCCGGTCTAGCCAGCGAATACGGGCCGAAATCAACAAGACAATCTGAAAATACACATAGGCAGGAATGCCAAAAACGATCCCCAAGGTATAGGGGTGCAGAAAACTTTCCAGATCATACACATTTCCCCACAAATACAGCACCAGAGGCACCGCCGGGGACAGTACAGCTAACAAAAACAGAATGAGTTTTCGCGGTTTCACTGCAATTTTTCCAATATCTGTTCTGCAAGCTCATCAGCCAACTGATTGATCTGATCCATATCCCGGTAGCTGGCCGAGGTAACAGAATCAACCTGAACCTGGGGAGTCCAAGAAGAGGTCTGAGTAGTATGGACTATAACATTTTCCGGGGCACCGCCATTCTGCTC
>CAYNNU010000198.1:0-3480 GCA_964398645.1 uncultured Spirochaeta sp.
ACCTTGGTCGCGATCTTGAGGATGCACTGCGTTTGGGCGTGATTCGGGAAGAGCAGATCCCTGCTGATGCAGTTGCCGTTTTGGGCAGCTCTAATAGTGATATTATTAATACCCTGGTGAATGATGTAATTATGACAGGAAACCAGGAAGGCCGGATTGGTTTGTCCCAGCCGGTATATGAAGCATTTTTGCAAATGAAAGAGTTTAATTATAAACATATTTACCGTAGTGATGTTTTGCAGAATCTGCATCCTGGATTTGAACGGGTTTTGACAGTTTTATACGAGTATCTGCAGGATATGTTTGGGCGCTTCGGCTTTGATGTGCCGGCATACGGCGTGGAAGCCAATGGTTTGGCAAAGGGTTTTTCTGCCTACGTCGAGTCTATGTCTGAATATTATCATGGCGAGCCTGAGCCGGCTGAAAATGTTGTGTTTGATTTTATTGCCGGCATGTCGGATGATTACGCGCTGGATTCTGTGGGTGAAATAATGGTTCCGCAATCCTATACGGTGAACTTTTCCCGCGGGCGGTAATTTTCGGCAGTCAGAAGCTTGGGGTTTCAAAACTGCTTTTGTCACGCAAGTTAACTGATAAAAAAAGCCCTTGAAGCCTGTGCTCCAAGGGCATAATACAAATAGCAGAAGCTATTTTGAATACAGCTGTCGGCTCTGATAGTGGGTGTGCAATAGCTCATGTGCCTTTTTGCTGTTCGGTTTTTCCAGAAAATCCTTGTAGATGTCTACAATGTATGGATTTTGATGACTACAGCGCTGAGTTGAATTATCGTCATCCGTATAAAGTCCAGCGATACGAGCATTCCGAATGTGGTCTTCGGTGCCGTAGGGCTGTCCACCACCGGCAATACAGCCGCCACGGCAGGCCATTACTTCAATAAAGTGGTATGGCGGTTCCTGTCCGGCTTCGCGGGCTGCGCGTATTTCACTTAATAGATCGCGTACGTTGGCAATCCCGTGGGCAACTGCAACTCGCAATTCCTGACCCTCGATTTCCAGTGTAGCACTGCGAATGCCTTCCATACCGCGCACTGCTTCGAATTTGATGCCGCGGTGCTCCTTGCCGGTTACCAGATAATGCGCAGTACGCAGGGCTGCTTCCATAACCCCGCCAGTAGCACCGAAAATGGTACCAGCCCCGGTGTACACACCAATTGGGTTATCTGCTTCTTCATCCGGAAGGTTGGCGAAATCAATACCAGACTGCTTGAACAAACGTGCAAGCTCGCGTGTTGTGAGTACAACATCGACATCCTGCTCGCCAGAAGCATACATGTGCTTGTCTCTGCTTATTTCAAACTTTTTACTGGTGCACGGCATAATAGCAGCCGAATAGATATTTTCTCTTTGGATTCCCTTGTTCTGGGCATAGTAGGTTTTGGTAAGAACACCTTGCATCATCATGGGAGATTTTGCAGTGGAGAAGTTATCTATCATATCGCTTGCATATTTTTCCATGTAGTCAACCCAGCTGGGACAACAGGAGGTAATAAGGGGCAATTTGCCATTGTTCTGTAGGCGGTGGATAAACTCACTGCCTTCTTCCATGATGGTAAGGTCTGCAGAAAAGTTTGTGTCGAAAACGGCATCAACGCCAATACGTCGCAGGGCTGCATATATTTTTCCGGTTGTAACAGTACCTGGCTCCATTCCAAATGCTTCCCCTATGGCAACGCGGACAGCCGGGGCGATCTGCACAGCAACGTGCAGATTGGGATCGCGGATTGCATCCAGCAGTTTGCGGGTGTCGTCCCGTTCGTAGATCGCACCAACTGGGCAGTGAGCGCTACATTGTCCACATTTGATACATGGGCTGTCGTTTAGAGGAACTCCGGCGGCTGGCATCATCTGAGTCTGATCCCCGCGTCCAAGGAACTCCAGTGCCCAAACATCCTGTAGCTGTTGACATACAAGAACACAACGTCCGCACTTAACACATTTGCGCGGGTCAAGGCAGATTGATGGGGTTGAGCGGTCTCTAGGCAGATCGGGAACGTTCTGTTCAAATTGTACTTCCCGGATACCGAAGTTGGCGGCCAAGGTCTGTAGTTCGCAGCTGCCGCTCCGTCCACACGTAAGACATTCGTTGGGATGATTGGAAAGAATCATTTCGATGGTTGTGCGTCGTACTTCGTTCAATTCAGGGTCGTGGGTGATATAGCTTGCACCCTCGCTTACTTCGGTTGCACAGGCGCGGGGCAGCTTTGGACTGCCTTCCATTTTGACAACACAAAGGCCGCATGCTCCCCAGGGAACCAGGTCGGGATGGGCGCAGAGCGCCGGTATTTCAATGCCGGCATTTTTTGCTGCGTTTAGAATGGAGGTTCCTGCCGGAACTTCCATCGGGATACCATTCATTTGTATATGTACTGTGCTCACAGTGTGCTCCTTGCTTTACGTGATGTTTCAGGCAATGTATACCGCATCGAATTTACATGCTTCCAGACAGGCCCCGCATTTTACGCAGCGGTCCTGGTCGATAACATGAGCTTCCTTCCGTTCCCCGGAAATACAGTTTGTCGGGCATTTACGCTTACAAACAGTACAACCGATACATTTTTCCGGATCGATTGTGTAGGTAACCAGGTCTTTACATACGCCTGCTGGGCAGCGTTTTTCTTCGATATGTGCAAGATATTCATCCCGGAAATAGTGCAGGGTAGAAAGAACCGGGTTGGGTGCTGATTGCCCCAGACCGCATAAAGAAGCCTTTTTCATGGCAACTGCGATTGAATTGAGTTGATCAATCAATTCCATGCTGCCCTGGCCCTTGGTGATCTTATCAAGAATATTGTACATTTTGCGTCCGCCGATACGGCAGGGTGCACACTTACCGCATGACTCTTCAACCGAGAAATCAAGGTAGAACTTGGTAACATCAACGATACAGTCGTCTTCGTCCATAACAATCATTCCGCCGGATCCCATCATGGAGCCGAGCTCTACCAGATTGTCGAAGTCGATCGGGGTGTCCAGGTTATCTGCGGTGATAACGCCACCGGAAGGACCCCCGGTTTGTACCGCCTTGAAGGCTTTGCCGTTCGGGATTCCACCGCCGATATCGTAGATAATTTCCCGAAGAGTAGTTCCCATGGGAACTTCAACCAGCCCGGAATTATTGATTTTTCCGGTAAGGGCAAAAACCTTGGTTCCTTTTGAGTTTTCGGTGCCGATTTGTGCAAACCAATCGCCGCCACGGTGCATTATCATTGGAATGTTTGCCCATGTCTCTACGTTATTGATAACAGTTGGTTTGCCCCAAAGACCTTTTACGGCAGGAAAGGGCGGGCGTGGTTTCGGCATACCCCGTTCCCCTTCGATCGAGGCCAGAAGGGCGGTTTCTTCACCACAGACGAAGGCGCCGGCGCCAAGCCGTAGCTCAATGTCAAAACTGTAACCACTGCCGAGAATGTTTTCTCCTAGCAGACCATATGAACGAGCTTGTTCCATTGCATGGTTTAGA
>CAYNNU010000199.1:0-3471 GCA_964398645.1 uncultured Spirochaeta sp.
CTCTGATTGGCTTCCCATAGCGGCCATAATACCCCAAGCAGGGGTTGATGGGCAAAGGCTTTTTGATTTTTCTGGGGACTGTCCCCGAGTGGTGGTTTTTGCTATACTGCTTAGTATGACGGTAGGAGATTTTGTATCAAAAGGTCAGCAGTTATTTGATCCGCAGCGCTGGGGGCGGATGGATTCTTCAATGAATGGTCTGCAGGTAGGGCGTTTGGATAAGCCTTTGAAACATCTAGCTACTGCAGTCGATGCCTGTTATGAGAGTTTTCGCCGAGCCCATGAATTGGGAGCAGACGTTTTGATGGTTCATCATGGGCTGTTTTGGGGAAAACCCTTGGCAATAACCGGCGAGCATTTACGGCGGGTTCAGTTTTTGCTGGATAACGATATTTCTTTGTACGCCATGCATCTTCCGCTGGATGAACATCCTGAAATCGGTAATAATGCTGTCATTGCCCGCGAGTTGGGCTTGTTGAATGTTCGGCCTTTTGGGCGTTACAAGGGCGTTGAGATTGGCGTTCAGGGTGAGCTGCCTGCCGCCGTTGGGCTGGATGAATTGGTTCAGCGTCTGTTTGGCGGGCGTGAGCAGGTCTTACGGGTTCTGCCTTTTGGTGCGGACCGGGTAAAAACTGTCGGGGTTATTTCCGGCGGAGCTCCGCGTGAGCTTGAGCAGGCAGTGGCCGCTGGTTTAGATGTGTATATCACCGGAGATGCGAGCCATGAGGTGTATCACATGGCGCAGGAGGCCGGAATAAATGTTGTGTTCGGTGGACATTATGCAACCGAAACTTGGGGCGTTCGGTCTGCCGGTGAGCTAATTGCGCGGGAATTGGGAATAGAGCATACCTTTGTTGATGTTCCCACCGGGCTATAATGGAAAGGGAGTAAAAATGGCAAATTCTATTCGATATGCAGCTGATCGTAAAACTAAGTTGATGCCCGCAATTCTTTCGGTTGCGGTAGTGCTGCTTGATCAGTTAAGTAAGTTTATTATTGTTCGAACGGTTACATATTCCCGCCCGCCGGAAGTCGCCTTTTCTCTTTTTGGCGACTTCTTTCAGATCATTCATGCACGAAATACCGGGGCTGCCTTTAGTTTGGGCCGTGGATTGCCGGATAACTTGCGGGGGATATTTTTTATTTTGCTGCCTTTGATTGTGCTTGGATGGATTGTTGTGTATTACTGGCGCACACAGGAGCTATCCAAGGTTCAGCGCTGGTGCATTGCGGCTGTGGTCGGCGGTGGAGTGGGAAATTTAATTGACCGGGTTTTCCGCAGCTCTGGTGTTGTGGACTTTATTGATGTTCGCGTTTTCGGGCTTTTCGGTCTGGAACGCTGGCCGACTTTTAATATTGCCGATGCTTCGGTTGTTGTTGCCGGCATTCTGTTTTTATTTTTTATTCTTCTGGAAGATCGTCGGAATAGCAAGAAAACAAAAATTGGAGATGATAAGGAATGAATCAGCGGCTTCATACGCTGTTGTTTGTCCTTCTGAGCGTAATCTGGAATTTGGCTATTATGGCCTTGATCTTTTTTTCGCTTATTTGGGTATTTGCGCGCTTTATTTCTCCGGAAGTGGGGGGCGCGGTTGCGCATAGTCTGCTTCTGGTCGCCTTGCTAGCGGCAATTGGCGGGGCGCTTTTTCTGTATTATCGTTTGTTGTTGTACTTGCGCTCCAAGCCGGTTTTTAAGCCCTGGGTTGCGCCATTTTTGCAGTGATTTTTTAGTATCAATAGCCGTCGGACATTGCCCGGTTCTGATCTTTTTTATACAGCTCTGAATACACGAAGCCACGATTTTTTAGCCGGTCTTTTACGTCCTGGGGGAAGGGTGTGTAGCGCCAGAAGATGTCGCGAACTTCCCGCTCCAGTTTCTGGGTTCCTTCACTTTCTTTGGTAATCCAGAGGATGTAATCCTGAATGAATTGCTGCCGTACATCGCCTTTGAGCTTTGCGTCTGTAAACCATTGGTAGTACCAGCCGGTAAGCCCTTCTTCCATCCAGTAGTGTGCTGCTTTTTCTTTTGCAACCTGCCAACGCAGATCGCCGAGGGCTGCGGCTATTGCGGTGCGAGGATCTTTGGGATACATGGGAATGGCCAATCTACCACGGCTGGTAGCGCGGTTGAAGCGGTCAAATGGTTCCCAGCAGACACCAAATTCTCCATAGCAGGGTATAAGAATGATGTTGGGGACAATTCGGTTTGTTTGACCCTTGAAGCTGCGCAGGAAAACGCCCGGATCGAGGTATTCTGTATCGGCAAGCATATTTATTGTTGTTTCGCGGGTGCAAATATCGTGAATTGTGCCGCGGAAATACGAGCGGTATAAAAGGGGAAAGTGATTTCCCTGGCGGCCAACGCATAGTTTAGCCATTTGCCGCACCGTTCCCATTTCTTTGCTTGCTGCTCCGCTATCCATGGATGTGGGCTCGTTTTCTTCCAGCCCGAAATCATCGCTTTTTTTGTCAGCAAGATCATCCAGGTTTTCTTTATAGCGTTCCAGTTCGCGGAAATAGCGCTCCAGATCACGGTTGATTCGGCTGATCGTTCGTACATCTGAAAAAATATCGCTCACTGCATTTTTTTGCTCGTCGGTAAGCGGGGCGTCAAGGCCGTTTCCTAAGTCGGGCCGAGTTGGCCGTTGTGTAAGGCTTTCCGCCCGCTTTCGGCAGGCCTGAATATGGCCGTTGAGTTCCTGGTTTTTTGCTTGAATAAGTCGGCATTGGGCTTCGTATTGCCCTTTTCGTTTTTCCAGTGATTCGTTGATTTGATCCTTGCTCTTGCGGGGGCCTTTCGTTTCGTCAACCGCAGAGGCGCGGACTTCGCCGCTTCCTACAAAACGAACCCATTCATCAACATAATAGACAGGGTCGTTGGTGCTGTTTCGTAGGGGGATAGATGCCATGGATTGTCGTTGCTTTTGATCAACCATGGTTGGGACCAGCATGCCAAAACGCAAGGCTAGGCGTTTTTCTGTTATGTCACGGGTGTTTGTCTTCGCTGCCAGTTTTGTGGCTAATTCCCAAAAGGCTGGCTGAAGACGTGCTCTGTAGGTTGATCGTTCCTGGGCATCCTGTGCCTTGAGAAATCCGGCGATTAAGCCATGCAAGCGCTTGGCGATTTCCCCTTCTTCCTGCAGGATGTTTTTGTAATATTCCGAGCGGGAAAAGGTATCGTGCGGCTTTTGGGCTGTAATACTTTCAAACTTGGTAAAGCGTTGTTCGGCGTCCATTGACTGATCATTGCCGTCAAAAAGGAAGGAGTTTGAGCTTTTTAGATCAGGATCGTCTTGAAAAAGTTCTGAAAAATCAGGTGCGCCAGCCCCGCCATCGTCGGGCGCACAAAAGAGTGAGATGGGCCGGTCTGCTGATTGAATAAGGTTATCTATTCGCATGGTAATTACAATGGAGGTGACGGGATTCGAACCCGTGACCTCGTGAATGCCATTCACGCACTCTAGCCAACTG
>CAYNNU010000200.1:0-3469 GCA_964398645.1 uncultured Spirochaeta sp.
GGGCTATATCGTCGCCGATCATTATTGATCGGAGGAAAGTCCGGGCTTCACAGAGCACGGCACCGGCTAATCCCGGGCATGTTTAGGCATGACAGATAGTGCAGCAGAAAAAATACCGCCATAGGATGGTAAGGGTGAAATGGTGGGGTAAGAGCCCACCGAGAAAACGGTAACGTTTTTTGCTTTGTAAACCTTGCTGGAAGCAAAATCAAGCAGCGAACGGCTTGCTCGGCCTTTGTTCGCGGGTAGATTGCATTATTTTCCAGGTAACTGGAAAAATAGATAGATGACGATGCACGACAAAACCCGGCTTATCGGCCCGATTCTTATTCTCCTTTGCTTTTCAACATAAGAAATTACATGCAATTGCTTACAGGATAGTATATTGACATTTTTGCATTCTTATCATCTAATAGCATTGTGCTAACATCAAAACATCATTACTCGCGATTCAATTCACAGCACAAAAATGCAAGGAAATACATGTTCCTTGTAGCTTTTCTTTTTTTTATTCTGATACTGGTAGTATTTATTACTGGAAGTTCCCCTTTTTCTTTGAGCAGCTTTGGATTGACCAGGAAACAGGAAAGTATGGTAAAAGCATGGAACGAACATAATTACGATACTGTATATACAATAACCAGCAAAGAACTCCAGGAAGCCCCGCTTGAAACAGATAATTTGATTTTGCATGGATATTCAGCTTTTTATTCCGGAATAGCGCATTATAACACTACAGAAGCGCATAACCTGTTTTCTGAAGCAATTATTTCTTTAAGGAAAGCCTTGGTTCTAACCCCTGAACGTGAACATAATCAAATTCACTACGTTATTGGAAAGGCTTATTACCATTTAGGTCCCTATTATTATGACCTGGCCGCAAGACATCTATCTATTAGCTACAAAAAAGGATTTATAGCTGACGATTTATTCGAATACCTTGGATTAGCTTACAAAAATATTAGTGAAAACGAAGAAGCTAGCAAATGGTTAACTAAAGCAATAGATGCCAATTATTCATCCCTGACTGATCTTAAGCTAGCTGAAGTATATTTTTCCCAAGGAAAATATGCCATAGCAGCAGATCACGCTGCTACAGCATTAAAAGCAAGCGAAGATTCTTTTATTCAAGCAAGAGCAAATCTTCTCATCGGTAAAACAATGATTGAGAGAGAAATGCTGGACCAGGCAAGAATTCATTTTTTATCTATGGTAGAAACCAACCAATCATATGCCGATGCCAGGTATTGGCTAGGTGAAGTATACAACAGACAAAACCAACCAATATTGGCAAGAGCTGAATGGCGCGAAGCAGTTCGCATTGATCCTCAACATGCTTTGGCTGCTGCTCGTTTAAGAACATAAATAAGGAGAACTGGATGAGTGCTTTTACTACAGACATCGGAATAGATTTGGGAACGTGCAATACGTTGATCTATGTACGCGGGAAGGGGATTATGGCAAATGAACCTTCGGTAGTCGCAGTTGAACGAGGGACCAAAAAGGTTGTCGCAGTTGGTGACGAGGCTAAAAGGATGTTATGGAAAACTCCTGGAGATATAATTGCAATCAGGCCATTAAGAGATGGTGTGATTGCGGATCTTGAAACAACAGAAAAGATGATAAGATACTTTATTTCCAAAGTTATTCCAAGACGATGGTTTGTTAAGCCCAGAATGGTAATTGGCGTCCCTTCATGCATTACAGAGGTTGAAAGACGAGCTGTAGAAGAAAGCGCTTATAAAGCTGGTGCGCGAGAAGTAAAAGTTATAGAAGAATCCCGTGCGGCCGCTATTGGTGCTAATATCCCTATCTTTGAACCTGCAGGGCATATGGTGTGCGATATTGGAGGTGGAACCAGCGAAATATCAGTAATTTCTCTTGGAGGCATGGTTGTTAGTAATTCTATCCGCCTCGGTGGTGATGAATTCGATGAATCTATCATTAAGTATGTTAGAGCTGTTCACAACCTGATTATTGGAGAACAGACTGCTGAGAACCTGAAGCACACCATCGGCAATGCTACCCCTGATAGCAAATTGGAAAAGATGGAAATAAAGGGCACGGACGCAATCACTGGATTACCAAGAAGACTGGAAATTGATAGTGTAGAAGTCCGCGAAGCAATTCAAGAGCCAGTTACTGCTATTATTGAAGAAATAAAACGTACACTTGGTCAAACTCCGCCTGAGTTAGCTACCGACATTGTAGAGAGGGGAATAGTAATGACTGGTGGCGGCTCATTATTAAAAGGCCTTGATACTCTAATAGCAAATGAAACAGGAGTACCAGCTTTTCGTGCCGAAGATCCCATGAACTGTGTTGCTATGGGCGCCGGAATGTATTTTAATCTATTACGTGGAATGAATGCTAACCGAAACATATACAACACCATCCGCTAGAACCACCATAACTCTCTTTGCTATTCTAATGCTGTTTGGTATTGGAGCCCTGATGTTTGAGGGCCGAAGCGTATCTTCAGCATTAGAATCTGGCGGGCTTTCGATTTGGGGTGGCGTACAAAAAACTGTTGCATCAATACAAAAATCAATCTCAAGCTCTGTTACATCCATCAGTGAATTGGCAAGACTCCGGAAACAACATTTACTTCTGGTTGGTCGTTTACAAGAACTAGAAAAGAACCTAACAAATATTGAAGAACTATATCAGGAAAATATCCAGCTTCGAGAAGCTCTTCAATTTTCATCGGCTATTAGATACTCTAATACAACGGCTTTAATTATTGCCAAGGATCCAGGAAACCTTTTTTCCACCCTTACAATAAATAAAGGAACAAAACACGGTATTCAAAGAAATGATCCAGTTATTGCTATTCAGGATGGACAGCAAGGACTGGTAGGCAAAATTAGTCAAACGGGTCATTCAACATCCATAATTCAACCTATTTTTGATAGCCGATCATTCGCAGCTGTTAGATTACGTGAATCAAGGCATGAGGGGGTTGCTGCTGGCACTGGAAACCCAAATAGTCCATTAGAACTACAATTTATCCCTTTGGATGCTAGAGAAGATATTAGATCTGGTGATTCAATCATTACTTCTGGTCTTAGTAGCATATTTCCTAGCGGAATAATGGTTGGTTCTGTAACATCACTTGAAGCAATGCCATATGAAACCTCTTTAACAATTCGTATAAAACCAACTATCGATTTCTCTAAGCTAGAAATAGTATATGTTTTACAAAAAGAAGGGCAGCCGTGATTTTTTCTTTCATCAGAAACTGTATTATTCTTATCCTGGTTGTTATTGCTCAATCCAGTTGGGGAAATATTCTTATTATTGGTAATATAAAACCTGATCTCGTAATTATTTTTTTAACATATTTCGCACTCTATCAAGGTTCATTTTATGGACAGATGTACGGTTTTTTCTCTGGTATAGTAGAAGATATCATAAGCTTATCCCCATTCGGGTTTTCAATTACAGCAAGAACACTTTCGGGTTTTAT
>CAYNNU010000201.1:0-3464 GCA_964398645.1 uncultured Spirochaeta sp.
ATCCTCAACACCCAACTCAAAGCCTTCAATCTTGTCCTGCACATCATGCATGGCTGAAAACATCATAATTGGAATATCACGATATTCTGCCCATTCAGAATCAAGTTTTAAGGTTCGGGTAACCTCCCAACCATTCATCCGTGGCATAATATTATCCAGCATAATGAGATCGGGGGTATGCTCGCGCACCCGTTCCAAGGCTTCTTCACCATTTTCGGCGGTAACAACTTGAAAACCAAGCTTGCTTAGCATCACATCAAAAAAATCGAGATTAATTCGCTCGTCATCAACAATTAGTATACATTCTTTCACGATAATATTTGCCCTTCGCTCCTATTTTGCCCCTGTTGCCTGTCTTCTGTCAATCGCAGTATGCATCGAAACGCAACTGCAAGCAATAAAATTGCGGCAATTCCCACACAGGCAATCCCAAACCAGTTACCCCATCGAGTATAGCCAGTATGCCCAGCAGTGTACACTGGAATATCTACGGGCAAATAACCTTCTTCAAAAGGCTCCATCATATCGATTATCTTTCCATTTGGATCAATGACACAAGTCATTCCGCCATTTGATGATCTAACTACACTACGCTGATTTTCAGCAGCACGAAAAACAGCCATAGCCATATGCTGCATAGCAGCCGTTACCGAATGGGCCCAAGAATCGTTTGTAAGATTAACCAGCACCTCGGCACCTTCTTGCACAAAGCCGCGGTTCAAATAGCCGAAGGTATCTTCAAAACAAACCGGCGTACTGAATCGCATGCCAGCAGAATCAAACACGGTATATTCATTCCCTTTCGCCCAAAAAGTTGTATTCGCCTCGACCAGTATTTGATACAACCAAGGAAACTGCCGCTTATAAGGAAAATGTTCAGTAAAAGGAACCAAATGCATTTTACGATAGGTTTCCTGTATTTCGCCATTTTCAACCAATAAAACAGCATTGTAATCGTATGTTTCCAGCTGTCCACTTTCATTTCTTCGCAAGCGCCGATCACTATTACCAATCACGTATGGAACCTTCTGCACAGCTAAAAACTCCATCAAGCGATCAACCAGGCGGTAACTTTCCGGATTTATCCGTGTACGGGTATGAAATCCAACACTTGGAACAAAAGATGTTTCAGACCAAACAACAATTTCCGTTTCCGGATGCTCCTCTAAAGCCAAGCTGCTTTGTTCCATAAGTATTTCCAGGCTCTTTTCATAAGCGGGGGCCCCACCAACCCACGGATCAATATTCTGCTGCACCAGTGCTGCTTTAACCACCGGAACATCTTCCAGATCGATTATTTGACTTTGCCCGTACAAGAGAGCAGAAATAAACACCAATAGGTATACGGCGGCGGAAATTCCATAGCGCCGTTGAAGAAAAAAGTGCCAAAACGGCTTGGAATCCTGCTTTGTGTCCGCCTTATTATCCAGAAAGTCATTGATTATCCAGGCAAGCAAAACCGATGGAAAAACAACAAGCAAAGAAACTCCCCACACACCAGTCAAAGAAGACAGACGAACCAGCGGACCAAAAAGGTATTGCGTATAGCCGACAATTCCGTAAGAAAATCCGGTAAATCCCTTCGTATGCAGATACTCATAGGCTACCCAAAAAAAAGGCTGAAACAAAAACCCAAAACGGGGAAAAACATGCCGCATTAAACGAATGGCCGGCATGGTAAAGAAAAAGAAAAAGGCAAAAATTGAGGGGATAATAAAAATTGAAAGAGGATGAAAATTCAACAGCCAGTTTGCATAAAAAACATAGGCAATATAGCCGAAATACCCTCCCCATAAAAAGCTCGACCACCAGCCTAGCCGGTTAGCCGCAACAAACAATGGGACAAGCGAAATAAATGCTAAGGGAAACCAACCATAAAATGAAAAATCAGATGGAAAAGACAGAGCTAAAAGCCCTGCACCGGCGGTGATAAGTGCTGCATGCACAGCAAAACGTGTAAACCGCCTCATCATATGTGAATTAGCTCCGCAAATCCCAGGCAGCTTGTTTCAACTCTTTTCCAGGACGAAAAACCACTACTCCATGGTCTTCCACTGAAACAAGCTCCCCTGTTCGCGGGTTTCTGGCCCTTTCGCGGCCCTTGCGAGTGCGCACTTCAAAGGTACCGAAACCACGAAACTCAACCACCCGATCCTGAACGAGTGCTTTTTTGACATTTTGCAGAAAGGCATCGATAATTGCCTGCACTTCCCGCCTGTCAACATTTGTTTCTTCGGCTATATTTTCTACAACCTCAGCTTTGGTTAGCTTTTCAAGCGCCATGATAACTCCGACAGTTGGGATTAACCCGCCTGTACTCCCTGCAGTTTTTTATACAAACGGGATTTTTTTCGTGCGATGCTATTCGCGTGGTAAACGTTTTTACCCCCAGCTGTATCCAGCAATTTCTGCACTTGCTGAAATGCTTTTTGAGCCTGATCAGCATCACCAGCAGCTACTGCTACCTCGAATTGTTTAACCGCTGTTCGAACAGTACCTCGAATGCCACGATTATGAATCCTGCGTTTAATTGATTGACGGTGCCGTTTGGCAGCCGAAGCGATATTCGCCAAAGTAATTCCTCCGCTAACTTTATATAGGAAGTGCAAAACTATCCTATTACTCTTTTTCTGTCAAGAGTTTATCTTTACTAGCCCAGCAATTCGGGATCGACCGGAATACTGTCATTAACAACACCTGCACTTTCAGGCAAATATTCATCCTGGCAATCAGTCAACAGCCAACGCCGTGAATCACGGTCATACCGCAATGAGGAACCTGGAAAAACCCGCCTGCCCCCGCCTGGTCCAACCAGTGTTACCTTATCAGAAAGAATATTTACATCACTTACAATAAAGCGATCACCATCATACATGATTTTAGTTCCAGGATTGGGATATTTTTTACCCTCTTCAGCATATACCTCAAACTCAAAGTTCAAACAACACAACAAACGACCACAGGCACCTGATATTTTAGAAGACGATACTGGTATATTCTGCGTTTTTGCCATTTTTATTGAAACTGGTTTCAGGCGATCGCTGACACTACAGCAACAAAATGGACGGCCACAAATACCTAGACCTCCAAGCATACGCGATTCATCACGCACCCCGATTTGCCGCAATTCTATACGGGTTTTGAAATAGGGAATAAGGTCAGAAATGAGCCCACGAAAATCAACCCGGCCATCGGCAGTAAAGTAAAACAACAATCGTGGGTCAAGCAAAACATAATGCGCAGATACCAAGTTCATTGCCAGCCGATGCTGTTTTATCAAATCCCTACAAATAGCCAGTGCTTCATCTTCACGGGTTTTATTGGATTCATACATTGCAAAATCTTCATCTCCAGCAGGTCGATGATACTCCCATTCGGGCATCTGTCGGATTTCTTCCTGATCACTAGGTGTGCCCGCTATACGGGCAATATCCCTGCCAAAAGAAGTTGCAACAATACAAAAA
>CAYNNU010000202.1:0-3408 GCA_964398645.1 uncultured Spirochaeta sp.
ACTTCTGCAAGAATAACTGCATTTGCTTCGCCGCTGGAATACACATGACCAAGACTTTTCAGCTCAACCATTTCACCTAAGATGCGAAGCTGCTCGGCCACGGGGGTCATATCGGAATAGCCTGTTACATTTCCGCCTGGGGCATCAAATGTATCAACCAAACCAGCCTCTACCGGATCAGTTACCGCTGAGTAAATAACCGGAATATCACTAATTTCGTTCACCAAAGCCTGGGCTGTGGGGGTTGCAATACCAACCGCATAGGCAACTCCGTCAACACGGAACTTTGTTGCAATCTGAGTTGCTGCGCTAAAATCACCATTTGCATTCTGCAAATCATAGGTGAAGCTGAAACCCTGTTCGGCCAACTCATCCTGTATACCCTGCTCAACAGCATCCAAAGCAGGATGCGAAACAATCTTTGAAATACCAATAACACTTCCTTCGCCTTTGGGGCCGCCGCAGCCGATTACCATCAGCATTGCTGCCGCAAGAAGTGCAAACACTATCAATCTACGTCCAGTCATAAAAATCCTCCTAATACCGGATCATTCTACTAGAGCAAACCTGCTCTGTCCATAAAGCCACACGCGAGAGGGCAGCCAGCTCATACACAAAAATACCATAGGCAACCTGAAACAAACAGATTATAGTGGTATATTATGAGTATGCGCGTTATAGCCGTTCTGTTACTGTTTTCTATTCCCTTTGTGTCTATTTCCGGCCAGGAAGTGGCTCGGTCTTTTCCTGAACGCAATATCTCCGCCGGTGAGCTTTTGCGCTACACCATGGAACGCGGCGGGGTATATCCCGAACGCCAGGATACCATTGCCGCGGCTGATGAATTGCAACGCCGGCTGGATAGCGGAACTTCACGCTACCTGCAAGAGAACGAACTACAGGCACAAATTGCCATTGCAACTGTGCGCTTATACGCAACCCGCTGGAACATGGAATCCATGCTGTATGACTACCAGCAAAATCCTGAACAACTGATTAACATGCTGCAGGAGAACCACTATAGCCAGGAAGAACTGGCACTTTTACCGAATGCAGGCAATTTACAAGAACTATCGCGCGATAATCTTGTTGCTGCCTTAAATCTGTTGGCGCTTTTTGCCGCCTATGATGTAAGTTTAGGCGAGTGGGAACATGCGCAGAACACCCTGAAACTGGCAAGGCAACTGCCGGAAGGAATACCAGAAGAACAGATGCAGGAATTCAACCAGCTACAACGCGGCTTGAACAATGCAATAAAAGACTATCAGTGGAGCCAACTAAGCGTGCGTCCTTTGGCTGCCATAATCGCTATTGCCGGCTTTGGCATAACCGCTGCCGGGCTGTGCGATCTGTTGATTCCCGATTTTTCCCTGCCCTATCTGCCCGGGGATCAAAGCTCGGCGCGCACTGCTGCTATCGGCGGCATATCTGCCGGCGGCGCCCTAATCGGTTTTTCCGCCCTGACCCTGCCACAGCTTGTACGCCGACCGCCCTTGGAACAGGCCAGCGAATACCTGGCCGAAGAATGGGGCCACCTTATCGAGGGGGCAATGCAGGTTTTCGAAGATCGACGAGGGGAAAATAACCAGCTGTTGCTGCTGAGCCTTGAGCGGGGCCGCTTTGTGGTGTTTGCCGAAAGCCCCCAGCCGCGGGAACTGCCTTCGGTCTTTAAGGTTTCGCGCACCGGCCGTTTTCGTTTGCAGGTCTCGCAAGGGGCTCAACGCATGTCTACACCTCTAATGGTTCTGCACCCCGGCGTGAATATTATTCCCTTAAGCGAATAATTACAGACTGCTATGAGCAAAGCCACAAAGCCGCAACATCGAAAAACGCCCCAAATTTCCGGCCCACACCCTGCACATGGAGGCTCACTTTCCCGCCAGGTTGCAATTGCTGCGTTTATTTTGGCTGGCATTATTTCATCCGGCACCATTGGCTACATGATTATCGAAGGCTGGCCTGTAGCTGACGCCTTTTACATGACAATAATTACCATGACGACAACCGGATTTGAAGAAATTCAACCCCTGTCGCAGCCAGGAAGGATTCTGACCGTTTTTCTGATTCTTTCCGGCCTCGCGTCGCTGGCTTACCTGGGTGGCCGCAGCCTTCAGCTATTAATAGAATCCTACATGGTACGGAGAAAACGTATGGATAAAAAAATCTCATCTCTCAAAAATCACATTATTGTCTGCGGATTCGGGCGCATGGGCCGGCATGTCTGCAATCACCTAAAATCCGAAAAAGCCCCCTTTGTGGTTATTGAGCGCGATCCCGAGCTGATTCAGCAGCTGGATGAGCTTCGATACCTATATATCGTGGGCGATGCAAGCTCAGATTCCATACTGCAAAGCGCCCGAATTGAACGGGCAAACGGACTTATTTCGGTAGTTTCCACCGATGCCGAAAACGTGTTTACCGTCCTTACCGCAAAATCTCTAAGCCCGGATTTGTTTGTGATCACCCGGGCTGTACAGGAAGAGGCCGAACCTAAGCTCAAAACAGCCGGTGCCGACCGGGTAATTAAGCCCTACGAGCTAGCTGGCCAGCGCCTAAGCCAGCTGGCCTTACGCCCCGGCATTGTTGAATACATGGAAACAGTTGCCCAGGCTCATGGGCAGGATATTTCGATAGAAGAAGTTCTACTGGGAAGCGATTCCTGCCTGGCGGGTCAAACCCTGGCAGAATCCCCCCTGCGCAGCAAAATGAACATTATTATTGTCGCCATCCACCGGCATAATGGAACCCTGCTCTACAACCCCGCATCCAGCGAACAGATGCAGGCCGGAGACCGCCTTGTCGCCATTGGCGAACTTAAAAGCCTACGCCAACTCGGCGAAATGTGCGGCGGTCGCTAAACGTTCTACCGGCCTGCTGGCGTAAAAACTGACAGCGAAATTATCTTCGCCAGTAGGTTCCCAATTGGAGCTGAGGGTTGGGAAGCATCCAGCTGCCGCCGGCAAAGGGCCCGGTTTGGTCGCCGGTTATTGCTGCATTGAAGCTCAATTCCATCCCGAAGGTACTGCTTACATCAAACTGAGTACCAATGGAAGCAGCCAGCCCGTATACGATATCGATACCGTCTTCGGAGTCGTTGTAATTTTCTTCCACCGCAGCATCTTCGTACCTCCAATCATTTTCCAATGAATAACTGGCAAGGCGAATAGTGGGGCCGATGCGCATAAATGGTACGAAATTACCAAGTGCCAGCTGCGGCTGAACAAAAACGATCAACTCCAGTGCATCATGCCTATATTCAACATTAGACTGGTCCGTTACACCCTCATTCTCATTCCAAATATCCAATTGAATTTTATTGTTGCTATAACCCATTTCGGCCTGCAGCTGCAACCAGGAAAATACATCCTTGGCAACATAGACATGCAGGCTGTAATTCTGAATATCCAC
>CAYNNU010000203.1:0-3401 GCA_964398645.1 uncultured Spirochaeta sp.
TTTTACGCTGGACGAACCAACGTTTATTCCTATACGTTTCATACTTTTTACTCCTAAAAAAACGATGCCCGATTATACCTATAGTGCACGGGAAAGTGAAGGCCGAAAAGAAAGAAAGCCTTGCTGCAAAAAGATTTCACGAAACGACAAAACCTGAATATGAATTAAACTAACCGAATTAAAAAACTAAATTCAGGAGACTTGAACGGTTTTTTTGAAAGGCATCAGCATCGGCCTCGGCGGCTCATTTTGGTTCTGATTACTAACAAATTGCCATTTTTGTAGCCTCTTTTAAGAATTTCTACATTTTTGTAGCATTTTGCCAGTTTCCACAATTCTATTGTTCATTTCTGTACCTGCAGATACGGTTTTCCTATGAATACTGATCGAACAACTATGAACAGTATTATTGACACTACTTTGCGTGATGGTGAACAAGCACCCGGGGTATATTTTACTCATAGCGAAAAACTACACATTGCTAATCAATTAATCAAAGCGGGTATTTGCACACTGGAAGCAGGAATCCCTGCCATGGGAGACTGTGAAATTGACCTGCTAAATGATGTTTGCGTTATTCCGGGAGTCAGGCAAGTCAGGACATGGCTAAGGCTGGATGAGCATGACCTGAACTCGCTAATGAAAGCAGAAACAGCCCTTTCGACCGGGCGCCTTGCCGCACACTTTTCGGTACCAAGCTCGCAACTTATGCGAACAATTAAAGGCGGCCACACCATCGCTTCACTGCTGTCCAGTATGAAAAAACTGGTGAACCGCTGCCTCCAAAAAAGAATAGAAGTATACATAGGAATGGAGGATGCATCGCGCGCACCAATACAAGATATAATCAATCTTATCTCCGAAAGCCAAAAAATGGGCATTCATGGAGTTCGCTTTGCAGATACGGTTGGGGTTCTTACTCCATTGCAAACGTACGAGACCATACAAAAGCTGACTCCAGTGCTGAGTGTCCCACTTGATTTTCATGCCCATAATGATTTTGGCATGGCCACTGCCAACAGCTTGGCTGCCCTTGAAGCCGGAGCAGATACTGCCAGCGGAACCCTTGGCGGCATTGGCGAACGTGCCGGAAACACCCCGCTTGAATTGATAGCGTTGCTAATTGAAAGAAACAAAAACCCAAAAGCCTACGATATCCCAGGCCTTTGCAGGGCAGCCCGTTTTGTCTTTGACTGCTTGGGCAAGCAAATCCCCGTAGATAAACCCTTATTGGGATCATCCATTTTTAGTCATGAGTCCGGCATCCATGTCGACGGCTTATTCAAAGCATCAGAAAGCTATGAATCACTGATTCCGGAAACCGTAGGGCAAAAACGGACAATCATTCTCGGAAAGCATTCCGGCATGGCATCTCTGCGTCATTTTTGCCAGACCAAAAACTACCCGTTCGAGCCAGCAACACTGGAAGCCCAAATGAGAAAGCTAAGAATGAGAATGAAAACAGAAAAAAATATTTCTATTGAACAAGAATTGGATGCATTTTTTTCAGACAGGAGGAAAAAATGAAAGCACCAAATGATTATTCTTGCAATTACAATCATTGCCGAGCCGATGTTCTTCCCCTTTTGCATAACATGCACAAGATTATCAGCTCCGGGAACGAATTAAACCAAGTATTAAAAGTCGTCTTACAGATAATGGAAACTCATATGCACCTTGTTCGCGGAATGATTTCACTCTTCGATCGAGACATTGGCGAAATACGTGTGTTCCAAGCCATTGGTCTTAGCGAGGAAGAACAAGCCCGCGGCGTATACGCCCTAGGAGAAGGCATAACCGGCAAGGTAGTAGAAACAGGGCAGCCCGTTGTTATCCCCCGTGTACGTGAAGAAAAAGAATTTTTGAACCGGGCATACAACAGAACTTCCAGCGAAAATGATGAACTTTCGTTTATCTGCGTCCCATTAAAACGTGGCAAAAAAGTTCTCGGCGCCATTAGTGCAGAACGAAAATATGACAACCCTGCTTTTCTGCAACAGGATGTAGAATTACTAGACATAATCGCCGGCATGATAGCCCAGGAAGCAGAACTATATCTTCTGGAAAACCGTTCCAAATCATATCTGGAGCGCGAGCGCTACCAACCTGACAATATTATTGGGTCCAGCAGGCCAATGATGCAGGCGTATTCAATGGTTAAAAAACTTGCACGTGCAGATACAACCGTAATGTTGCTAGGAGAGAGCGGCGTAGGAAAAGAATTGTTTGCCGGCGCACTACACTATGCATCTGCACGGGCAGACAAACCCTTCGTGTGTTTTAATTGCGGGGCCTTACCCGAATCCTTGGTAGAAAGCGAATTATTCGGCCATGAAAAAGGCTCTTTCACCGGAGCAGTTGGCCAAAGAAAAGGTCGCTTTGAAACCGCAAATGGCGGAACTCTATTTATGGATGAAGTTGGCGAGTTGGATCTCTCTGTACAAGTTAAACTATTGCGCGTTTTACAGGAACGACGATTCGAACGAGTCGGAAGCAACCAGTCGGTAGCGGTGGATATCCGAATAATCGCCGCGACCAACCGGGATCTAATAAAAATGGTGAAAGAGGGCAGCTTTAGGGAGGACCTGTATTACAGATTAAACGTTTTCCCCATTGTAATCCCCCCCCTAAGAGAACGTGGCAGCGATATTATCACCCTTGCAGACCACTTTCTCCAGTATTACAGCGAAAAAAACAACAAGCAGATAAAACGCATCAGTACCCCGGCATTGCAAATGCTCTTTTCATATCACTGGCCCGGAAATGTACGGGAATTAGAAAATGTAATTGAGCGAGCCGTAATCATCAGTGAAGACGAGGTAATCCACGGCTATGACCTTCCACCATCCTTACAGACAGGTACATATTCCGGCACCTCGGAAACCAAGTCATTAGAAGCGCGGCTACAAGCAGTGGAATATGAAGCAATCATAGAAGCGCTAAAGGATACAGAAGGAAATATGACCAAGGCAGCCGAGCGATTGGGATTTAGCAAGCGCATTATGGGCTTGCGTCTACAAAAATACGAAATTCGCTACCAGGATTTTCGCACGCGCTCTTAGAAATCATTATTACATTTATGAAACTTTTACCCTGCCACTGATACATGATGGTAACAGTATGCATGGAAATTTTACAAATATCCCGGCATCGGCACCACTATTACGGCTTGGCACGCTACTTGCATAGTTCTAGAAGAAACTATTTATGCAGGAGGTGCGCTATGCGCAAAATTGCAATTTACGGAAAAGGTGGGATTGGTAAATCAACCACAACACAAAACACAGTAGCTGGATTAGCCGAGGCAGGAAACAAGGTAATGGTTGTCGGGTGCGACCCCAAAGCCGACTCTACACGCCTATTGCTTGGAGGACTTACCCAAAGGACAGTGCTGGATACAC
>CAYNNU010000204.1:0-3382 GCA_964398645.1 uncultured Spirochaeta sp.
GTATTGTATATTGGACGAGTACCCATGTTTTATTTCCCCTTTTATTTTAGCCCAGGACGTGATTTCTTTTTCTCTCCTTCAATAGCCTCTTTTCGACGGGAAGGAGAAGCCATATACACAACTACGTATTTATTCGGGCAGGGAGAAGAAAGCGATTCTCCTCTTTCTATACTCCAGTTAGCAGAATCACCAAATCAAGAAGGGAAAAGATATTTTGATGGATTGTATTACCGCGAGCCTAGCGATGAGGAAATAGATGATTCCGAAACAGAAGGCAGTAGCGTTGCAAAAGTTATGGCCGATATCTATTCAAATCTGGGAGGATTTCTTGCTTTTGAAGGAACTGCCGAAAACTTTGGCCCCTGGACAGGAGTATCATTTTTTGCTGGTCTTGGAAGAACAAGGGAAATCTATAATTATGCAGTTTCCTATTATAGCCCTTGGTATGATACTGGTGGTAGGTTGGCAGATAGCTGGCATACTCCCTATCTACTGGGGGCTCCTTTTCCATTTCGGTATGGACTGTCATTTTCAGGTGGATTTAGGCGGGATTCTTTGCGCTTGAATACAGAATTTGCCTATTATTCTGATCCTGATTTTCGTGAAGATCAATCAATGCGGTCGGAAGAATTTCAATTGCTACAAATGGTTATGACCTCAGAGCCACCGGAAGCTACCGAAAATTCAATTAGTCAATTTGTATGGCAGGTATCTGGTTCTTTGGGCTTTCCTGCAGTGCAGCCATATATACAATCAAATAATTTGAATTTTACACTTTTGCGCCTGGACTGGATTGAAAACGATATCCCTGTGAATCATGAGCTTATGACCGATGAAATTCTAGATGCAGATTCCAGTCCTATGAAATCATTTTTTGTTCCGTCTTTATTACAATTGCCAGAATTACAATTAAGTATGAGGGGAAATATTATTGATACGAGCGTTCAAACTGGTTTGGAAACTGATGCGGAATTTTCCACCGGTGATGGGATGTTTCCCTTACTGTTGCCTTGGGAAGAACAGAATCTCTCACAAATGCAAAATGAACTATCTGTTAGCGCTGATGATTTTAGCTTGTTTGAACTGCCGCCTGTACGTTCCCCTATCGCCGTGCATACAAATCCGTCTTTGATGACATATCGTCTGCAATATTCTTTTACGCCGGCTTTTGAAATGCAAGCGCAAAACTTGACTGAAACGATTGAACATCCTGTTGAACTTACATTTAATCCACGCTATTGGGATGCACAGCTGTCTAGTGTTTTTGGTTTAATCCAAAGTATCAATTTGTACGATGGCTTTATTTCATTACAATCGGAATTTAACTCTACAATTCGAAAAAATACTGTCTGGGCATATAATTCTGCCTTTGACGAACAGCAATGGGAATCTGCCAGAAGAACTGCATTGGATGCATCTGGGATACGTTTAGATATGGATAATTCTTTTTCTATATATCCTTTGAGAGAATATGAGTCATGGGAGAAGAGTTCGATTTCATATAATTTTGATACCCAGCTTTTTGATTATCACTGGACTGGTCGGGGGAATAGTTCAGCTGATCCGGATACTGGGGAATTTGTATGGGATGTGCAACCATTTGATTTTTCTTCCGTGGAGGAACACAGGCTTATCAGTATTTTTCAATATGATTGGCGTTCTTTTACTCAGAAAATTACAGCAGAACATAATTTACCACCCAACGAATTAGAACAAGCCTATTCTGCTAGTTTAAGCTATGGGTGGCGTTGGTACACAGGTGGTATCGAGTTCGGTATGGAACAAAGTGGTGATGATGCAGTTTCCTGGCTGCCTATGGAGCTTGTTAACCGCATTGAATACGATACCTCTTGGTATCTTGAGCAACGCGCCGCTTGGGATAGTAATCAAAGCCGCTTTGATTCAGCTAGTATACAAATGGCGGCGGGTTTGTTTTCTGGTCAAATGGTTTTTGATTATACCAAACCCTATTATTTAGATCCAACACCAGCCTGGGTTTTGCAAAGCAATGAAGCCTTTGTACCGGTAAGTGGAACCGTCAGCTTTAATTTGCTAAGTGCGCCTGAACCAATGTGGAAAAACCGCTTTCGTTTTCTTGGAAATGTTTCTGCCTCACTGCAGGCTGATTTTCTCCGTTTTACTGAGAGCAGGCTTTCATTGGTTACCTCTATCATACTGGATTTGCATGAAATATTTCGTTTGGAGTTATCATCAGCATCTTCAAATCAAATTGTGTATACCTATATTCCCGAATTAGCACAACAAATAGGTGTGCCTTCGCGAAGTTTTATTGCAGATATTCTTGATGGGTTTTATTTCTGGGATCCCGACCGACGACGCCAATCGAATTTTAAGCTTGAACGAATTTCATTAAGTGGAATATACCGAATGGGTGATTGGGATTTTTCCGTAACCTATAGTGGACAACCAGATTTCATTGAAGATAGTCTGGAATACGAATGGGATAATCAATTATCATTAGAATTGGCTTGGAAACCAATATCTGAGCTGACTACAGAAATTACCGTAGATAACGATGGGATATCCTATTGACCTCAGAACCGGGCAGGGATATGGTTAAACCACACAGGAGGGTGATTGCAAAATTCGATTGTTGTTCAGGCTTCAGGAGTACTGCAAGACGTAACTGGACCAAACGACGCGCATATAAAGCTCATTGAAGACCTGACAGGTGCTGTTATTCGTCCCCGTGGAAATGAATTACAAGTAGAAAGCGATGATCCAAAAGTGTGCTCTCTTGTGAATGAAATGCTTGTGGAAATGCAACAATTTTTTTTCCAGGGCAGGGCTATTGACCCGCAACTTGTTCGTGCTGTTTTCGATGGCTTATCTGATGAAACAAAGTCCAAGGAATCATTCGGACGCGAATCGATTGTTGTGCCAGGCGGCTTTCAGGCAGTTTTCCCAAAAACAGTTTCACAAGCCATATATATGCGTACCCTTGCAGAAAAAGAGATTTCATTTGCAATTGGACCAGCAGGAACCGGCAAAACGTTTTTATCGGTTGCATTTGCCCTTCAGGAAGTTCTGGAAAAACGTAGTAAAAAATTAATCCTTTCTCGGCCTGTTGTAGAAGCAGGAGAAAGTCTTGGCTTTCTACCTGGAGATATGCATCAGAAATTACATCCGTATGTTCGCCCTCTCTATGATGCTATTGGTGGCGTAATTCCACCTGAGATTATTCAACGTTTACACGATCAAGGAAGCATTGAGGTTGCGCCCCTTGCATATATGCGGGGTAGGAGTCTGAATAATTGTTGTATTGTGCTGGATGAAGCCCAAAATACTACAGTTGAACAAATGAAGATGTTTTTGACTCGGATGGGAGCAGGATCAAGAGTGATCATTACCGGCGATGTTA
>CAYNNU010000205.1:0-3365 GCA_964398645.1 uncultured Spirochaeta sp.
CAGCGTTCACCTGCGCTACTGCTGTATCATCAATAGTTTCATACATAGCAGTTTGCGGGTTAAATACAATAACCTCATTCCGATCGGCAATTAAAAGCCGACTTGAATCAAAAACAGCTAGTGATTGCGGAGCACTCAAAGCATCGCTGCGTATTGTCCGCAGATGGTTTCCGCTAGCATCAAATACTTCCAGGGTGCCCCGCTCCGCATCGCTTACCCAGAGAGAATCCTGCCACCAGACAATTCCAGTAGGCCGGCCAAATCCGCTAAAACTTCCAGATGGCTCTCCGATCGAAAATAAAAAATCACCTGCCAATGAAAACTTCTGGATTCTACGATTTCCCCAATCCGACACATACACATGTTCGCTGGGATCCAGTGCTAAACATTGCGGACCAAGCAATTGTCCTTCGCCCATTCCACTGCTTCCAAAACTGAAAACACGATCACCACGCTCATTCAAAATTGAAACCCGGTCGCCGGCAAATTCACTAACCAGGAATCTCCCGTTGGGCAGCGGAAGCACATCATAAGGTCCATCAAGACCAGTAATACCCCCGCTTAAGGCCCCACGACGATTTCCATTACTATCAATTATTGCAATAAGATGCTCTGCAAAAGAAACAATTAAATTACTGCCATCAGGCATGGGACGAACAGTCGTAGGACGCCGAAACAAAGAATAGTCAGCGGTAAATCCACTAACCTGAGCTGCCAAAACATAGCGATCATCTCCCGCCAGCTCCTGGGCAAGCCCCATCCTATCCTGCAATATTTCCATGCGCTGTTGTAATGCAATTCCGGCTTCACCGGCTCGCCGGATCTCCTGCCACTCAGCTAAGGCGGCATCCCAGAATCCACTTTGGGCATATGCCCGCCCAATCCAGCGGCGAACTCTTTCCTGATTGGGTATAGAAGCTGCCGCCCGCTCAAATGCCACAAGGGCTTCATTAAAATGACCGCTATGAAAAGCCAAAACCCCATTTCGAAAATCTTCCTCGGCAGCTAGCGCCGTAAATGATTCAGCACTCTGCCCTGCGTTTTGTCCGCTAAGCAGTGCAATACCTGAGACGGCAAATAAAACTATTGCAATTCCAGCTCGAATGTTCATCATCGTACCTTCTGTACTGCGCGTTGAATTTCCTGCAGATGCCGATCAAACTCCTCATTCCCCGACAAGCTGTCACGAACGGAAGTCATATAACGAACGGCTTGCTCAATATTCCCCGCCTTGTACTCCGCCCATCCTAAAGAATCCCGATAAGCAGGATTTTCCGGCTGTTGTTCATGAGCTCGGCGACAATAATCGACAGCTACGCCCAAACGAATTTCTTGATCTGCAAGTATATAGCCAAGAGAGTTTAAGGCATTCGCATTGTCCGGATCCAACTCCAAAGCTTTTTCCAGCAAAGAAATACTCTGTGCTGTTTTTTTCTGCTTATATTGGGTATAGGCCAAGGCAGCATACACCTTTGGCGATTCATAGCCCTCTTCAATCAATTGACTGAATTCAAACTCTGCCAGGCGGTACCTGCCAGTCACCGCATAAATATATCCAATAATCAAACGGCCCTGAAACACACGGGCAAAATCCATATCAGACGCTGCGACTTGTTCCAAATACAACAAAGCCTCGTCATTTTTTTCCAACTTGGCATAGCATAGACCCAAATAATAGGCTTGCTCCGGATATTGCTCAGATGGAACATCAAGCTGCAAAAGATGTTCTAATGCCCGCTCATAATCACCATTCTTGAATAAGCGAATCCCCTCCCTCATCGCTGTACCTCTTGCGGAAATTGTAACGCTACTTGGTGGAAGTGGTCAATTGCACTATGGTTAACCGGATTCACTGAAATTGGACTAATTGATACACGACCATTTTCTACCGCATGCCAATCTGTACCCTCTTGTAGAATACATTCTTGCGGCTTCCCAGACATAAAATAATACCGCAGTCCCCCCGGGGCATCAAAGTGCGACAAAATATCATGGTACAATCTGCGAGCAGGGGTTGTTATTTCATAGCCCTGTAAAAACGCAGCTTGATTAGGAAAGTTAATATTGATAAACAAATTTTTTTCCCAAAGCCCGGCAAGTTTTTCTACATTCAGAGCAACAAAGCTTGCCGCGGCCTCAAACTCGTAGGGAGCAACAAAGGAATACATTGATAATGCAAGCCCGGGAAAGCCCATGTAGCTTGCCTGTCTTGCGGCTGCAGCTGTACCACTGTAGGTGACATCTGTTCCTAAATTGGGTCCTTGATTTATTCCGGACAAAACCAAATCAGGAGGATTATCCGCCATCAGACCTGTTGTTCCAATTACAACACAGTCAGCAGGGCTTCCACCAACAGCAAAGGAGCGTTCATCAATTGTTTCTACACGAATAGGGTCCCGAAAGCTTAAGGAATGCGACATACCACTGCGCTCACCATCTGGAGCGATAATCCATACCTCATGATTTTCACACAGGGCATCAGATAAGGCCATAATTCCAGGGCTCTGAATTCCATCATCATTTGTCAGCAGTATTCGCATTTCCCCTCCCGTGTACGCGTCTGCATCATATTGTTGTTAACGAATTCGAACTCCCCCGCCAGGAATCACCCGAATGTAGTCTGCGTGAAAACCAAAAATCCGTTCATATTCATGCAGCTTATCTACACAATCATCAAAACACGCAGGGTCTATCAATATTACTATACCAGCTGAAGCATTGACACCGCAACGGCGACCGCCAAATACGCCATGAATTTCTGCTTTTCGGCGGACCAACCAATCAATCTCAGGCACAGATATTTCACATAAATCGCGCAAGCTTTCATGGGATCGATACAAACATTGCCCAAAACGAGAATAATCGCGTTGCTGCAAAGCCTGTACAGCCTCGCTTATACGCTTTTCATCAGCATGTAAATGTTTACAGCTGCGTCGAATATCTCCTGAGACGTTTGGAACATCCTGATACTCTTCTGTGGATGAACGCAAAAGGCCTTCATTGGAAGGATAAGGACAAAAATCAAAAAGCTCAAAACATTTATAGGCTTCTTCAAAGCGATTATGCAAATTGCTGTCCTGATCTTCTGCAAGCGGTACATTTGGATGAATCCAGATTAATTGAGCCTTTTTTGTAAAAAACGGATACTGTTCATGCTTGCCCGTTTCCGCATGCCATACCAACACATAACCCTGTCGGGCATGACTGGCGGCAACAACCGCAGCAGTATTCGCGCGCTTCTGCTGAAAAACGCTATCCGCTTCAATGGCAATTTTGATTACCTGCTCGCGCTTATATGCAGTGTGCAACAATTTATTGAGTGCATGTGCCGTTGCGACACACAATGCAGACGAGTACCCTAGGCC
>CAYNNU010000206.1:0-3360 GCA_964398645.1 uncultured Spirochaeta sp.
CCGGTAGACACTACACCAAAAAGCCATCCATGTGTAGTGTCCGACACTGAAAATGGGGTAAATTTATTAGAATTTCTGCAAATTTATATTCGATAATGGCAGCCAATGCTTTTTCGATTTGTCCATGCAGCAGTCGTCACAATAATTGCACTGCGAACAGCATTGCGCAATCCAATCAGCTGATCATTTAGATGAGCCGTGCGGTAAAAGCGCTCAATCTCATTTTCCAGATGCCGCAATTCTCCCATGGCACGTTCCAAACGGCGGCCGCTGCGGATCAGCCCAACGTAATTCCACATATTATGACGAATTGCGCTCATATCCTGCTGAATGAGGGCGGGGTCCGGCTCCTCGCCGCCCGAGTCCCGCCAAGGCGGAATAGTTTCTTCGGCAGGCAGATCCAAGCCCGTTTCTTTCCAATCCTGCTGAATGCTTGCGGCCGCACGCACACCCCATACCAGCCCTTCCAGCAAGGAATTACTGGCCAGGCGATTGGCTCCATGCACACCGGTACAGGCAACTTCGCCTACTGCATATAGGCTTTGAATTGTAGTCTTCCCATCCAGATCGACCCACACACCGCCACAGGAATAATGTGCTGCCGGAACAACTGGCACGGGCTCGCGAGTCATATCGATTCCATATCGAAGACACTCCCGATAAATTGTTGGAAACGAAATGCGAATAGTCTCGGCATCAATATATGAAGCAGCGTCCAAATACACATTATCTGTGCCTTCTTCCAGCATTTGTTGGTGAATTCCGCGAGCTACGACATCCCTCGGCGCTAAATCGCTCCATTTTTTATCGTATTTGTGCATAAACGGCTTTCCGGAGGCATCTATTAGGCGAGCGCCAGCCCCACGCACCGCTTCCGAAATCAAAAAGTTGGATGCATGTGCATGATAAAATGTTGTTGGATGAAACTGAATGAACTCTGTGTTAATTGAGCGTGCACCAGCTCTGTGGGCCATTGCCAGCCCATCACCCCGGGCGCCTTTCGGATTTGTTGTACGCAAAAATAAACGGCCAAGCCCACCAGTTGCCAAAATGGTTCTTCCAGCCAGACAGCGAAATACCTTGCGCGTCTCGCGATCAAATAGATAGGCACCGACACAGGTGTTCGGCTTATATACATTCAAGCAATCAGTTGAATGATGAGCAAGCGTAAGAAGATCGACCGCAGTACATTTAGTCAACAACTGTATCCGTGGATGTTCGGCCAAAGCCCTGCCCAATTCTTTTTGAATAGCTGCTCCGGTAGCATCCGCCGCATGGATAATCCGCTCAGTGGAATGTGCAGCTTCACGTATGCGCAGTGGCAAACCATTTGCATCCAGATCAAAGGGAACATTCAAGCGCTCAAGCAATACTCGCGGTACGGCAGCTGCGCCATCCTTTACAACAGTTTGAACTGCCTCCGGCAGACAATAGCCATGCCCGGCAGTTTCAATATCCTGAACGAGCGATTCCTGCGAGACCTCTCCAGCATCCGGCCAGATAATTCCCCCCTGGGCATAATAGGTATTTGATTCCAGCGCATCATCAGCTCGGGTAACAACAGTAACGTCCAGGCCAGCATCCGCTAAATCCAAAGCAGCGGAACTTCCCGCAATGCCACAACCAATAATGAGAACATCTGTTTTCAACAAGTTATCCACAAGCAGCTCCGTTTTGAAAATCAGCCTATCTTCAGCATCCGGTCAACGGCGGCAAATGCGCGCTGGCGTATATCTTCTGGAACCTCAACGACATACTGCGTATGCTGCAAAGCGGCAAGTGTTTCTTCCAGGGTGATTTCATTCATATGCGGGCAGCGAACTCCGCAAAGGCGTAACATTTCCTTATCCGGATTTGCCCCGGCAATATTGTCGCCCATTGCACACTCGGTGAGCAGCAAATAACGGGGAGCGTCGTGATCTTGCACATAGCGAATCATGGCGGAGGTGCTGCCGGCAAAATCCGACGCAGCTGTAACTTCCGGACGGCACTCAGGATGAGCAAGGATAACCGTGCCAGGAAAATCCGCCCGAATATTTTCAATATCCTGAACGGTAAATTTTTCGTGCACCTCACAGCGGCCGCGCCAACCAACCATTTGATAATCCAGCCCCGGATTTTTTCCAGCCAAGGGATCTTTGGTAGGAAACACAATATGCTTACCGGTTTCCCGGGCTACATTTCCGGCCAGAAATTCATCCGGCAAAAAGATGATGGTATCCTCTTTCAGAGACTCAACCACCGCAGCAGCATTGCCAGAAGTACAACAAATATCAGTTTCTGCCTTAACATCCGCATACGTATTCACATAGGTAACCACCGGCGCTCCAGGAAACTGCTTTTTGAGTGCCCGAACATCTTCGGCGGTAATACTTTCCGCCAAGGAACACCCGGCCTTGGATGACGGCACCAAAACGGTTTTCTCTGGGCTCAAAATTTTTGCAGTTTCAGCCATAAACTTGACCCCGCAAAATACAATAATATCCCCATCGGTATCAGCCGCCCGCCGGCTCAATTCCAGGGAATCCCCCTGAAAATCAGGAATAGAATGAAAAAGCGCCGGCTCCATATAATTATGCCCCAAGATTACAGCATTCCGCTCTTTTTTCAGTTTTTCAATTTCCCAAGCCACCTGCGCCTTTTGCCGAATTTCAAAATCGGGCATAATATTCCGCAAGGCCTTCGACAACTTTTCATATATTTTTTCCATGCCATCCATATTATTCTCCTTAATCCGCCGCACTTAACAAATGAATATCCAAAGCAATGACAGAGTGCGTTAAACTGCCAACTGAAATAAAGTCCACACCGGTTTCGGCTATCCCCCGAACTGTTTGCAGAGAAACGTTTCCCGATGCCTCAAGCTCAACTTTTCCACCTACCAGCGCCACGGCTTCCCGCATGCCTGTCAAACTCATATTATCCAGCATAATTCGATCTACCGGCAAAGAAAGAACTTCCCGCAATTGATCCAAGCTGGCAACTTCCACCTCTATTGGCAACTCACGCCCAGATTGCCGACGAAAACCAGCTGCCTGCTCAATAGCCTGGCGGATTCCTCCAGCTGCGACAATATGATTGTCTTTTATCATTATCATATCATACAAACCAAAACGATGATTCTGGGCTCCACCCAAGCGCACTGCAAGCTTATCAAAAAAACGCAGCCCGGGGGCTGTTTTCCGGGTATCCAAAATTACTGCCCCTGTACCCTCAACTGCCTGGACAAAAGCGCGCGCAGCCGTAGCAATACCCGACATCCGCTGCAAAAAATTCAACGCAGTTCGCTCTGCTGTTAATACCGAGCGCGCCGGCCCCCGCAGGGCAGCAAGCAATGTACCCGCCCTAACCTCATCGCCA
>CAYNNU010000207.1:0-3322 GCA_964398645.1 uncultured Spirochaeta sp.
GTTGTCGCCCTGGAAGAGCGAACACGCCTGGCCCGTGATATGCACGATAGCATTGGCCATTCTCTTACTGCTATTGGTGTTCAGCTTTCCAAGGCGCTCGCATATTTTGATGTTGACCAAGAGCAGGCCCGGCACTCGGTTTCCGCAGCTCATACGGTTGCAAAGGATGCTATGGGCGATGTGCGGGAGTCAATTGGTAGCTTGAAAGGCGATGATCAAGGTATCAATCTTGAGAAAAGCTTGGCTGTTTTGGTGCGTCGTTTGCAGGACACCGGCTTGGAAGTGGAAAGTTCCTTGCTTGGAAGTCAGGCGGATTTTAATTATTCAGCGCTACTAGCCATATATCGTTTTTTGCAGGAGGCTACAACCAATATTCTTAAGCATGCTCATTGTCGGCGGGTTAGGATAGATGTTGATCTGGCTGATGTCCAGGCCGTTGTGCGGGTGGCAGATGATGGTGTTGGCTTTGACGTTAATAGTGTTGATGCCAAAGCTGCTGGTTCGCGACGGGCTGGGCAGGAGTCTTTGCAGGAGCATATTGGTCTTGAAGGTTTGCGCCGCCGTTTTGAGCTGGTTGGCGGCAGTTTGGAGATTTGGTCATCGCCTGGGGATGTGGATACAACGGTATTGATTGCCCGGGTGCCGCGGAATTATCCTGTCTTATTTGGAGGAAAGGGTGGAAGCGATTCGCGTATTAATAGTTGATGATCAGCATCTTATTCGGGACGGCATTGCGTCTTTGCTGCTGTTGCAGTCGGGCATTGAGGTTACGGGCACTGCCGCGAATGGGCAGGAAGCCTTGGAAGCGGTGCAAGAGCAATCGCCGGATGTCATTTTGATGGATATCCGAATGCCGGTGATGGATGGAATTGCGGCGGTAGAAGAGCTGCGGCGGCGGGGTTCCAAAGCCAAAGTGCTTATGCTTACTACCTTTGATGATGAAGAATATATAATGAAATCACTTCGTGCCGGGGCCTATGGCTATCTTATGAAAGACCTTCCCATCGAAGATCTGACGCGTGCCATTGTACAGGTTTATGCTGGGACCTATCAGCTGGCTCCGGGAGTAATGGATTCTTTGCTTAAAAATATGAATGGGGCAGAGGGTGCTTCAGTTGGTGCGACTGCTGGCTTGCTTGGGGTAGGTGGCAGGGCTGCAGAGGATGGATTTGTGGAACTCGATCCGGGTATTCAGCGAATTTGGGAAAGTTTCAGCAGCCGGGAGCAGGATGTCTTGCGCTTTCTTGGCCGTGGGGCTACCAACAATGAAATTGCCGAGGCGGTTAATCTTTCACCAGGAACTGTAAAAAACTACGTATCTGGAATTCTGACCGCCTTTGATCTGCGCGACCGGACCCAAGCCGCCTTGCTGGCAGTGAAATATGGATGGGATAGATAGTATTTGACGATCGCTAATATATTGTTTATACTATATAACAAATAATATATAGCGAGGTTACTATGACGCTTGATACCAATTTGGAACATCTTACTTCTAAAAGTGAGCTACAGGAGCTCATCTCTTCCAACGAAAATGTGATGGTTTGTTGTGGCCGGATGGGGCCGATGTGTGTCCCTGTGTATGCTGCAATGGAGAATCTTCAGTCTTCAGGAAAATATGAGAATGTAGTTTTTAAGGACATGCTTTTCGATCATCCTGAGGCAGCTGCTATCCGGGATCTTCCCGAGTGCGCTACCTTCCGTGGTTTGCCCTTCACCGTGTATTACAAGAATGGCAAGGTTGTAAAGGCAACATCGAGCATTCAATCTGAGGATCAGGTGAGTACAATCCTCGATGATGTTTTTAAGGACTAATGTATGCGCCACTATGATAGCATTATTCTAGGCGGTGGCCCGGCGGGATTAACTGCCGGGCTGTACCTGGCTCGCGGACGTCAAAACGTACTGATTCTAGATAGCGGTATGGCCGGGGGACAGGTGAATCTTACTCATGCTGTGGCAAACTATCCCGGTACTGGCGGAGAAGTTTTCGGCTATAAGCTGGCCGCAGACATGAAAAAGCAGGCAACAGACTTTGGCTGTGAGATTCTGACAAATCAAAAAATTCGTGAGCTGGATTTTTCCGGAGCTGAAAAAATCGTAACGACGGACAAGGAAACATTTTCTGCACCTGCGCTTATTATTGCCTCAGGCGGCAAGCCCCGTACCCTTGGGCTTGAGTCCGAGCTGCAGTTTCAGGGTAAGGGAGTTTCCTATTGCGCAACCTGCGATGGAGATTTTTTTGCCGGCGAGGACATTATTGTTGTTGGCGGCGGCAACTCTGCTTTGGAAGAGGCTGTGTCGCTTACTCAGTATGCAAAATCGGTGACCATTGTGCATCAGTTCGATCATTTTCAGGGGCATCCTCACGCAATAAAGGCTGCCGAGGATAACGAAAAGATTACCATATTGCTGGAAACAGTAGTTGAGTCATTTGTCGGCGGCGAAACACTGACTGCTGTTGATGTAAAGAACAAGAAAACCGGCGAGAAGAGTCGGCTTGATGTTACCGGTGCCTTTGTTCTGATTGGCTATGTACCAAATAGTGAAGGCTTTCAGGGAATAGTCGAGTTGAACTCCCGGGGAGAGATTGTCACCGACGATGGCATGGCGACCAATGTTCCGGGTGTTTTTGCTGCTGGTGATGTGCGGGAAAAGAAGTTTCGGCAGATTACCACAGCCGTGAGCGATGGGACTATTGCGGCCTTGAATGCAATGGAATATGTGTATGGCGCAGACCCGGATAAAATGTGAGATAGGAATTTGATAAGAGGTTAATAATGAGCATAGAAGAGGAAAAAGGTTTTTCACTTATTGATTTTGTTCCATCCTGGCCCTCATCTGTTATGGGAACGGGTATTATTCCCATTGCCTTGTGGCTTGGACAGCAGACGGTTCCCTGCTTCCGGCCCCTGGCAATCGGGATTTTTATATTATCGGTGGTTCTTTTGGCGCTTGTCAGCGTGCTGTGGTTTGTGCGCTTAATTCGGCATCCAAAGCAGTTTTATCAGGAATTGCACCATCCTGTGGCTGGAAGTTTTCTGCCGACAATGCCAATAGCATTCATGGTCATTTCGATTGGCTTTTTGCAGATCGGCCCGTCGGTATTTCCTGAAGCGCTTGCGCATACAATTGCGATCGTCGGGTTTTTTATCGGTACTGTAGGAATATACGTGTTTAGCTGGCTGATAATGCCTGCATTGTTTCAAAGCACAAAGGTAGACGGCCAGCACGGAACCTTCGGTTGGTTTATACCGCCGGTTTCTCATCTTATTGTTCCGGTGCTGGGCTTGGATCTGCTACATACGCCCTTCGGCCATGC
>CAYNNU010000208.1:0-3316 GCA_964398645.1 uncultured Spirochaeta sp.
GATACACACAAAGGCAGTACACGAACCTGCGAGGAAACATGACCAACTCCAACATAGCCTATCGCCGTCCGCGCGTTTGCCACATGCTGCACAACAGCCGATGAACCCGGAAGCATCCGATAGCCTTGCCCATAATTCGCTCCGCCTAGCACCACCTCCCGAAACACCGCAAAAGTCCCGGAGGCTTCATTGCGACCCACCGCTTCGACCGCAAGCCGACCAAAGCGGCCGCCGAGCCCAAAATCACCCCACAGCGGCACTTCATCCGCATCGCCGAACATCAACTTCAGCTGATCCATAGAAACACCGCTTTTCGGATTGTCCGGGTGAACAATAACCGCCACTGCATCCATCGCCAGCAGCTGGGCCTGGGGAACACGGCCGAATTTTTGCTCAAAAGCACGCTCTTCCTGAGCAGTCAAAGGTCGGCTCATTGCGGCAATATCGGCCTTGCCCTCCAGCAGGGCGCGAAACCCGAAGCCCGAACCGCGGCCGGAAACCTGCACGCTCACAGCAGGCTGCTGGCGCTCAAAGCCGTCAGCTAGCAATGCCATACTGGAAAACAATGTATCGGAACCGGCAATTCGCATATCTCCAGCAAGGCCTTCCACAGCAACATAATCCGGGGCGTCAGAAACACCTAATATGCTGTTCACAGGATTTTTCCGGCTGCAAGCAAAAAGAAGAAACGCAAGCAGCAACAAAAATAGACCTTTTTGTAGGATGCCGATATTTTTTTTCACAAACACAAAACTCCTCTTGCCAATAATGCTAGCGAAAAACTAGCGAAAGCGCTGAAGATGCGGCACAGTCTGGGCAATATGCAAACAACTATCACCGATGTTTTCCAGATAGCCAACAATCTCAATAAAGGCCAATTCGCCGCGGATTTGAACATCCTGTCCACGCTCCATACAACGACGCGAGCGTTTTTTTAGCCGATCTCTGGCTACATTGATTCCTTCTTCCATTCGTGCAGCCAACTGAGTATCAAACGAATCAAAACGATTCTGCAAATAATCAGCATTATATTGCAGGAAATCCATCACTTGGGCAACAAAAGCAAAAAGCTCCTCGGATGCCTCCTCGTGAAAGCGGTACTTTTTCTTGTAACTGCGGCACAGAATATCCAGACTATGGCGGCAATCGCTGCCAATCTGCCGTAGCTCGTGAGCAATACGCTGCTGGCGTTGAATTGTTTCCGCTTGTTTACGGCTACACGCCTGCTGCACACTCCCTAATAGAGCCTTGGATATTTTGCGACGCACACTGCATAAATCCATTTCCTGCCGTTGCACCTCTTCGAAGGCAAGCTGACAATCATCCGAAATCTGTGAGCTATTCATTACCCGTACCAGCATGCGATAGGTACTATCTGCCATGTACGACAAAGCCCGCTGGGTTTGCTGCAGATTCGCATCCAGGGCTTCCGGCCAACCGGCAGGAACCAACTCAAGATGGTAATCGATAAAGGTAGAATCCCCTTCATCAAGCTGGCTTTCATCTGCAGAAAGTATGCGCCGCACCAGCAACGGCAAGAACGATACAAGGGGCAAAAGCAAAAGGCTCCCAACATACATAACAAACTGACCGGCCAGCAAATACAAGGGTGCGCAGCAGGCAAACTGCCCGTCCATAAAGCTTGCAGCAAAAAACACCAAGGGCAGCCAAACATACGCAGCAAGCTCTACCAGCAATTGCACCAGGGCAGCTCGCCGCCCCCGAACTCCAAGGCGGACGGAGGATAACAAGGCCGTGCAGGTATCACCCAGTCGTCCACCCAGCAAAAGCATAAAAGCCGACTGCGGCGCGAGCCAGCTTGCAGCGCTTAAGGACAAGGCCAGAACCAGCGGCACCAGCGATGAGCGAAGCAAAACCGACAGCAGACTGCCGGCAGCAAAGGTAAAAAGCAAAAACAGCGGGGATGTCGATGCCAAGATTCGGTGCATTGAATACAAGGATGAGAACACCTGGCCATGCAAATTGGAATCAAGCAGTTGAACCGAAAGAAATACCAGACCTGCCCCAATCAGGACATCAAGCTGTAAGCGGTTGCGGCGCCGGACATTCAGCGCAAAGGGTACGGCAAAGGCCAACAAAATTAAACCAGTGGAAATACTTCCGCTCGAACGAACCACCATTGCCAGCAAGAATCCAAACAGCAATGAACCAAGACGATAGCCAGAAACAACTGTCGGAATCGAACGCTCCGGCAGGGTACCGGCCTCAGCCATGGAAACAATCAGCACACTGCCTGCCGCAGGGTTTCCCGACAACAAACCAGCGGCAAAGCCCCGGTACAATTTCCGCCACCAGCCGCCATCTCCACCGGAAAGCAAACGAAAAAATGAAGCACTTATTCGCCGGAAAAAGGCGTCAGATAAAATGCCTACTCCCATTAAAAACAGGCTCACTGCCCCTACTGCGGTAAAAATTGAAAAAGTAATATCACCGGAACTTGGCATCAATGCTTCCTCCCCGCCTGGTCAGCAAGAACAATATACCGATCACTCGCATTGGATTCTAGAAACTGCCGAAACCGTTTGCTATGCCCCGGCAAGCGAACCGTTGCATCAAAAGAATTACCCTTATCAGAAAACTTTATATCCCCGGATAAATCAAGATAGGGCTTTGCAGTATCTGTAGAAATAACATAGGGTATCGCCTGCTTGCTAAGCAATAAATAGTTTAACAGAATATTCCCGGTCCGGTGATTCCCTTCCAAAAAAAGTTGCGGCTGACTAAGCATGCGCGAATAAAAACCGGTCGCTAGCTTGTAAGGATTATTGGAAGCGCGTTTTTTTAGAACCCATTGCTTAATCGGCGTAATTTTTCGCACAAATCCTGCCCTCGTCTCGGTTAAATGCTGATAATACTGACGACGGGTCTTTGGGTCCTTCCCGCACAATACGATATGGTTTATTTCCAACAAAGAATGCAGCCCGGCAGGAGTGAACAAATCAATTTTACGCCGCAGCAAATCATTCAGAAAACCATAGGCTTCTACTATCTGATTCACCATTGTATCGGTAATATCTTCACGGCGCATAGCCAGGCCATCATTGATGCTGGAAAAATTCTGCTGGAAACCGCGTAAATCCTCTTCTATTGTAGCAAGATCAAAAAGCATTAAAACCGTCCACTGATGTAATCTGCAGTAATTTCGTGTTCCGGTTGCATAAAGACCCTCTCGGTCAAGCCCGACTCAACTAGCGTACCGTTGAGAAAAAACGCCGTATTCTGGCTTACCCGGGAAGCCTGCTGAACCGTATGGGTTGCAAAGATGACCCCGATATCCTGCTGAATACGCAATAGC
>CAYNNU010000209.1:0-3309 GCA_964398645.1 uncultured Spirochaeta sp.
TTTTACACATTCGGCGCCAGCGAGGGGCGCCGAATGTGCAATTATTATTGTCTGCCTTTTTTGATCTGGCGGGCATAGATTGCGATGTCTTTCCACTTTTTTTCCCGCTCCTGGCGCAGGCGATCGTCCTGCCGGGATGCAGCGTATTCGGTTTCGCGTTGTAATTTCAGGTAATTCTGATAACGATGATCACTCAGTGCGCCGCTTTCCAGCGCCTTTGCAACTGCACAGCCCGGCTCGCCTTGGTGGGAGCAGTCTGAAAACCTACATTCAGCAGCCAACGCATCAATCTCCTGAATCACATCTTGAAAAGCTGCATTCAAGCCCTCCGACTCGGGCAAAAGACCGACCTCGCGAATTCCCGGCGAATCAATAATGCATCCAAGCCCGGAGACCTGAAACAACTCACGTAAAGATGTTGTATGCCGCCCGCGGCCATCAGCCTCGCGCACAGATTGCGTAGTCCGCAACTCCTGCCCGGCCAGGGTATTCAGCAAGCTAGACTTACCCACCCCGGATGAACCTAAAAACACACCCGTTTTACCTTCGCCCATAAACTGACCAAGCTGATCGATTCCTGCCCCGGTAGAGGCAGAAACCGCCACCACCGGTACTCCCGGGGACACGGCCTGAATCTGCTGCACATAGGTTTCCGGATCGCTTACAAGATCGAGCTTGTTCAAAATGATTACCGGCTGAGCGCCGCTATTCCACGCCAACGCCAGCAAACGCTCTATTCTGGCGGGATTGAAGTTCAAATCCAGGCCCATAACGATATAGACCGTATCGATGTTGGCGGCCAAGGTCTGGCTGGTGCTTTTTTCTCCCGCAGACTGCCGTTTCAGTTCAGTGCTACGGGGCAGGATTTCCCATATTCTTCCACCCGGGCCATGCTCATAGGGCTCCAGTGCAATCCAATCTCCGGTGCAATAGAACATGCCCCGGGCCTCCATCCGCTGAGCAAAACTACCGGGAACCGAACACCAAAGCTCTCCCGCCGCTGTAATCGCCAATATTTTCCCGCGAGAATGTGCCAGTATCCTTCCAGGCAGCCAATTGTCGGTAGCCATAGCAGCAAAATCCTGTTCAATCCCGCGATTCCAACCATATGAGTCTAGTACTGTATTATTATGAAGATGCATATTTGTATTCCCCTGCAGCGCAATAATGCGCCGAATCAATGAATTACATCACAGGGGCAGAGAATTTTCTGTTAGTCCTGTGACACTACAATATGAGAACAACTCTGGGCAACCGACATCAAACTACCTCTCTTTTGTATGAACTAACAAAATCATATCATACATATTCAAATCTCGCAAAAAGCTTCAATTAGATTACAGGAGCAAAGCCTTCTCTTGTTTTTATGACTAAGATAAAATAGTACATATTGAGGGGGTCGTATGAACGAACAGGAAGATCGCGAATGGAAAAATGCTGATACATGTGGGGCGTGGAAACAGCTGGGGGATTTGGCAGCTGAAGAGACCCCGCGTTTACGGGCACTTCTGTCAGAACAACGCATTCACTCATATTCCTGCCCTCAGGGGGGAGGTCTGATCTACAACTTTGCTGCCAAAGCAGTGGATGATTCCGTGCTTGATGCGCTGCAGAACTTGAGCGACCAGCAGGAATTGATTGGCAAATACTGGGATTTGCTATCCGGCGACCGTGTTAACACCGGCGAAAACCGACGGGTTTTACACCATTTAACCCGTGTGCAGCTTGGCTGCGATGTTCTTGAACAAGATGACCGCCCACACGACCAACGGCTAGAAGCCTACAACGGCAAAGAAGGGCTGGAAATGCCCGCGCCGGCGGCAGGGCGGAACCTGCGCACTTTCTATGTTGAGCAGCATCAGCGGGTTGCAGACTTTGCCCGCGCGGTGCGCGATGGCAGCATTACCGGCTCCACCGGCAAGCGCTTTACCCGGGTGGTGCAAATCGGAATCGGGGGCTCGGATTTAGGTCCGCGAGCTCTGTACCTTGCCTTGAAAAACCTACCCTGTGCCGAAGGCGAAACCCGTTTGCCCGGCGATTTTATTTCCAATGTTGATCCTGATGATGCAGCGGCTGTTCTAGCCACCTGCGACCCGCAGCGAACCCTGTTTGTGCTGGTATCCAAAAGCGGCACCACCCAGGAAACCCTGACAAACGAAGCTCTGGTAAAAAACTTTCTCGCGGAAAACGGCGCGGCCGGAATTGAGCCCGCACGCCATATCGTCTGTGTAACAAGCGAAACCAGCCCTCTAGCCGACCGCGCCCGCGCCGGCGAATATCTGGAAGCTTTTTATATTGATGATAACATCGGCGGCCGCTACAGCAGCACCAGCGCCGTTGGGGCTGTCATTTTAAGCTCCTGCTTTGGCCCAAATGTATTTGCCGAGCTACTGGCAGGCGCTGCCGAAGCAGACACCGCCGCCCTGAACCCAAACATCCGCGAAAATGCCGCCCTGCTGGACGCCTTAATCGGCGTGTGGGAACGGAATTTTCTTGGCTTTGCCAGCACAGCAGTCTTGCCCTACAGCCAGGCACTCTCGCGCTTTCCCGCTCATCTGCAGCAGCTGGACATGGAAAGCAGCGGCAAAAGCGTAAACCGCTACGGCGAGGCCCTAAGCTATGCCACCGGCCCCGTCATTTTCGGCGAGCCGGGCACAAACGGCCAGCACAGCTTCTACCAACTCTTACACCAGGGAACATCAATTGTTCCCCTGCAATTTATCGGCTTTCGTTCCTGCCAAAGCGGACAGGACACAGTCTTCCAGAACTCCAGCAGCCAGCAAAAACTCAATGCCAACCTGGCGGCACAAATAACCGCCTTTGCCCTTGGCAGCGGCAGCGACAATCCCAACAAGCATTTCCCCGGAGAACGCCCCAGCAGTCTGCTGTTCGGCGAACAGCTAAGCGCCCGAAGCCTGGGCGCCCTGCTTGCCCATTTTGAAAACAAGGTGATGTTCCAGGGCTTTGTCTGGAATATAAACAGCTTCGACCAGGAAGGGGTACAGCTTGGCAAAATCCTGACAAAAAAATTGCTGGAAAACAGCCCGGCAACGCAAGATAACACAGCAACAAAGCCAGACGACTCTATTCTTCGCGCCTTCGCCGGCCTGTTAGGGCTGTAAACAAAATTGAAACTCTTTCTGCTACAGGATATACTGACTCCATGGAACAACTCTTAGATACGGAATTTTGGAAAGACCTACTCCAAACCAGCCTTGAATGGCTTGTACACCGCTTGCCGGAAGCCTTAGCCGCCATCATTTTATTCTTTATTATCAGACGCCTGAGTACAGTTGTTCTGCGTAGGCT
>CAYNNU010000210.1:0-3303 GCA_964398645.1 uncultured Spirochaeta sp.
CCCCTGCAAGGAACGGATTTTTTCTATCTGCCCTTCTAATAGCTCACGTTCAGCCGGCAGGAGTTGCGGCAAGGCAAATGACAAGACACCGCTTTGCCCATCCTGCACCTGCAAAATCTCTGTATGTACCACATGTTCGCCTTCCAAACGCTGCTGTACCACGGTAATTTCCCGCAGGCCTGCCAACAATTGCAATTCAGTAATATTTTCACCAACCATGGTGCCATCAACAAACACTTGGTAGGGCGCCTGTTCACCACTGTTTTGAATGCGCAGGCTGCCGAAACGGATCACCTCGCCGCTAAAGCTTTCCAGCAGGGCAATAATGGTTATTTCGGCGGCATCGAACAATTCAAAAACCGAGCCTATCGTTTCACTGTGTTGATGCACAATTTCGTTTTCCGCGCGGGAAAAAACACCAACGCGTATTTCGATGCCAGCCGCCTGGCTTTGCTGGACACTGCCAAACAACAAAAAGTCCAGGTTCTGATAGCGCTCCGGCAGGGCATCCATGGATGGTTCGCCACCAGCCGGAACGAATTGGCTTTCAAGCTGAACTACATCGTAATTGCCCAGCAGCAAAAGGGTCTGCTCCATCATCCTGCTGATATGATAGGCTACAGCCTCAAACTGGGGATCGTCACCGCTTGCAAGCTGCACAACTCCGATCCGGGTTTTGGGTCCATCCTGGCTTTGATCTGCATGTACGGCGGTCAAGGGCAGCAAAAACAGCACAATCATCAATACGAATATATGAATTTTTTCCATTTGTTTTTTCATAGCCTTTTTTTTACCACGTTTGCCCGGATAATTCCACATTTTCTCCCAGAGTAGCGCGAATTCGTGTCGGCAGAAGGCGAACTGCATCAAAGACGTGTTGGAGGGCATTCCCCTTTCCCGCTGCGAAGCGGCTACATACCGAAACTGAACAAATCTGCTCTCCCTGAAACAGCAAAACCAATTCTCCCACCTGTGCCCCAGCCACTACAGGGCCATACAGACTACGGGACAGCCGGAACTCGGCCAGCGAATGTTCCAGTACACCACGGGGGAAGAGAACCCCAGGGCGCTCCCGACCGGGGTACTCTCGGGCTATGCCTGTTGGATTCTGAGCCTCTGCAGGCATGGCCCAGTTGGCATCAACATAGATCGGCATGTACAAGCTGTCCGCACCATATAGTGCAAGCGGTGAAGGTGATGGAACATGGGGGTGTTTGCGCACAAAGGCCTGAAATCCGTATTCCAAAAGCCGCTGCGCCTCGAGGGCGCGCAGCTCGTTCCCCTGCATAGGATTCCGCGCCTGCACTCCCATGAGCAGGGCGATTAAACGAGTGCCATCGCGTTCTGCGGTGCCGGCCAGGTTATAGCCAACCTCAGGTATACTTCCGGTTTTTAAGCCATCGGCATCGGGCATAAGCCACAACAGGCGATTGAAATTATTCTGAAACACAGAGCCAAGGGGCAGGCGGGAAGATTCCCCTGCGTTTTGACTAGCAAAAAAACCGGCAGGCATGTTCTCGGGGCGCGGATAAACAAAACTGCGCTGTGAATGATAATCAGCCAGGGCTTGGGGATGCAGGCTTATGTACAGGCGTAAAAAGCGCACAAAATCATCCGCTGTTGTATAGTTTTCCGGACTGTAGCCGCTAGGCTCCACCACAAAGCTATTGTACAAGCCCATTTCGCGCAACTCGCGGTTCATACGCTCAACAAAAGCCGGCACACTCTGTTCCAGCAACAGGGCAACGGCAATTGCAGCATCATTGCCGCTCGGTACCGCCAGCCCCAGCAACAAATCGTTTACGGTTGCCCGTTGTCCAGGTCCAAGAAACATGAGCGATGAATGCGGCGGGGCATTCTCTGCCCAGCTTTCGGGGGGCAAGGGAACCTGATCATCAATTGAAATCCTTTCCTGCTCGATCTCACTCAATAGAATATGCATTACTAAAAGCTTAATCATGGATGCCGGGGCAAGACGCTGATGGCGATTGCGGGCGAAAAGAATTGTTCCGCTGTCAAAATCCATCAGAATGGCGGCTCGGGCTGTTATATCCGGGGGCTCAGGCTGTACGGCTGATTCACTCCAATCAAAGGCCGGGGGTGATAAGGCCCCCGGAATAGAGATTCCGTGCAAGGCAGGCTGACTGCAATCAAGTTCGTCAGAGAAAAAATTGACAGGAACAAAATCCACAAGTAAGCCGGCGGCAATAAACACAAGGCACAGCGGTATAATAATCTTTACAAACAGAAAAAATACGCGACCTACATTATGTATCATGCTTGCCAACCACCCCACATCTGGCGGACTGTAGCACAAAAAATACATTTTTGATACCATTCGGCACGAGAGTAAAAGCTAGATTGAATCTAAAAACGGAGGCCGCAATGGAAAACGGCGCACAAAATCGATACACAGTTCAACAGACCTCCATAGCTGCCCTGGCCTGCGCCGGAATTGCCACTGGAGCCTATATTTCTATTCCCATGGGGCCGGTTCCCTTCAGCCTGCAAACCCTTTTTGTATTGCTGGCTGGCTTACTGCTGCGCCCGCAATGGGCTGCATCGGCAATTGGCGCCTACCTCCTGCTGGGAAGTATCGGCCTGCCGGTTTTTTCTGCTGGTAGCGGCGGCATCGGCCATCTGCTTGGCCCTACTGGCGGATATTTATGGGCATTTCTCCCGGCAGTAGTTGCCGCATCCTTTATTGCCGGCCGCGAAAGCCGCAGACCTGCACCCCGCCGGCTACGAATGCGACCCTTTCGCCAACTCATGGCAAGTATTACAGCCACACTGATTATCTATGCTGGAGGAGTGTTTCAGCTGGCCGCAATGGCAGATTTAACCACCGGCGAAGCGATCGCGGCTGGAATGCTGCCCTTTCTTATTGGTGATGCGGTAAAAATTGTTGCTGCCTTAGCGGCATCCAATCTACTGCTTCCTTTGATGCACAGGCGCGAAAGCTAATTTATCTTGATGACTGCTGACCCCCGGGATTCCGAAGGCACAATTTTCACCACTGAACACTTGCAACTCACGATTCATGCGGGCATGCAGACGCCACGAACAATTCTAAGCGACATCAATCTGGAAATTCCAAACGGCAGGATCAGCCTACTGACCGGAAGAAACGGCAGTGGAAAAACCATGCTGCTTCGTTGCCTTAGCGGGCTGGAAAACCGCTACAGCGGAATCTGCCGTTATCGCGGAAAGGCTCTGCCCGGAGCCCTACCGATGGTACGCCGCGAAACCGGCTTTATGTTTCAAAACCCCATGCACCAGCTGCTTGAACGAAGTGTTCTTGAT
>CAYNNU010000211.1:0-3279 GCA_964398645.1 uncultured Spirochaeta sp.
CTGCACGGTATCGGCTATGCCCCCAGTTGCGGTGGCCACAGGAATAGAGCCATAGCGCATTGCAGACAGCTGGCTCAGGCCGCAGGGTTCATAGATTGATGGCATTAAAAACAGGTCAGAGCCGGCGGTAATGCGATGGGAAAGTCCGGTATCGTAGCCAATGCGCACGGCAATATTGTCGCATTCTGTGCTCAGTTTTTGCAGTTGCTTCTCGCACCAGTGTTCGCCTGAGCCTAAAATTGCAACTTGCAGACGCGGGTCGTTGCAGAGTTTGGGAAGGACGCTTTCTGAATTTTCAGCCAAGGCGTGTATGCCTTTTTGGTAGACCAAGCGGCTGACAATTCCGATGAGCATTTTTTCGTCATCTTGGGGCAGCCCCAGCTCTTTTTGCAGTTCCTGCTTGCAGATTTTTTTCCCCTGCATCTTGTTGCTGTCGTAGTTGGCCGGCAAAAAAACGTCGTCTGCTGGGTTCCATTCGTCATAGTCCATGCCGTTGGTAATGCCAAAAAGCTGATTTTTTCGTTGGCGGATGAGGTTTTCCAGATTGTATCCAAGCGGCCCCTGTATTTCTTGGGCATAGCGTTGGGAAACGGTTGTAATGGCGTCGCAATGTGAAATCCCGGTGGCCAGCATGTTCAAATCGCCGTTGAGGGTAAGTTTGCAGCCGGCGGTTTCGCTTTCACCCAGTCCGATAGATGCATATTCCCGGCTGGAAAAAACCCCCTGATAGCCAATGTTGTGAATGGTGATGATGTGGCGCAGTCCGGGGAAGGCCGCCTGGTATTCGGGTAGGCGGGAAAGGCAGGCCGCAGGCCCGGATTGCCAATCGTGGCCATGCATGATATCCGGTATCCAGTTTAGGCTTTTGCATACCGCATAGGCTGCCTTTGAAAGCGCAGCAAAGCGGAGGAGGTTGTCGGGATGGGCTTCGTCCAGGCGCGGGCCGTACACGCCCGGCCGGTCGTATAGTTCTGGAATGTCGATTAGGTATACCGGCAGGGCGCCGATGCGGCTTTCGTTCATCCGCACAGAAAAGCGATGCGCCCCCAGCTGCAGTTCGCCAACATCTTGTGAACAAATAATTTCAGCTTGTACTTCGCGGTAATGGGGAAGAAGCAGGCGGACGTCCACCCCCTGAGTCAGTAGGCTTTTTGCTAGAGCCGGAACGGCATCCCCTAAGCCGCCTACCTTGATTATCGGATGGGCTTCTGAAGTTATCATGCAAACAGCAGGACGATCAGGCATACGCTATAGTGTAATCGCCGGAAATGGTAAAATCCAGCTTCCGGTAGAGTTTTATTCCAGCTGTGTTCGTGCGCTTAACGAATAGGCTGGAAAAGCGATAGAGGGATGCGCAAAAATGCATCAAGTTTGATACTGCGCATGCCGCTAAACCCATTTTTCGATATTCCGGCAGAGTATAGACCCCGCCAATCTGACAGCAATGTATTCCGCGGGCATTGGTGTTGGCCTTGGCAACCGGTTTTCCGTTTTCCAGTATTGCGATTGCCACCTGGGATTTCAATATCTGTGATAGTCGTAGCCGGATTGCCTGTTCCGGCAGGCTTTGACCGGGAAGTATTACTTCTTCCTGTTGGTAGGCAAGCTCCAAGGGCATTATTTTTTTCGCATCATTTACAGAAAGTACGCGTATGGAAAAACCAGTCGGTGGTGCAATAGAGGGCAGTGGATTTTTGCTGTTGCTTTTTATGCTCCGGTGCATCAGAAAATAGTCAACAGAATCCTTCTTTTTGTTGCTATTTAAGCTGCAGAAACAGTCTACATTTTTGGATAAGCCCATGATGGTGTGAACCGGCTGGATATTCGGCGAAATGGCTGGAAGATCTTCATTCGCATCAGTATGAAAGCGGGGAAAAATAAAGCCGTTGCTTTGGGCCATAATCAGGTTTTCCTTTCGCCCCGAATACAGAAGTTTTGTTTTTTTTTCTGCAGCCAGAAGATGTTCAGTGAGGCTTGTGTGCTCCCACTCAGCGGTTTTTGCCAGCTTGCGTGCGATTCGAGAGAAAGAAGAGGGCTGAATCTGTTTCCATGTCTGTGTTGCCACCGCTTTTCCTGTTTTGATTTCCGTTAAGTTGTTTAGTCGTTTTCCAGCATATGGTGGATTGGTAAATGTCCCATTGCCTCGGCTGCCCCTGTAAGCACCGAGAAGCCGGCACGGGCGCAGCGGTTGTACCAGCCATAAACTGCAACGCCGTCTGGCTGCCAGGATAATTCACCCAAATAGACGGGAGACAGTAATGAAAATACAATGATGCGGTCCTGAAAATCTTCCAGCCCTTCGAGTACCTGGGCGGTATTGGGATCGCTTAGGGCATATATTATCCGATCATAATTTCCGGCAATCTCTTTCATGCTGTCCCGGTCGCGGGAGGTGCTGAAATGGAAATAATCATTTTGGAAGCGGTACTCATCGGCATTTGGAAAAAACTCCCGTCCTATACGAAAAAAGGCATAATTGTGGCCGGCAAGAAGGATACGCTCTTCTGGATCAATCTCCGGCAGGGAGTCGGATAAAAGTGTCACGCTGCGCAGGGCCTGATCATCAAAATAATTCTGGGCATCTTCCTGCGGAATGTTTGCGTATATTTGGCTTGGGCTGGGGTTTAGAGGTACCTGCCGAACCGAATCATGCAGATATTCCAGTTTAACGCGCAGAATTCTTCGTACCGAATCGTTTACGTGGTCTCGAAACTCTTCGTCATTGCGGTAGTTAAATAGCAGTTTATTCCAGATTTCTCCATTGAACTCGGGGGTATGTGAAAGCATGACCATATCGCTGCCCGAGTGGATCGCCCGGATAACCAAATCGGCAATGTCTTCATTGTGTTGGCGGCCGTAATCGAGCGCTCCGTACATGTATAAATCGTCGGTAATAATGATACCGGAAAAACCAATTTGCTCGCGCAGAATTGTTTGGTTGAAATACGGGGAAAAGGAGGCAGGAATGGTGCTGCCGGTTATTCGCGGAAAGCTCAGGTGGCCGCTTAAAATGGCTGGTATTCCTTCGGCTGAAAGGATGCGGAAGGGTAGTATGTCGCGTTCCCACAAGGTTTTGAATGAAACATCTGATGATGGCATGAGTAGATGGGAGTCGCCGGTAACTCCACCGTGGCCGGGAAAATGCTTGGCAACAGCAATAATTCCCTGTTCTTCATGACCGCGGAAGTAGGCGGCGCCAAGCAAACCGGCTTGAGCAGGATTATCTCCAAATGAGCGTGGTCCAATAACATGGGCTTCCGGATCGGTGTAGACATCAAC
>CAYNNU010000212.1:0-3254 GCA_964398645.1 uncultured Spirochaeta sp.
TGGTGTTACCGGCCATCCGACGCGCCCCCCGGCGGCTACACGGCTGGCCGTCGGCTTACGTCCGCCGCCCAGCCGCATGTGCCGCCTCCCCATGTGCCTGTTCATACAAAATGGGGAAATACAGGCGCTCGCTTACGTGATGTAGTATACTTGCGTCCAAATATTACAACTGGCATTCGGATGATATTCCGTAAGAAGGGAACAATTCCCAGCAGAAAAACAGAGGTTGTAAATGTCTTCGGAAACATGGGCATCTTCAAACACCCTCTCTTAGTCCGAACAACAAGCTTTGCGGAAAGCGCACAAGTATCGCGAAAAAAGTTTAGCGGTTTCCGCTTAAAACGCGCCATCACGGCAATAACTGCACCACCAAGTCAGCAGCTAAATGCGCAGCCATGGCAGCAGCTAATCCCCTTTTCCAATATAGATAGCCAAATAGCAGCCCGCCGACGGAATTGAGCAGGATAACGCGCAGACGAAAAAGAAACGAGATATTTCCTAAGGCCTCTGCATTTAACAAATGGCCCAACGAAAACAACAGCGCAGATGCGCCTATAGCAACAAGTACCATATCCCCACGAATAGTGCCTTTGAATAGCAATGAAATCAGCAGAATAATCATATTCAGCAGAAACAGCCGCATAGTAATTTCTTCCGTAATTCCCCCATACAAGCAGGCTAATAAACGCGCACTGACTGGCGGCCGCGCAAGGCCTGTTTGCATAATCGCATCTTGAAAGAAAAAAGTATCAGCAGCAATCAGAAACAATCCCAAGGCAATTCCCATAACAGCCGGCACGAGAAAGCTTTGTTTTAGCGAAATACCCTGCCCCCGCTCGTACAAAAGCGAAGTAAAGATTGGCGTTCCCAAACCCGTCTTTCTAGCCATCAACAGGCCAGCCCAACTCAATAGAAGGGAAATAACAGCCCCCTGCACCATCAACAGAACAAAAAATTGACTGCCTGCCAGCCCACTCGCCTGCATTACCTCTGCAAATGTCACCCTCAGATATGGATACACGCTCAAGGATCCAATAAAGCCAGCCAAAGAAAGAAGAAAAAATGTTCTCATAATCCCTTGTGATTTACTCATACAGCACCTCCAGTACTTTTTCTATTCTGGGGTTCTGCACATAAACCAGCAATCAGGCAAATGCCTGAAAAGCAGGAAAATACTCTAGGGTTTTTACCCTATTCGTAGGACTTTGCTAGATGAATAAGTTCGATTTTACCATTTACACCGCATTTCTTATAAATATTCTGCAAATGGGTGTTCACTGTCTTTTCTGAAATACAAAGAGCCTCACCTGTTTTTCTCATACTGGCTCCCTTGAATATTTGCTCAATAACTTCCCGTTCTCTGGCCGTGATAGAATGCGCCTTCAGGAATGAATCAGAAAGAAATCCTCGGCTCTCTTTCACATTCTGCTCATGAAAAAAACGAATACTATCAGTAACGGACAAAAGCACGCAAAAGAGCAAACGTGGAAGTGTCCGGAAAACCGGGTTTGGATGCAGCTGAAAAAAGAGTGATGACAGCGGAATCTGCACAAGAAAAAACACCGCTGAGGTCCAAAGAAAAAAGCGGATATGAGCCGGCCAAGATAGCGAAGCCGAATGCATGCCAACAATCAAAAGCACCACAATCAATAATAAAGCAGCATAATAGCCATACGACAAAGTAGCTGCCAGACCAAATGAATCCGGATGCAACAGTAGCCAAAGATACAGCCCACAAAAAACTACACACAAAAAAAGCCCGCCGGCAAATACACCTTTTCTTTTGGCAACAGAAACACTTTCCCGAAGCACACAGATATAGCCAGCAAAAAGGCCAAGCGAAATCAGCATGCGGACAAGTGCCATAGCATTTCGAATAAAAGGACTTACCGGCAACAGAAAAACATCAACAAAAAATACATATGTATAAATTGCAATCCACATTTCATATACAGAAAGAATGAACATGTAGGCATCGTGAATGGGATCCTGTCTCTTCATTCGCCTTAGCAAATTCACCGCTATGGCAACCAGCCCCACAGTTAGCGTTACAATTCCAGCCCACAGCAAAAATACAGTCATACTCGAAGCTCACCCATGTCGCCCACAAGCTCCAAACCGCTATTCGTTGTTGTTCCCTGGTATTCGCATTTCCCATCCTTCCAGTACTCCAATTCGATAGTTGCATCTATGCTTTCCCCAATGCGTCTATCCATGCGGCCAACCTGCGGAGCCATGAGCAAACCAACTGAACTGCGATGGGCTCGAAAAACTATCTGTTCTCCTCTTGCAAGGGTATTGCCAGCACCGGACCCCCGCCCGGCAATCCTGATGCTCACACTTTTTTCTGCTACATCCTCAATTGTTAGTTGAGCCTTTGAATAGGTAGCAAAGGTAATAATTCTATCTCCGTAATCAAAAAAGCCCAGAAACCCGCGAAAATACGAGCCAAACCACGGGATGCGTGCCACAGAGAGCATGCAGGAATACTGCGAATCGGAAAATGAATTCGACTGCATCCATATATATGATGATGGGAAAGATGTGCCCCAATCCTTTTCTATGTAGCCCCGCCCGCCATCAAAGTGTACATCCTCGCTGCCATCCGCGGTAGACACCCTCAAAACTCCATCTAGACTGTGCCCCGTGCTCACCACCCCATGATAACATTCCATAAAGGGAACATAGCGGTACCAGCCCATTATTCCAGGACGAGTAAGAGTTGCTGTATACAAGCGGGGTTCTTTTATTGTTATTGTGCCCGATACTGCCAGATCATCAGCTAATACCACTTGATCCAGCGAAAAAGTGCTCTTTCCCAGCACAAGCTGAAAAGGATCGGCCGAAAAAACGACTTCTGATAGAGGATAGGTTGTATAGCTCGTGTCTCCATTGCTTCCGTCTATTGTTTGAATAAAACCAAATGATTCAGACCGCTGCAAAGATACCCCGGGAATAACCGCCAAAGCCCGATTATCCGAACTGACAAATTTATAGTACCAGCCCTCAAAATACCCCTTTCGATGGCGAAAACTTCGAGGCCCCTGATACACAAGCGGATGTAGAATTCTCATAAACCAACCCCATTTCTGCACTTTGTTTAGCTGTAAGTATACCACAATGAATCCGACAAGACACAACCCTCACCCCATCTCCCCCTTTTCCATAAAGGAGTAGTAGTGGCCGTTGCGGGTAAAGATGATGTGGTCTAGCACGGATATGCCGATTATGTGGCCGGCTTGGCGCAGGCGTTC
>CAYNNU010000213.1:0-3242 GCA_964398645.1 uncultured Spirochaeta sp.
GAACTACCTTGCCCGCCCACATTTTGTATAAAGGTGGCATAGCAATATAAACATAGCCATTCTGAATTGCCTCGGGCATATAGCGATACATAAAGGTTAACAGCAAAGTACGTATATGTGAGCCGTCAACATCAGCATCAGCCATGATTATGATTTTATGATAGCGCAATTTTTGCACGTTGAATTCACTACCAGCAGAAGCTCCCAAAGCAGAAATAATTGGCTGCAGCTTTTCGTTGGACAATACCTTATCCGGCCGGGCTTTTTCTACATTCAGCATTTTTCCCCACAATGCCAAAATTGCCTGGAATTCACGATTCCTTCCCTGCTTAGCACTACCTCCCGCTGAATCACCCTCAACAATATATATCTCTGTTTTACTTGGATCACGCTCACTGCAGTCTGCAAGTTTTCCCGGCAAGCCAGTGTTTTCCAGAAAGCTCTTCCGCCGTGTCATTTCGCGGGCACGTCTAGCCGCCTGCCGTGCATTTGCAGCCAGAACACTCTTTTCAATTATTGCATCAATTACTTTTGGATTCTGTTCAAAAAAGGCATTCAGACTTTCATTTACCTGGCTTTCTACAATACCCTTTACTTCAGAATTTCCCAGCTTTGTTTTTGTCTGCCCCTCAAACTGCGGATCCATAACCTTTACAGAAACAACTGCCGTCAGCCCCTCACGGACATCATCCCCGGTCAAATTTTCATTGATTTTTTTTGCGTGTTTTGATTTTTTCGCAAAATCATTCAATGTTCTGGTTAATGCAGACTTAAAACCAACAAGATGCGTACCACCCTCGCGGGTATTAATATTATTCACAAAGCTGAACATATTTTCGTTATAGCCATCGTTATATTCCAAGGCTATTTCCATAACAACGTCATCTTTCTCTGCTTCAAAATAAATCAGGGGATTATGAATTGCTGTTTTTGTACGATTCAAATACTGTACAAATTCGGCAACTCCACCTTCAAATACAAAATTATGCTTTTTTTCGGTTGGCATACGGGTATCAACTATTTGAATCCGTATTCCCTTATTCAAAAAGGCAAGCTCACGCAAACGGGTAGAAAGAACATCAAAACTAAAATCCAGTGATTCAAAGATTTCCCCATCCGGCTTAAAACGCACAACCGTTCCGGTAATATCCGTGGAGCCATTTACCTCAACAGGTTTCTCTGGTACGCCACGGTTATACTTTTGAAAATGGATTTCATTTTTTTGATGAACCCGTACTTCAGTCCACTCAGACAAGGCATTCACAACAGAAATACCTACCCCGTGCAAACCCCCAGAAACCTTGTAACTGCCCTTATCAAATTTTCCACCGGCATGAAGCTTTGTAAGTACTACTTCCATAGCACTAATCCCTTCTGTCGGATGAATATCTACAGGTATACCGCGGCCATTATCCTGTACTTGAATAATATTTCCTGGTTCAATTTGTACAATAATTTCAGAACAATAGCCTGCTAAGGCTTCATCGATACTGTTATCTACAACTTCATATACTAAATGATGCAAACCCTCGGGACCGGTAGAACCGATATACATTCCCGGACGTTTGCGTACTGCTTCCAGACCTTTGAGAATCTGAATGCTCTGAGCGGAATACTTGTTATGCATAGTATCTGATTATAGTCTCTTTCTAATTCAAGGTAAAGCTTGGCGTATTTTCCTTTGCCGTGATATGCTATTGCTCTATGAATCAAAATGACTGGAATTACAAGCCATTCTGGGACGAAGTAATGCAGCAAATGCATTCTGAATATTCGCCTCAAGAAATCAATATGTGGTTTGAAAGAATGGAATATCATTCGTCAACAGAATCTACTATTGTTGTTGCCGTTCCTTCTTCTTTTGTAAAGGATCAAATTCAGCAACGATATGCAAATTCCATTCAAACCCGCTTAGAGGAAATTTCTGGTTCTCCGATTCAATTAGATTTTTCTATTCAAGCACCAGAAAAATCAGAAACCCCAAATACACAAACACAAAAACCAGCAGTTTCAACTGGTGGAAAAATATCCATACCAAGTCCGCAAAAACGTCCTCATCCAAATTTAAATCCACGATATACGTTTAAGGATTTTGTCATTGGAGATAACAACAGTTTTGCAGCTAATGCGGCTATGGCAATCAGTAAAAATCCAGGCACCGCTTATAACCCCTGTTTGGTATATGGCGGAGTTGGTTTAGGCAAAACACACCTTGTTCAAGCAATTGGAAATGCTGTGTACAACGAACGCGAAAACGTAAAAATTATTTTTATTTCTGCAGAAGATTTTATGAATGAATTTTTACTTGCCTTACGCGAAAACAAAACCCCTCAATTTAAAAACAAATACAGATACGCTGATATTCTATTAATGGATGATATTCATTTTTTGCAAGGAAAAACAGAAACGAATGAAGAATTGTTTCATACCTTTAACGCATTGTATGAAGCTAACAAGCAGCTTGTTTTTACTTGTGACCGCCCAGTAAATGAATTACGCGATTTTAAAGATCGCTTACGCAGTCGTTTTCAAAGGGGTTTAAATGTAGATTTGAAACCACCTCAACTGGAAACCAGACTCGCAATTTTACAAAATAAAATTGAACAGCTTCAGGTGCATATTCCAGATAATGTAGTTGATATTATTGCAAGCAGTGTTACTACAAATGTTCGTGATTTGGAAAAAGCATTAACTACTATTCGTGCATATGCAGAATTGGTTGGAAAAAAAATCACCGAAGATATTGCTCGTGAACAACTAAAAGATATTTTAATTACTCATCACCAAGCAGCAATCAATATTGATTTTATTCAACGAGTTGTTGCCGATTATTTCAACTTAAGTACCAATGAATTAAAAAGTAAAAAGCGAACTAATACAATTGCATTTCCCCGCCAAGTAGCTATGTACATAGCCCGAAAAATTACAGAACTTTCTACAACAGAAGTAGGTTTGGAATTTGGCGGTCGAGATCATACAACTGTTATGTATGCAGTACAAAAAGTTGAAAATAAGATGAAAACCGATTCAACAATTGAACCAATGATTAAACGATTAATTCGAGATATTCGTGAGAGTAGTGTAAAAGGATAAACTTGAAAAGTTGTGTATAATTTAATAATACTTTTGTATAAATATTTTCTCTGTGGAAACTGTGAAAAAAAAAGAATAAGTGCATTACGTTATCCCCAGAAAAATACAACTATAAAATGTATTAAGGAATGAATTTAGAATAGTTATAC
>CAYNNU010000214.1:0-3207 GCA_964398645.1 uncultured Spirochaeta sp.
TTAATTTTGCCGCACCAAAACCTGGCTATAGCCGTTTTGTGCAAGTCTGGCAAGGGTGTCTTCAAGCTCATCCTGGTGAACGTTTTGGATGATTACCCGGTGAATGCCGCCGCTTGCGTGTTCTATTGTTGGGCTAAGTCCGGCGCGGCCGAGTTCCAGAACCAGTTGTTCGGCATTATCCGGGTCGCCAAAGGAGCCAATCTGCACTGTTCGGTAGGGGCTGACTTCTTCGAAATGCAGCACATGCAGCCGCACGGGGGCAACGCCGCTACCGGCCATATCGATGGCGTCTGCTGCTGCCCGGCTTAAGTCGATAATCCGGTTTTCCACAAAGGGCCCGCGGTCGTTAATCCGCACTTGTACTGTTTGTCCGGTGACAGTATTTTCTACAATTACTATCGTGTTAAATGGGAGGGTTTTGTGCGCAGCAGTAAGCTCGTTGGTATTGAACACCTCGCCGTTTGCTGTCAGACGGCCTTGAAATTTTCCACCATACCAGCTGGCCAGTCCCTCTAATTCGTGATTCTGCAAGCGCGGGTCACTGGCAGGAATTGCATTGGGAATAACGATGCTGGCCGTCCGGGGTGTTCCCGGACTATTCTGCTGCTGGTCTGCGCTGGGTATGCGCGGTGCAGGCAGGTGCTCTTGAGAAGATTCCTGGGAAGAACGGGGCGCCGGGCTTAGCTGCTGTGGGCGCTGATCAGGGATCCGCGGGCTTGGTAGCACATAGTCCATTTCGGCAGCAGAAAGAAGCTGCACCGACATCCCCGGGAAAAAACCCGAAACGATCAAAAAAATAGTGAAGAAAAGGAAAATTGAAGCCGGCGTACCGGATTTTTTTTGCGCACTCATACTGCATTTGTCGGCATTCGTCGGTATCTGATTTACGGCTTTCTTATTATTTGCTACACTTCCGCCATGTCCAAAGATCAATCATTTCCTCAGCCATCACATTGGGCTGATGTAAACGCCCAAAAAATCATTCGTGAAAAGGGCCCAAAAGAAACGTATACCTGTGCAAGTGGAATAACCCCCTCGGGGACCGTGCATATTGGTAATTTCCGAGAAATTATTTCAGTCGATTTAGTGGCACGTGCCTTGCGGGACCATGGTCAGTCGGTTCGCTTTATCTATTCCTGGGATGATTATGATGTCTTTCGCAAGGTTCCGGCAAATATGCCGCAACCCGAAATGCTGGCGGGCTATTTGCGTCAGCCAATAACGAAGGTGCCGGATCCCTTTGGCGAGCATGAGAGCTATGCTCGCCACAACGAGGCGGTCTTGGAGGTTCAGCTTGATCGAGTAGGCATTGCGCCGGAATATATTTATCAGGCACAGCAGTATATGGCTTCAAAGTACGCTGCCGATATTCGCACCGCGCTGGAAAAACGTGATGCAATCCGTGAAATACTCAATCAACATCGTACTAGTCCTTTACCAGATGATTGGTGGCCGGTTTCGGTTTTCAGTCAGGAAGATTTTACCGACGAAGTGGATATTTTGGCCTGGGATGGGGAGTGGCAGTTGACCTACCGCACTCGTTCTACTGGCACAGAGCAGACTGTTGATTTACGCAGCGCTTCAGAGGTTAAGCTGCCGTGGCGAATAGATTGGCCGATGCGCTGGGCCTTTGAAAAGGTTGATTTTGAACCGGCCGGCAAGGAGCATCATTCGGCTGGAGGGAGTTTCGATACCGCTAAGGAAGTAGCCCAAGCGGTGTATGATTATCAAGCCCCGGTCACTTTTAAGTATGATTTTATTTCGATTAAAGGGCAGGGTGGAAAAATTTCCAGCAGCCTGGGTAATGTAATCGATCTGGAAACAGCCCTGGAAGTGTATCAGCCGGAGATTGTTCGCTATCTGTTTGCCTCTACCAGACCCAACTCAGAGTTTGCCATCAGTTTTGATCTTGATGTAATTAAAATATATGAAGATTACGATCGTTGTGAGCGGGTGTACTATGGCGTGGATGTAATAAAAGAGGCAAAGGCGCAAAAAGAGCGGAGGATTTACGAGCTTTCACAGGTTGAGCCTCTTGGCCGAAGCATGAGTGGGGAGGGCCTTCCAGCTGCGAACGAGATGCCTATGCAACTGCCATTTCGGCACCTGTGTAATATGTTGCTCATCAATGCCGGGAATATTGAGGCTGCCTTGGATAGCTTTGAAGGTTTGTTGCCGGAACATCGTGAGCGGGCCCGGGTGCGTGCTGCCTGTGCCTGGAACTGGATTGGACAGTATGCTCCGGAAGATTTTCGCTTTAGCCTGAAAACAGGTGATGAAAAGCCGGTTGAACTGAGTCAGCAGGAATTAGCTGCGGTTCAGGCTGTTGCTGCCGAGGTAGAGCAGAACTTCGCTTCGCATGATGAAAAAAGCCTGCAGAACGCATTGTATACTGCCGCCCGCGATACTGGTATTGAGCCTGCTGAATTGTTTACAGTGATGTATCGAATATTGATTGGCAAGGACGCCGGCCCGCGCTTGGGCGGTTTTATCGGCACCATTGGTGCTGAGCGCTTTTTGCAGATTCTTAAGGGGTATCGGTAATGACTGATGAAATAAAGCGCTTGGTTGGCGAACTTGCGGTAGATTCTTTTGTGAAACCTGGCATGAAGCTTGGCTTAGGCACGGGCACCACGGCTGTTCATGCGGTGCGGCGGGTGGCACAGGCCATTCAGCAGGGGACTTTATCAGATTTGCTGGTTGTGCCGACTAGTATGCAAACTCTTCAGCTGTGCCAGGAGCTGGGTTTGGCCGTTCGGAGCATGAATGATCCTGATGTTGCCGCCAGTCTGGACCTTGCTATCGATGGAGCAGATGCGGTCGATCCGGATTTTTGTTTGATCAAGGGCGGCGGCGGTGCGCATCTTATTGAAAAAATTGTTGCCTACTCGGCTAAGAAGTTTGTGGTTATTGTTGATGAATCAAAATTAACAGATAGTCTGGGGCCTGGCTTCCCGATCCCCTTGGAAGTAATTCCTGAGGCCCGTTTTGCTGTGCAGCTTGCCGTGGAAAAAATGGGCGGCCAAGTTGTTTTGCGGGAAGCTCAAAGAAAAATTGGCCCTGTAATTAGCGAAAACGGAAACATGATTCTGGATGTTCGTTTTCCCGCGGGTTTGCCTGCGCCGGCGGCCGAAATGGAAGGGCGTTTTAACGCAATCCCCGGTGTGGTTGAAAATGGTCTGTTTACTCGGCCGGTAGAGGCAGTTG
>CAYNNU010000215.1:0-3134 GCA_964398645.1 uncultured Spirochaeta sp.
TTTGAATACCGCGGAAACACCCCCGCGGACGCGGGGAAGACTCGCCGCCGCAAAGGTTATAGACGCGCTTGCCGGAAACACCCCCGCGGACGCGGGGAAGACCATTTTTTTCTACATTGTCTTTAGGTGATTCTGGAAACACCCCCGCGGACGCGGGGAAGACACTAACATTTAGCGCTAATGGCATTAGCGCACCACTAAATATAGTGTTTCAATCCTTCGCTAATTTTTCAAAGATCAACTGTAGACCATCAATTTCTGCGATACTTTTATTAGTTTCTCCTTGTCCCCATATTTTATAATACGGAACCTGGTTAATTCTTTGCATCACAAGCAAACCAGCTTGTGATGAACACGATTCAAAAAGATATTTTATAACCCCTTCTGCTACAGAATCCTTAACCCCCGATACAAATACGTTTGCCCTTGGTTCAATAAACCATAATTTCATGCGGCCACGTACTGCTGGAGGCAAATCATTTGCTATTACTACTACCATGCTTTGATTCAAATACCCCTTGAATATCTTGAACTACCCGTTCCAATAATTTACTCTGAATAATTGACTTTCTAAATTGATCAGTTACATAGGCACGATTGTATTTCCCGGCAAGTTCCTTGGTCAACCTAAACGCCAAATCAATACATAGTTTATCTTTGTACAAATCAGCAATATCATACACAAATGGTAATGGACTACCGGAATGAATAAATCCAATTCTAGGAGAATATCCCATGCTATATACAGCCGATGTTAATATTCCGTACAAAGCTGCATTCATTGCAGTGAGCATCTTATTAGTTACATCGCCAAGTTCAAATTTTCCCGGTATATATGAACGCCCTTTCCAACCAACTTGATATTCATCTGCTTTTTCTGCATACAAAGCTTTTACTCGCTTACCCTCCATCCCCATCAACTGCTGCTGTGATTTTTGTGCCACGTCTGCATATGGAAATCGATACGAAAATAACTTGCGTGAAATTTCTAGTCGCTTCTTAGGATCGGCCGCAAGCTGCATCTGCTTTCGAAGGTTCCTAGTGTCATTTGTGGGGCTTTGTCCAACCGCATAAAAAAGCATGCTGTCCTCACCAACCCAGCATACCGTACAGTTCGACGCCGCCATTACTTTCACAGCCTCATGTGTAATACTCGTTCCTGGTCCCAGTAGAATAGAATTCAAAGAAGCTACCGGTAACCGAACCAAATTACCCTCGCTATCAATCCACTTGACGCTACTGTCATCAATTTCCAGCCTTCCTCTTTCAAGGTAGACAAATGGATATTTGTCTTTGACACGTGGGAGATTTTCTCGCTGAATTTTAATAAAAAGTCGCTGTTTTTTATCGCTATTCATACATTACCGTTACGATTCTATCCCGGTAATACTTTTCTACCCCAAATACTTCCGGTACATCACGCAAAATAAATACTTCTCCCTCATGCTCCCCTTCCTTCACAATGAAAGATTGCACCTTGTCCTTTTGAGTTGCGATATCAAAAGCTGCCGAGAGGGCATCTTTTGATTCAGCATACACTCCCTGAAAAAGAGACTCTGTAGGAACACAGCTTTTTCGCCCCAGATACAATGGGAATTCCGGCTGCTGTAAACTCTGCACAAGCTTGTCTTTTAGAGTAAGTGGAATTTCCTGAACTACCGCAAAACTTGTATCCTGAATATAGTAACGATAGGTCAACTTTGCGCCACTCCCTACGGGTTTCTTTCCGTCCGATTTTTTGGGAATATGCAATCTCTGCCAGGTATCAGAGTCGTTGTAACCACTTCCGACCATATGAAAATCAACGAGTAGCGGCACTTCACTGATTTGGTTTTTAGAGTAAAAAGCAACTACTGTGTGTTGAAAATGAGACAGCTGATCCAGCAAATCTTTCTGGGCACCGGAAGCTCCGAGAGATGCCAGCAACAATCCAAACACTCCCGACTTTGTTGGAAACTTAAGAGTATCCCTGCGGTTGAATCTGGAATCAAATCCCCATGATTGTAACGGTCCTTCCAGCCATAACAGAATGTGGCAGGTATCCATAGATCACCCCTTAACAGCAGATTGTATATCGGTAATTAAATCATCAACACTGTAGGTTTCACTTAAACCCCATTCCAGCTTGGCAATTTTTCCGAACAATGAACCGCTTTGTTTCTCTTTTCGATCAAGAAACTGCTTTAACTCGGTAATACTCGGTTCGGAAAATCCGTTCCCTTTTGACTTAACCGGATTTTCAAATGATACCTGCAAATTTTGACCTTTTCGAACCATGATCTGGGCATAATCCCAAGGTGCATAACCAGCTTGCGTATTTTGTCTGGCCTCAGGAACCGCAATGAACAGCGCTTTGGTAAAAGCCTCAAGAGCTTTCTCAATCTGGTCATCCCCACCCAGTGATTTTACTAACTGATATAAATCAAGCCCGATGTACCGATAGTAGGTTGCGGAATTAAATTCCAGACTACCCATGTGAGAAGATCCTTGTTGAACCTCCTCCGATCCGGAAAAGTCATCAAGTGCAGTAAAAAATTCAACTTCATTACTGATACGATGAGTAGAAATCGCATGAGAAAAAGAGGCTGCTGCTTCAACATTCAGATCCGCAGCCTTGGCTACCATTCTTCCAAAAAGCGCAATATCAAGCCCATCTTCAGCCGGAGTAAAGGCCTTCTTGTGAATCTTTAACGCATCTTTGGTGACTTTAAAATTATTTTCAATAGCATAGGATGCCAAGGCTTCAGCTTCCGTGTCGCTGAAAAAATGAAGCGTATCTTCAACAATTAAATCTGAAATTGCCTTTCCTGCTTCATGTGCATTTTCTGCGGAAGCTCCTTGCTTGATACAATAAGCAGCAATCTTATCCTCAACATGTTTGGTACGTACTCCAAGTTTGATGCCAAAGTCCTGCATAGCCAAACGGACCTGGCGCTTCCATGACTGGCTGCTGACCCTTGCGCGAGTAACCCCACCTACGACGGCAGTTTTGGGTGCGCCAACATCATCTCGATTCAAGCAGGTAACCGGAAAGCTTTGCAGAATATGATACTCAACTTTCATCCCTTTGTATTGTTCGATACTCATATAAATACTCCTTTTTATAGTTATTGCAGCGGTCTAATCTGTAGCAG
>CAYNNU010000216.1:0-3118 GCA_964398645.1 uncultured Spirochaeta sp.
GGGATTTATCACCTACATGCGTACCGATTCGCCGACTTTGAGTTCTGAGGCAATTGGTGCTGCGCGTAGCAGTGTTGAAAAGCTCTACGGCACCGATTATCTTTCGCCACAGCCGAGGCAATATAAATCCAAAAGTAGAGGGGCCCAGGAGGCGCATGAAGCCATCCGGCCGGCAGGAACCACATTCCGCCATCCCGATGAAACAGGTTTGGATGGTCGCGAAAAAGCTCTCTACCGCCTAATTTGGAGCCGCACAATGGCAACCCAAATGGCGGATGCCCGCAAAGCCTCGGTAACTGCGAAGATAAAAGCCGGGTCAGCGCGTTTTTCCGCCACCGGCACCCGAATTCTGTTCCCTGGTTTTATTCGTGCCTATGTTGAAGGCAAGGATGATCCGGATGCGGCATTGGATGACAAGGAAACCTTTTTGCCTGAACTGACTGAGGGGCAGAAGCTTGATGCATTGCAACTGGAAAGTGTGTATCACGAAACTAAGCCCCCGGCACGCTTCACTGAAGCATCGCTGGTGCAGCAGCTGGAAAAAGCGGGTATAGGGCGGCCGTCAACCTATGCATCCATCATCAATACATTGTATGAACGGAAATACATCCGCAAGCAGGGAACTAGCCTAGTACCCACCTTTACTGCCTTTGCCGTAATTCAATTGCTTGAGCGACATTTTCGCTATTTGATTGAGTATAGCTTCACCTCGGATATGGAAAATGCCCTTGACGATGTGGCTGAGGGAAAACGCCCCCGCCTTGAGTACCTGCAGGAGTTTTATTCCGGCAAGGAAGGTTTGAAGAATCAGGTGGAAACACGGGAAAAGAATATCAGTCCGGCTGAAAGCCGATCGATAGAGCTGCCTCATCTGAAAGACGTGACCGACATTAAGGTTGGCAAATACGGACCCTACATTGTGGTCGAAGAAGATGGAAAAGAAATTCACTCTTCTGTTCAGGAAGAAAAAGCCCCGGCCGATGTTACTGCCGATGATATTCGCGAGTTGATTGAATTGCAGAAAAACGGTCCTGTGCCGATTGGACAGCATCCGGAAACCGGAGAGAATATTTATAGCCTCATGGGCCGTTATGGGCCATATTTGCAGCTGGGTGATAAAACTGATGAAAATCCCAAGCCCAAGCGGGCAAGTTTGCCGCCTGATATGGACAAAAAGAATGTGCCCTTGGATGAAGCTGTTCGTCTACTCAGTCTTCCGCGTGAGTTGGGTGTGCATCCGGAAACCGGCAAGCCGATTCGTGCTAACAATGGCCGCTTCGGCCCCTATGTAGTTCACGATGGCGATTTTCGTTCGCTTGGCAAAAATTACGAACTGTTTGAAGTGACCCTTTCGGATGCCTTGGAGATTTTCTCTCAGCCGAAGAAGGGCCGTGGTGGTTCGGTTCAGCTGAAGGATTTTGGCACCCATCCAAAAACCGGCAAAAAGATGTCGGTGTACAACGGGAAGTACGGTCCGTTTATCAAGCACGGCAGCAAGAACATCGGTTTGCCCGAGGAATACAAGGACGCTGCAGTCGCAAAAGAAAAACTGACCGAAGAAATCGTGACCAAGCTTGTTGATGCGGCTATTTCACGCAAATAGCTGCAAAAAAATAGAATCTGATTCGAATTATTTTTGCCTCCGCCCAGTATAGCTATATGAAGGGCTAAGACCAAGGAGGCTATTGTGAACAGTTTAAACTCAGTGTTAATTGAAGGAAATCTTACCAGGGATCCGGTGTTGCGGGAAACTCCAAAAGGAACAGCAGTGTGTGATTTTGCGGTGGCATCGAATCGTTTTTACCGCATGGATGATGAACTGCAAAAGGAAGTTTCATTTTTTGATGTGGAAAGTTGGGCGAAGGTTGCGCAGCGCTGCGGCAATGAGTTGGAAAAGGGACGGGGTGTTCGGGTAATTGGCCGCCTCAAGCAAAACCGCTGGGTAAATGATGACGGGCAAAGCAGATCTAGGGTGATAATTGTTGCCGAGCATGTGGAGTTTAAGCCGCAATTTGCCGGAAAAGATGAGAAAAAAGAAGAGGAAGCTGATGCCGGGCAGACTGAGCTTGTCGAGGAATCCGCTCTTGTCGGTGCTCTGTAGTTTGCAAAAAAAGGAAAAACTGTTGACGAAAATTTTTTGTCGCAGTATCATCAAGCCGTGATGAATCTAATGACTATTGCGATGAGTGAAACATCTCTTTATAGCTGGTGGCCTTCCATGTGAAGGCTTGCCAACCCGTGTCGGGCCTTCACAGATGTATCTGTGGAAGTCCGCGCTGGAAAAAACTGCCGCGCTTCCGAGCGCGGCTTTTTTTATGTCCGCGCAGGAAGACGGAACAAAAGGTGAACTGCAAGGAGGTTTGTATGAAGAAAAGACAGGATGGAATTGTCAAAATTATTCCAGGGGAGCGTTTTACTCCCTTTGGTCTGGCAAAAAAACTGTCTGCCCGGGCTGTGCTTGAGTCTTCTTCCTATCAGCGGGGGAGGGAGCGTTACAGTGTGCTCATGATTGATGAGGCTTTTCGGGTTGAGCAGCAGGGTGATGATGTGGTTTTTCGCTCTGCCGAGCGGGTCTCAAAAATCAAAAGCGGCGCGCCGGATATCCTGGGGGTTCTGCGCTATTTTGCCGATCAGCATACGCCTTTGCATCAGGATTTTCCCTATCCCGCTGGGGGAATAGGCTATATCAGTTATGAGTTTGCCCGAAAGTGTGATTCGGTTCACTTTCGGCAAAAGGATGATCCGCTGGATTTACCTGATGCCTGTTTTCTGTTCGGCCATGTGTTTGTTGTGTTTGATCACTATTCGGATTTGCTGTATGTGATTGGCTTGAACTATAGCGAGCATGAAATCGACTTGCAGGCCGCTGTTTCACGGGTGGAAGCAGAAATAAATGATTTGAACTTTACCTATTTGCAGCAGGATGATAGCGATTATCCCGCCGAGGCGCTTGACCGCAATGCCGACCGTGAGAAGTACATGGAAGGGGTGCGTAGCGTTCAGCAGGAAATCGTGCGCGGGAATCTCTTGCAGGGGGTTTTGTCTCGGCGGGTACGAGTGAAAAGTGAGATGACAGCCTTGGAGGCCTACCGCCGCCTGCGCACGGCCAATCCATCAC
>CAYNNU010000217.1:0-3109 GCA_964398645.1 uncultured Spirochaeta sp.
GTATATGCCCAAGCGCATCCGCATGGGCGACCAGCTGCGCCCGCCGGTGCTGTGGGGATTGCGCAGACGGCCGGAGCAGCTGGGAAAAAGCAGATTTTAGAAGAACAGGAGAATCGTATACATGAAGATACGTAGTACAACAGTTATTGCAGTCCTTCGGGACGGAAAGATCGCCATGGAGGCCGATGGCCAGGTGACTATGGGGCAGAGTGTCATGAAGGGGAATGCACGAAAAATTCGACGCATTCTTGACGATAGTGTGTTGGTGGGGTTTGCTGGTGCAACCGCTGACGCATTTACCCTGTTTGAACGCTTTGAAGGCAGAGCAAAAGAGTTCGGCGGTGACATTACCCGAGCAGCGGTTGAGCTTGCCAAGGAATGGCGAACCGATCGGGCCCTGCGCCGCCTTGAGGCTCTCTTGCTTGTGGCTGATACCCAGCGTATTTTGCTTATCAGCGGCACCGGTGATGTTATCGAGCCGGAGGATGGGGTTATCGCAATCGGTTCCGGTGGAAATTTTGCCTATTCGGCCGCGCTGGCTCTCATGGCTAATACCGATTTGTCCGCTGGAGAAATTGCCCGGCAGAGTTTGGAGATAGCGGGGCGTATCTGCATCTATACAAATCAGCATTTGACTCTGGAGGAATTGGGATGAAAATGAACATTGAAGACATGAAGCCTGCAGATGTGGTGGCAGAACTGGATAAGTTTATCATTGGTCAGCATCAGGCAAAAAAGGCAGTTGCCATCGCTTTGCGCAACCGCGTGCGCCGATCAAAATTGCCGGATGAATTGCGGGACGAGGTGTCGCCGAAAAATATTATAATGATCGGCCCAACCGGGGTTGGGAAAACCGAAATTGCCCGCCGTCTATCAAAGCTTACTGGGGCGCCCTTTATTAAGGTTGAAGCAACCAAGTACACAGAAGTTGGATATGTCGGTCGGGATGTTGAGTCCATGGTGCGTGATCTCATGTCTTCTGGTGTTTCTATGGTTAAGTCCGAATTACAGGAAGGCGTACGCGAAGAAGCGGAGCAGCGCGCTGAGGAAGCTTTGCTGGACCTTTTGTTGCCCGGTGTAAAGAAAACAAAGGCGGATCCCTCCAAGCCGCAGGCAGAAAATGCTGCGGCAGTGCTTGTAAGCGAGCCAGCGGAAAATCCGACTCGCGAAAAGTTTCGTGCCAAACTTCGTGATGGAGCTTTAGAAGATAAAGAAGTTGAAATCCAGATAAGCAAGCAGGGAATGCCTGCAATCGAAATTTTTTCTGGTTCAAGCTTTGAAGAAATGGAAATGAATTTCGGCGGCGCCTTGGGCTCCATGTTCGGTGGCAAAAAGAAGAAGAAACGCACGACGGTGAGTCGGGCGCGCAAGCTCTTAATTGCTGAAGAAATGGAAAAGCTGGTAGATACTGATCAGGTAGCAGATCTCGCCCGTCAGCGGGTGCAGGAAATGGGAATCATTTTTATTGATGAGATTGATAAGATTGCAGCAAAGGAAAACCGTTCAGGAGCTGATGTGAGCCGGGAAGGTGTTCAGCGGGATATCCTGCCGATTGTCGAGGGTTCGCAGGTAAATACCAAATATGGAATGATCGATACGAGTCACATCTTGTTTATTGCTGCTGGGGCTTTTCATACCTCAAAGCCTAGCGATCTTATCCCGGAACTACAGGGGCGCTTTCCTTTGCGGGTTGAGTTAGAGCCCCTAGATGCCCAGGCTTTTTATCGTATTCTTACCCAACCGCAGAATTCCTTGGTGCGTCAATATACTGCATTGCTGGCAACCGAAGATGTGCAGCTGGATTTTTCTGAAAAAGCCATTCAGGAGATTTGTCGCATAGCTGCGGAAGTAAACTCCCGTAGTGAAAATATCGGTGCCCGCCGCTTGCATACCGTTATGGAAGTGCTTTTGGAGGATGTAAGCTTCACAGCTGCGGATTTACATGGCCAAACGATTCCGATTACTCCCGAATATGTGCAGGAGCGCCTTGGTTCAATTATTCAGGATCAGGACTTAAGCCGTTACATTCTTTAGTCGATGTTGTAAGAAGGAAAAGGAGGGAAACAACGTGTTTGGACAGGCAGGATTCGGACGGACACTCGATATTCTTCATCGCACAATGGATGCAAACATGCTTCGCCAGTCGGTGATAGCAAACAATATCGCAAATGCAGATACTCCCGGCTTTAAGCGCTCGGATGTAAACTTTGAATCGGCAATGCGCCGCGCCCTGGAGTCGGAACAGTACGAGCCTTTCCCTCAACGAATAACCCATGAAAACCATATACCTTTTCATCGACCAATCGATTATCGCGGCGTAGAGCCACGCAGGAATCTGGACTTCACAACATCCAACAAAAATAATGGAAACAATGTTGATATCGAAGTTGAATCAGTAAATCTGCTCAATTCGCAGTTGTCATATCAGATGCTCACCGAAAATGTGAACTCTGAGTTTCGCCGGCTGAACATCGTACTGCGCTAGGAGGACTGAAATGGGAATGTTTGGAGCAATAAATACAGCAGCTAGTGGATTGAGTGTTCAGCGGCTGCGTCAGGATGTAATTGCAGATAATATTGCAAACGTAAATACTACCCGAACAGCAGAGGGCGGGCCTTTCCGCCGCAGCCGGGTTGTTGTTCGCCCCAGGGTTGAGCAACCCTACTGGCGCACACCATTTTTGCCCGATGAATTGGATAATGGAGTTGGCCATGGCGTTCGCGTTGTCAGCGTAGAAAAAGATACTACAGAGCCTCCGCGCTTGGTGTATGATCCAACCCATCCTGATGCAATAAAAAGCGGCCCCCGGCAGGGTTATGTAGAAATGCCGAACGTAAATATTGTTGAAGAAATGGTTGATATGATTGCGGCATCCCGCAGTTATGATGCAAATAGCCAAGTGATAAATGGTGCAAAGCAGATGTTCATGCGCGCACTGAACATTGGACGGGTCTAATATCCACACGGGAGGGGATAGATGAATATTATGAATATGGCACAAAGTTCAGCATTTCGCATGGATCAGGCACAGGGTGACCAGTTTACACTGGCACGGACCCATCGTCTGCATTTTTCTGCATCCGGGCAGACAGGTATTCAGCCTAGTGG
>CAYNNU010000218.1:0-3044 GCA_964398645.1 uncultured Spirochaeta sp.
AATCATCAGCACATACGCCAGGAAAACCCCGGCCCCACTCAGTCCTAACATAGTCTCTCCTCCTTAAAAATATACCCCGTCCCTAAGAACAGCCAAAATAAAATTCCAATCAGCCAGATAGGCCTCTTCAATCTGTGCCCGATCTTCAAAACGCTCTGCAGCTGCAACATAATCATTTCGCGTTTTAATCAACAGCCACTTTAAAAGATCCAGCACTTTCTCTGGCTCAAACCGCAGCCCGGAAAAATCGGCCCCGCCAAAAAGCTCAAGAAACTGCTCGGTAAATAAGCTGTCAACTTTTTGGCGGACATCAGGATCGGTCAAGCTGGCCAAAGAAGCAATCAACCTGACTACCGGAGGATGCTCAAGATAAAAGTCCAAAGCAGCCCTGCTTGCATGATTCACCAAATCCAGTAAATCACCACCCCGGGAAGGTTTTCCGCTTTCATCCAGTTGTTTTTGAATATACGCGTAAAGGCTGTTATACGCCTCTTGAACGAGATAGACGAATAAATCCTGTTTACTCTCGATATACTCGTACAGGCCGCCCTTGGAAATCCCGCTACGCCTTATTATCCTGTCGGTCGAGCCGCGCTCATACCCGTAAAAGCCAAACTCTTCCAACGCGGCATCCATAACCCGCTGCCGCTTCGCATCATCAAGATTAAAAAAAGTAGTTTTCACTACCGCCACCGCCTTACCAGCCAAAAACCGACCGACAAGTCGGAACATCCGCTGAACAGTCAATTATTTCGCGAAAAACACTATCCCGTCAAGATTTTTTTATTTGGAAACGGTGCTATTCCTGTTCAGCCAAGCGTTTTCGTATACCCAATAGGTAGGGGTTTATCAAAATAATATCAGCCATGAGAGCATAGAGGATGGCAAGGATTGCAACGCTGAATCCTTGGAAATATTGATCTTCTGCCATCACTTTGAACATGGCAATATTACCCATAATAAAAGCGACCAAACCCATAACCCACAGCGTTCGCCGGAATGCTTTAAAAAACTCTTCTGATTTCTTCAGATCTGTTACCGCCGGATTCATGTCAAAGGGGGCAGCAAAGGCGCGGCCGATTTCGGCAATGCTGAACGAAGAGCTGAGAACCAGGAATGCCGGCACAATCAAAATCACTATTGATGGAATATCCACATATAGCGATACATCTGCTCCAGTAAGCATGACGATAAATACCATTACCCCTGCCAACAAGCAACTATTCACAAAAAATGTCTTTTTCATTTTAAAGCTCCTTTGACCCGAAGGCCGATTGTATTACACTCCGCTGAATTTCTACGTAAGATTCCAGTCCGCTGCGCACTACAGACTGTGCCTCCTGACGCATCAAAACGCGGTTCAATGCCGATGGATAATTCTCATGCAGCGCAAAAGAAAACAGCACAATTGCCACTGCCGCAGCGGTAGAAATGGCCTGTAGCCAGCCCGCCTTCCGCGCCGCCTTTTGCAGCCCCCGAAACTTACGGCGGCGATCTAGCAAACGACGAAAGCCTTCATCTGTTGCTAGGTACTGCGCTTCCTGTGCAGCAAAATATGCATGCAGTTCTTCTTTATACTTAGTCATGCCTATCCTCCAGTGCAGCCTGCATTTTCTTTTTAATCGCATGAATCCGATACTTAACCGTGCCTAGAGGCTTATCAATTACCCGGGCAATTTCACGAAGCTTTTCGTCGCGATAAAAAAACAGAAATGCAATTGCCCGATCATCGGGAGCCAAGGTATTCAGACATGTAGTAATCCGCTTTTGCAATTGATTTCGTTCTAACTCGCCAGCCGGATCGCTATATGTATCCGCAAGCCGCTCAAGCTGAAAATCTGCGGATGCGAACTGCCGAAGCCGACTGTTTTTCCGCAACCAGTCAATACAGCGATTTCGTGCTATCCGATACAGCCAGGTTGAAAAGGCATACTTCGGATTAAACCGGCCCTGTTTTTCGTAGGCTTGAATCAAAATATCCTGGCTCAAGTCTTCTGCATCATCCGTATTGCAGCCGGTCATGTTTCTGCAAAAAATCATAAGCTTTGGAAAATACTGCTCATACAATTTTGCAAGTTGCTGTTCCGAATCCATGCCCGTGTTCATACTGTATTATACGAATAGTCGGGCTTTTTAGTTGGGCTGCATTCTTGTTTTAACACCAAAACACTGGATATTCCAAAAAAAAACTATACACTTATGAATAAATAACACCTTTGATGCGAAGGGGGATGCAGGGTGAACATTATCAAAGTTTCAGATTTACAAAAAAGCTACGGTGCAATCGAAGCGGTAAAGGGAATCAGTTTTCAGGTTAAAACCGGTTCGCTATTCGCTTTTCTGGGCCCGAACGGCGCTGGGAAAAGTACCACTATCAATATCCTCTCGACACTCCTTTCGAATGATGCCGGCAGCGTTGAAATCAATGGCTTTCTATTGGGCAAAAATGATGATGATATCCGAAAGTCCATCGGCATTGTATTTCAAGACAGCGTCCTTGATCCCCTATTAACTGTGTACGAAAATCTGCAGACCCGCGGTAGTTTTTACGGGCTAGGAAGAGAGACTTTACGAAAGCGCGTGCAGGCCGCACTGGAAACAACTGGAATTGCCGACCTAGCACAGCGGCGATACGGCACCCTTTCCGGCGGGCAACGTCGCAGAACCGATATTGCCCGGGCCCTGATCCACCAGCCGCAAATCCTCTTTTTAGACGAACCCACCACCGGACTTGATCCCCAAACCCGGCGCAACGTCTGGGAGACGATCAAGCAACTGCAGGAAACAGAAAACATGACCGTTTTTCTGACAACACATTATATGGAAGAAGCAGAGGATGCTGATTATGTGGTCATTATTGATGAGGGCAAAATTGCTGCGGCCGGCACCCCTACCGAACTGAAAAATACCCATTCCAAAGATTCACTGCGGGTAAAAGTGGCCGACGCCAGCAAACTTGAAAGCTATTTGACGCAGAAAAAAATATCTTTCCAGAAAAAGAATGATCTGTATTATATCCCCTTGGAAACCACCCTCCACAGCAT
>CAYNNU010000219.1:0-3042 GCA_964398645.1 uncultured Spirochaeta sp.
TCGTGCAGCTGTTCCAGCTTTTTCTTGAATCGTATGGTGGGCGTCAGTTGGGCGATCTTGCGCCGATCTCAGATAAGCATAAAGAGCAATTGGATGCTTTTCTTACGCAGCAGCTTCTGAGCTTTATTTCCAAGCGCCTACCGGCAATTCTGCAAACGGCGGATATCCACAGCATGGTGAAAAACCGCATCGATCGACTGAATGCCCTGGAAGTGGAACGCCTGCTGCTTCAGATTATGCAGCGACATTTTCGCTATATCAATATCTTTGGTGCTGTGTTGGGAGCCTGTATTGGCGCAATGCAGATTTTTCTTGCCCGCCTGCAGTAATTAAAACTCGGTCTGAAACTTTTGCAGAAACCAATTATTTATCGCAATAAGCCTGTTTGATAAGCTGCGTTGGATCTTCCCTTTTAGTCCTATCGAAATTAGGGGATCAGCATATACGACTTCGTAGATGGCCAACCCGTCTTCAAGCGGGGTAATCATCAATACCATATTCAGATTACGGGCAGCGATAGCTGGAAATATTGCGTAGCTTATTAGATTCTCGTTTGTGATGTTCAGCCGCAGACTTCGGCCGTCATATTGATAATTGATTTCGTATATATTGCTGCCAAAGGTTAAATCTTCCTGCAAAGCAAAAATGCTTTCGTTTGCAGGTATGCTTTCGACTAGCGGATCAGGGATGGGTTCTTTTGAATCTGTATCGGCAATGAAATAGGATTCTACAAAGAGTGTCCGCATTCTGTTTCGGCTAGCGGAAAAATATTCTATGCCTTCCATGCTGCTGAGTGAGCGGAGGGTGTTGTAAAGTTGTAGGTGAAATGCGCCTGAATCTGCCCGGATATCCTCATTTGGATAGGGAACAAAGCCAATCATTTCTCCGGCAGTGTCTGCTTCCTGGATGGTTGTTTCCAAATCCCGGGTGATTTCGCTTGATGGTAAAAGCAGTTGAGCCGGTGATCGCCCTCTAAACACAAAGATGCTGCCGTTTTCTTGAATTTCAGCTTGTTGATCGGGCGGCAAATAGGAGAAATATTCGGGTATTGTTTCTGCCGCAATACTATGTGCTGTCACTGTTGCCAAAAATAGAAGCAGCAAAGCTGGTTTCCGCTGATCTCTCTTCATTGTCTTTTTGTCAGTCTGCATGGTAGAGTAATCTATCACGTAGAAAAGGGTATTTCCAGAAGGCTATGAAACAGCGTATTGTTTTTACCGGTGGCGGTACTGGGGGGCATGTTTTCCCGGCTTTGGCAATTGCCGAAGGACTGCAGCAAAAAGGCTATGATCTTGTTTGGCTGGGCTCTCGCAAGGGGATGGAGTATGACATTGTCCGCCGTTGGGGGCTGCGCTTTGTGTCTATTCCTGCGGGAAAACTTCGTCGGTATTTTTCTTTTCGCAATCTTGTTGATGTGTTTATGGTTGCGGCCGGTTTTTTTGCCAGTATTTTTGTTTTGCTGCGCTTGCGACCGGCTGTTTTGTTCTCCAAGGGAGGATATGTGAGCGTTCCGCCGGTATATGCTGCGGCGCTGTTACGGATACCGGTCATCACCCATGAGTCTGATCTTGATCCGGGGCTGGCTACCCGGCTAAATGCAAAAGTTGCCCGGATAGTATGTTTACCATATCCGGAAAGTGCCAAGTTTTTTTCTGCCTTTCCTGCCGGTAGATTGCGGATCAGTGGAAATCCGGTTCGCGCCGAAATATTTCGTGGCGATGCAGAGCGTTTTTATCAGAAAACCGGATTGTCGCAGGATGTTCCGCTTGTATTTGTACAGGGGGGTAGTCAGGGAGCGGCGGAAATAAATAACTTGTTGTATGCGGCATTGCCAGAGCTTGTTCCGCATTGTTGCCTTGTGCATCAGTGCGGAAAAGATCATCAGGAAAAAGCTCGTAGTTTGCTTGCGGATAATCCTGAGTATGCCCATCGCTATCTGCCACAGGCATTTTTTATCGAAGACTATCCGGATATTCTGGCAGCCGCTACTCTGTCGGTTACCCGCGGCGGGGCAGGGAGTTTGTGGGAGCTTGCTGCTGTGGGTGTTCCCGCTTTGATTGTACCCTTGCGAGCCGGGAGCAGGGGTGATCAGCTGCGGAATGCAGACTATTTTGCTTCCAGAAAGATGATGGTTGTGCACGATCCCAATTCGGATTTTGCCAGCCAGGTTCTTGCTTTGATACAGGATGAAAGCAGGCTGAAAAAAATGCAATCAGCCCTTGCAGCTTTGGATGCCCAATCGGCGGTGGAACGTCTGGTGAACGAATGTGAGGAGTTGATATGAAAATGAATGCAATCGATATAGTTTTTACACTCATCGTTGTGTTTATGATTATCCGCTCAGGGTTTCGCGGTTTTGTGCGTGAATTCATGGCTGTGGCTTCTTTGGGCGCTGGTCTTGCTGTTTCCGTGTTTTTTTCTGGTCGGCTGGCCCTACTGCTTGATGATCAGCTGGGTGTGTCGCCCTGGAATAGCATAATTGCATTTTTGGTATTATTTTTACTGGTGTATCTTATAGTAAAACTTACTGAGCGGGGCTTGAACGCAATGGTTGAACAGATTCAGCTTGATTCGTTGGATCATGCTCTGGGCCTGTTTTTTGGTAGTGCCGAAGGGCTGGTATTGGTTTTTTCCATTATTCTGCTCATGAGTATTCAGCCTTTCGTTGACTTATCCGGCTTTCTTGCAGGAAGTGTGTATGCTGAGGTTTTATCGCCCCTAACGCCATATGTTGATAGCATTTTGGGTGGTTGATTTTGTATAGTGTATTATTCAAAGGGGATTGGTAAGGGTGTACGAAAATATCATTGGTCATAGGTCAATAGTTGAACATCTTTCCGGTCTTATTCGCTCGGGGGAATTCCCGCCGGCAATTTTACTTTCTGGCGGAAGTTCTGCGGGCAAGTTAACCATTGCTCTTGAAACTGCAAGGGCACTCATGTGCCGCAATTCGACTGCCTTATGGAATTGCGGATGTGCTTCTTGTGAAAAACACAGGCGCCTTTCCCACCCGCAAATGCTCCTTTTGGGGAATAAGAATCT
>CAYNNU010000220.1:0-2987 GCA_964398645.1 uncultured Spirochaeta sp.
CTTTTACCCGCTGGGAAGAACTAGAAGCCCTCGCCGCTATTTAACCTTGGTAACCGCGCCTTTCTTTATTACAACACGGTCACTGCGCTTAGACGCCCATTCATGCACATCCGGCCACAGCTCACGCTTGGCAACATTCCCGGTGATAACCCCAATGTGGCCGCCCTTTTTCATAACAAAAGTGCTGTCCTTCGAGCCGGTAATTTCCATTGCCCCCTTGGCGGATTTCGGCGTAACAATATTGTCCTTCGAGGCACCAATGGACAACATCGGACAGGTGATATTCTTAAAATCAACCTCCACACCGCTCATGCGAAATGTGTTGTTCATCATGGCATTATTCTTGTACATCTTTTCGACAAGCTCAGTCCAAAAAGCGGCCGCTATTGGAACATTGTCCTCGACCCAGCCATTCATAGCAAAGTAATCACCTAGGGCCTTCTCGTTCCACAGTATTTTCCAGTACGTCATTGGCGTTGTTAAATTGCCTAAGGCGTCCTTGAACTTGAATCCGCCATGTATCATTTCCGGCGGGATCAAATGCTGAAAATGATCTGCTATAGCTCTGGGATCAAAATGCTCGGACTGGGACATTTTTGTCAGCACCCCGTCGTCGCTAAAATCCACCGGCGGTGTTAGCACAATCAGGTTTTTCACCACATCCTGATGCACAGCCGTATAGACCATGGACATAATCGAACCCAGACAATAGCCAAACAGGTTTATCTGCTGTTCCCCGGTAATTTCCAATATCTTTTTGATACCCCGAGCCATATAGCGCTCAATATAATCGCTAAAGGTATTTCGGCCTTCAATTTTTGAGGGCTTTCCCCAGTCGATCATATATACATCCCAGCCCTTATCCAGCAGGAAGCGCACAAAGCTCTTGTCCTCTGTCATGTCCAGCACATAGTACTTATTGATAAGGGCATAACAGAAAACCATCGGTGTTTTGAACCGCTTGGGGACATCCGACACATAGCGCAATACCCGAAAACGATTGCGACTGTACACAACCTCGTAGGGAGTTACCCCACGTCGATTGGCATATTTCCCCTCGAGGATATCCAAACTGTTGCGAAAGCGCTTGGCGTTCTGCACAATCCCATCTTGTATATATTTCATATCAGCTTCGTAATCGCTATACATCACTTTTTCCCCGTATTTTTACAATCGGCTTCCATCTTATCCAGGCGATCATGCAATTCTTCCAGCATGTCCAGAATAACCCTCTGGGAATCGATAATATCGTTTACATCTTGTTTGGAAGCAATTCGCATGGCATCAAGCCCCTGTTCCATTGCCTCATCCTGCTTTTCCTTATAGCCAAAATAATAGGTTCTCAACACCTTGGACCAGCGACTAAATTCCTCGCTTCCCAACATTTCGAACCACATCGGCTGTAAATTATTTACAAAATCATTTACATAACCTGTGTATAGTTTTTCCAATTCCTGCAGCATATATCCACCTTTTTTTATCTACGCAGTTTTTGATGCCGGCTGTTTTGCCAGTGCACGCAATACATCTTTGGTACTAATCATACCAACAATCTTTTTCTGCTGCATAACCAGCAAACGATGCACGGGTGTTTCAAGAAATGCCTTTACCGCAACATCAAGCTCATCATCCGGGGCAACCCACACCAGATCAACAACGGGAGTCATCAATTCATGAATCGGCTTTTCAAACAGTTCGTCGGTGTAATAGCGGTGCACCTCTACCAAACCGGTGGTTGTATCCAGCTCATAGCAGTCCTCACAATGCCCCATTTCCCGCTCAATATAATCGCTACGTGCAATAATATCTGAAACAGATACTACTCCAACCAAACGCTCACCATCAAGCACGGGTGTTCCCGTAATGTTTTTGTCCTGCACAAAGCGGACAAACTCCTTGGCTGTCATGTTTTTGTCTACCGACAAAACCTGCTTGGTCATAAAGTCCTTTATCTTCATGGATGTCTCTCCTCTCCCATTAAGTATGTAGCCAAAAATCCTGCTGTCAAGATAAATTACAAAAACAATACAGTATTCATTGACGGCCGGCCTTTTGCGAATTAGCCTTATAGCGAGAGCAGTCAGCAGGAAGATCGCGTGGAAAAAACACATTCTGAAAACATATTGAACAATCCTCTCTTGGGCTATGCCTACCACCGCCTGATTCTTGATAAGAACAAACAGCCCTTCGATTACGAATTCCTGGAAATGAACACTGCTTTCGAAACAATGACCGGTCTAAAGCGGGCGGCCTGCATAAACCGAACCGTACGGGAAATCCTCCCCTACATCGAAAAAGAAGATACTGACTGGATAGCTTTCTATGGCGAGGTTGCCCTTACTTGCGAACCGAAGGAACTTGAGCGCTACTCTCCAAACCTAGGCAAATGGTTCAAAATTTTTGCCAGTTCTTCAAACAAAGGCTATTTTGCCGTAATGCTCATCGACATCACCGAAAGCAAACGCCGAGAAGAAGAGCTGGAAAAATTTTTCTCGGTAAACCTGGATCTATTATGTATTGCCGATATTTCCGGTAAGTTCCTTAAAATCAATGATAATTTTTCGTCCACCCTCGGCTACAGCTTTGATGAACTGTTAGAAAGACCGTTCCTTGATTTTGTTCACCCAGACGACATAGCCGGAACACTTGATGCCATAAAAGACCTGGCAGGCGGGAATGACGTATTAAACTTTACCAACCGCTACCGCTGTAAAGACGGTTCCTACCGCTGGCTCGAATGGCGATCTAAGCCGAAAGAAAACCGCATCTACGCCTCCGCCCGCGATATCACAGAGAGAATTCAAAACGAAGCGGCGTTAAAAGAAAGCGAAGAATACCACCGCGCCTTGCTGGAGAACATTCCCGACTCTGTTTTTGTAGTCAGCACAGATGGCGTGTTCTTAGACTACAATGCAACCGAAGACGATCTCTATGTTCCGCCCGAAGCTTTTTTGCAAAAAAATCTTTTTGACATTTTACCTAAGCCC
>CAYNNU010000221.1:0-2920 GCA_964398645.1 uncultured Spirochaeta sp.
TATAATAGCGGTGATATGCTACAGCAATTGGATAGTGGTTTTATGCAAGAAATCCTTCGGATGAATGTGGTCGTGCGGCGTTATGCAGTAGAAACCAGCTTGCAAGAGGCGAGCGTTTCCTCGTCCTATGAGCCCGGGCATTTTTTATATCGGCGCTACTTGGGCAGTAGTCCGGGGATTACTGTTGATGATCAGGCAGTAAGGGATGCTTGGCGACTTGGTGGTCGCTCGGGGAATCCTTTGCGTGTTGCGCGAAATCTTTTTCTGGGCATACGTGATCAATTCCGGGTGGAAACAGAAGGAGATGAAACGAGTTCATTGCAATATGCCAGTGCGGTTGTTCGCTTATTGCGGGCTCGGGGCATTCCTGCCCGGGTAGTTACAGGGGTTTTGGTGCCTCCATATTCCGGGGCACGCTATCACCATTGGGTGGAATGGTTTGTTCTTGATTTTGGTTGGGTTCCAATGGATCCCTACCTTGCTGATGCTATTGAGGAAGATGTTTCATGGGCAGACGGCTTTGAACAGGAACCGGCTTATTATGAAAATAATATTGACAGTCGACGGGTTGAAATAAACCGTGGAGGCGCTTTGCCGCGTCATACAGATCAGTTCAGTGCTCAGCACGAGATTATCGGAAGTCCCTTGCCTTATAGCCGAAACGCTTATGGGAATTTGGCTGGGATGGATGTTGAGCTTTTTTGGGAAAAACCGCTGGTGAGCTACGCGTTTTCTTTACCCGAAGATATCGTGCAGATTCCGGGTCAAACTGTCGGCGTCGTTCGCTGAAGATTGTATTCCCCTTGTCCATTTTTCCAGCCCTTGTGAGGCGGAGCTTATCATTTTTACCGCCTCTAGTAGTTGCGCTGTTTTTTCCTGGGTTTCGGCAATCTGCTTTTTGCCCGAATTGGTTTGGATATCAGCATTAGAGCTGCTTAGTCGGATTGTTTCTGCCTTTGATTGAATGCCTTGAGCATTTTCTACCAGTTCCAGACAAAATTGATTGGCAGACTCCATTTGCTCAGCGATTGTTTCCATGCTTTCGGCAAATTGGGAAACAGCTTCAAGTGCTGTTGCAAAAGTGTGAAATGCTTTCTTGCTAAAAAACTGTGCTTCTCGTACCCGGTCATCGATCTTATGAAGCAGACTGCTAATTGCGGCGGTATTTTCTGCTGTGGAATCAGCTAGTTGGCGGATTTCGTTGGCGACAACCTCAAATCCTTTATTATTTTCACCGCCGCGGGCACTTTCTACAAAGGCATTGAGAGAAAGAAGGCTCGTTTGCTCACTGATATTATTAATTGTCTGCAGAATGTTTCGTACCCCGCGGATTTCTTCTGCAATTGTTTGAATGTCCGATTGGGTGTCCACGATATGTTGTTCGCCCTCATGAGTGGCCTGTTTCATTTGGAGCGCCTGGTCGCGGCGTTCAACTGCCCTGCTAGAAAAGGTTGTGATGGATTCGCTGATATTTTTTATGCTGACGCTTGTTTCGGTAGATTTGGCGGACTGGGCTTCGCTCTGTTCTCGAAGACGCCGGGTTTTGAGCTGCAGTACCCCAATGTTCTCGGCAGCATTGCCCAATAATTGTTCAAGGCTGCTCAGGCGTCCTGTGATTTTATGTGCTTTTCCGGAAAAATCGGATAGGGCATTTTGCATATTCCGTATTGCAGAGCGGTACTGTACCTGTGCCTCTTCATGCTCAGAATGGAACGTTCGGCATTGAAAAAGCTGTTCCTGATAGTTGCGTATCCATTCGCGCGAGCTGGAGATCATCATATCCAGTTCATCCCCTCGACGCGACGGGAGGGTGATTTGGTTACGCATTTCCGTGCAGTTTTCAAGGTCGCGTAGCAGCAGTTTTAAGCGTCGTTGAAGTGATCGGGCAAAAAAACCAGCGATGATGGTGTATAGCAGTAAAACACCAGCAATGATTGCAAAAATCAGCGGCAGCCTTTGTAGATACTGTTGGCTGCTTTGCAGGGCAATGGCGGATTCCGCTTCATCAAGGGCGACCAGCAGGTTTTGAAATGCCGGTTGGCTTTCGTCCAAAAGGGTAAGCAGGGTTTGCAGTCGTCGGGGGTTGCCGTCGGTAGCAATTTCGGCAGCAATTGCCGGAACAATTCCCTGTTGAATTCCATCTGGCATCCGTGATAGCTCAGTTTGCAAACGTGTTGTCTTTTGCTGATACTGTGTCCAAGCAGAAATGGTATTTCGCAGGTTTTCCTGAATGGCAGGCGATCCATCATTTCTTAGATGGGTATCCAGCTCTTCCGCATGGTCCTTCAATTCTTGGTAGGCGTTTAGCCAGTTATTTCGCAGTGAGCCAAAAGAGTTGGTGCTGGTGCGCAAGTGGTATTCGTGTTCCAACACAACTGCTGCTGCAAGGGATGTTTCAGCAAGATTATGGGAAATTTCCCGGACTCTGCCGGATTCTATTTGAATTAGAATGGTTCCGACTAGAGCAAAAAGTGCGGTTACGGCAATGATGCTTTGCAGAAATGTAATTTTGTTGGCCAAGCGCATGCATGTAGTGTAAGACGATTTGTCTCCATGTGCAACGCAGTTTTCCATTCTGCGTTTTGTTGACAGTGCAACGCATTTTTTCTATTCTCATTTCAGGTATGGTATAGATACATATCATGGGAAGGAGTGCAGTATGAAGCATCTGTTGGAAGCGGACCCTGAGTTGGTTCAGGCAATTCGGGCCGAAGAGGATCGTCAGAAGAATAAAATTGAGTTAATTGCTTCTGAGAATTACACCAGTATGGCAGTGCTTGAAGCTGCAGGGACAGTACTTACAAACAAGTATGCTGAAGGGTATCCCGGAAAGCGGTATTACGGTGGCTGCGAATGTGTGGATGTAGCTGAAAATATGGCAATCGAGCGGGTTAAGCAGCTGTTTGGCGCAGAGCACGCG
>CAYNNU010000222.1:0-2904 GCA_964398645.1 uncultured Spirochaeta sp.
ATCATATGCATACTGAATTTCCCAATTCCCAAAACCCAGCGAAGAAGAAGAAAAATCTACAATATGCGCATATGCTTTACAGTGATCCAATAAAGCACTTCGCAGCTCTGGAAGAAGGTTTCGGTCAATATAATAGGGACGAGAAACTACAAAATCCGAAACATCTTCACCACTAGAAATTGCCGAAACAACACGTCCCATGCCATCATATGCATAGCTGGAAATATTCCCATCTTGAGAAATTGTTGCACCAAGATCACCATTAAGATTGTATAAATACGATTCTCCCCATGCTGGAACACGCTTATTTGTAGGCTCATATTGCATAATCGATGAAATACGGCCGGCATCATCAAAGGTATGATGGATGCAACTTCCATCTCCATAAAGCGCTTCTATTTCGCGTCCCGATTTGTCATAGCTGAACCGGACCTGCTGACCGGCAGAATCCCTCATTTCAAGCAGCTCGTTTGCTGCCCCATAATCATATTCAATTGAATAATGCTCATTGCGATTGAATACCTGCACAAGATTTCCAGCAAAATCGTACGAATATGAAAGGCTCTGTTCTAGTGGCGATGCATCCTGCTGAACAAGCCTATTAAAAGAATCATAGGCATAAGCGTATGTAACATTTTGATTCGTACAAGCAATTAGATTTCCTGCCACATCATAGCTCCAGCTTCCTAATGTATTGCCGTTACAACTCTTTGAGATTAAGCGCCCCGCGCCATCATACACAAATTGAAACTGGTTTCCGGCACAATCTGTAGAAGATATCAACTGACCTGTCGGATTGTAGCTCCAATTCTGCACTCCTCCAGATGGGTGAACATGCTGCGTTATTCGCCCATATTCATCAAAGATAAATTCATTACACAGGCTGCCAGTTTGTTGAACAAAACGATTTTCTAGAATATGCAGCTTACATTCTGTCCTTTGCAATTCCCTACCATCAACATCCTTATGCACAATTTTTTCAATACTGCCAAAACGATCGTAGCTATACTCAATCGAATTACCGTATGCATCTTTCTTCATTTGCAAACGATCAAGACCGTCATACTCATATGTACAAACTACATTTCCAGCGACAGATTCTGCTATACAGCGCCCAAGACCATCATATTCAAAAGAGAAAATTCTTCCCTCTGCATCCGTAAACTTCAAAACGTTCCCATACATATCATGACTAAACGTGTTCTCTTCATTATTAGCATTACGAGTACGTATTACATTTCCATACACATCCATTTCTAATTCAAAGCTATTACCACGGGCATCAGTTTGTTCAATAACAACTCTCCCCGGCAATGGAAATCTGCAGGAATAATCTGTTTTCAAATGGCGGAGTCCATCTGCATCAAATACTAGCTTTGTTTGTAATTGACCCCTTGTGTACATATACTCGCTTCGTATTCCAGCAGCATTTTCTGTCTGGCATAATCGCCCATATTCATCATAAACAAAACAATTTTGACCCCCAGCAGCATCTTGAAAATTGACAACATTTCCCCAGCCATCTACATTAGCAATCTGCAAAGCGCCACCGTCTGAAGAAAAGTGAGCCGTTCCATCCATATAAGAATAGCTGCAATCTTCATATAGAACCCACCGACCTTCCGAGTCCTTTCTATACATGGAGACCAATCGACCTTCTGAATTATATTCATTCTTCTGCTTGCCACCCCATCGATTTCTAAAAACCACAGGCAGACCAGATTCTAACTCATATTCGCGCAAAACGACAAAATCCGTTTGCTCAGGATGACTTGATCTCCCACCTTGTGAAACCTTCTGCACAGTATTCGTGGTGCCACTATATTCGTACTTTTCCCAAAAACCATCAGGATTTTGAATGTATGCCAACCTGCCCAAGCCATCATAAAGCATTTTATATATTATACTTTCTTCTAGGCTGCTAGCTTCCTTTCGAAACTCTTCTAGCAAGCCGGATTCCCCATACTGATATAAAAATGAACACGTTTGGCCAGTCTCACTATCTTCCATTTTGATAGAACGAACCCGCCTCATCCCATCGTAGGAATACTGCAAAACTATGCCATCAGTATTCTCCACCAGAATAGGCAGGTGTCTTGAATCAAAAACCCGCCTAAGCTGCTGAAAGAGTACCAACGAATGATTCCTTTTTATATCAACTAAATCAGGGCGACTGGCAAATGAAATTGACTCATAAGGAAAATGATAGATGCTTTCTTGAATGCAATCACCTCTGCAATTATATTCGTACTCTAGAAACATACCGGAGGTCTGTAACATGGCGACCATACTCCCATCGGGATCATACCAACAGTATTCTTTTTCACCATCAGGAAGATTGACGACTATGTGCCTACCCAAACTGTCATTTTCAAAACTGATTTTTCTACACTGGCCTTCCCAGCATTCAGTAACGGCAATGAGAAACTGCTGACTATCGTAATCATATTGGCGAACAAGACCCCTTCGATTTCTGTGTTCGAGAAGTTTGCCATTTTGACTATAGAAAAAATCTTCTGAACTCCCATCGGGGTATGAAATTTTTTCTATAAGTCCATTTACGCTATAGTCAAAATTTACAATTCCACCAAAACGATTTTGCACCGATTCCAACAGGCCACTTTCACAATAGTTGTAAAGTTTTTCGCTCCCATCCTCGTACACCTGAGCAATAAAATTTCCCGCCTCATCCCATTCCTGTAAGGTAGCCCCTCTCAAAGAATTATTATCTGAGATGTTTATAGCAATCAAATCTCCATTCTGGTTATATTCAAATTGTTCAATTTTTCCATAGGGATACTCAACCCGTATTTGCCGATTTTGATTATCAAAATAATACCTGAATATACTTCCGCCAGGATCACGATATTCAGTGCATCGCTGTTCATCATCGTAACGAAAAGA
>CAYNNU010000223.1:0-2900 GCA_964398645.1 uncultured Spirochaeta sp.
ATACCACATAATGCCGCCAGAACGAACATTCCAATTGGATTTTGAATTCGGTTTAGCACTGGCATACCTAAATCTTTTTGAAGGATGGCTAGTTGATTGGGACCCCAATATTGATGACCCCTTTGCAGGGTGGGCGCCAGGCGCGAGCCTAGTCTGGGGCAGAACCCTTAAATCAGGTTCGATTATCGCCCTAAAAACGGGGGTACTTATTATTTTTGAACACCAGCGAGACAGTGGATGGAGAACCGACAGACCCATTCTGCCCGAACTATCACTACAGTGGTCGTTCTGACAAAAAACATCAATATAAATGGAAAAAGTTTTTCCAAGGTACTATACTAAGATAATTAAAGGAGGAGTGCATGAAAAAAGCGCTATTAGTTTTAGTATTATTGGGTCTTGCCACCGCTCTATTTGCCTTTGACGGCTATGTAACAGTATATAACCGAACAGGTTATGACGTATACTATTTGTATGTAAGTCACGAATCTTCTGATAACTGGGAAGATGATGTTCTGGGAAGTGAAATCCTAGAAGCAGGAGACAGCTTTACTGTTAATCTGAAGGGTTTTTCATCCCCAATTTTTGACATAAAAGCAGTCGATGAAGATGGTGATGAATACTATTTCTGGAACTTGGATGTTGAGTATAACGACTTCAGCCTGACGCTAGATTATCTCGACTAATTTGTAGCAAATTATCATAAACACATTTGCCGCCTTTGAGATTATTCTCTTAAGGCGGCATTTTTTTCGTCTTTTTGCCTACAACTTGCTAATTTAGGATACTACTCGATGGCAAAACGTAATACCGTTTTCATTTTTTCCGGGGCACACTTTCGCGGATCAGATAGATAAATTTCTTTATGCATTTTCGACTTTCGACACAGGCTATTTTCATTGCAAAAAGCTTCCATTATGGCAAAAGATTCAGGTTCACTATCGTAACTGCCTACATGCATCATTTGTACACATTTTCCATCTGATATGCTGTCAAAAACCAATGTATCAATATGTGGATTATCCGCCTTTTCTTTCGCCCATTCTTTCGCCTGTTGGGCCACTTCATCGCTCACAAAATCAGGCTGCCGAATCATAATGGTATACACCAAATCATTCTTGTTGATATTTCCATCAAAATCCGATTTTGCTTCTTCGGAAATATCCCATACTCCTTCAAGCGGAAAAACCGTATATTCAAAAAAACCATCCGGCTGCCGGCCTTTTTTATGTGACATCCGGATGGCATATGAAACAGCATACAAGGCTTCAACTTTTTGAGAAAACAAACTATCATTTGGGTTACCACTGCCGCTAAGCATAAAAAAAGGCAATTCAGGCACATCGATAATAACCGGCCGTTGCGGCGGCACATACAAAGACTTTTCAGCTTTTCTCCACTCGTATTTCACTATCCTTCCTCAAATTAATCTTTTTTCAGTGGAAGAACCCCGGCCATTTCACCAATAACATTTACAAGTTCGGTGTCGGTCGGAATAACAACTTTTGCATTATTTTGCAGAGCTTTTTCGACTGCCTCCAGCTTTCGGAGAACCTGAGCATTTCCAACAAAGAATTTTTCCGCGGCTTCATTAACCAAACGAATTGCTTCGGCCTCGCCCTCTGCCTGTAATATTCTGCCCTGCTTTACGCCTTCGGCTTCTTTGATTTTTGCCCGTTTCTCACCATCGGCAACTGTTTCCCTAGCGGTTGCAAAATCTATTGCAGAAATCTTTTCATTTTCTGCTTTAACAACCTTGTTCATGGTATCCTGCACATCCTTCGGTGGATCAATTTGTTTCAGCTCTGTTCGGACAATCTCAATTCCCCAGGTGGTCGTTTCCTCGCGCAAAGTTGTATGCAATTCAGAATTGATCTTTCCCCGTTCGCTATTTGCTGACTTCAGAGTAAGTGTACCAATAATATTACGTAATGTAGTACGCGCAAGGTTGACGATCTGCCATGTATAATTATTTACATTGTATAGTGACTTTTTCACACTCTCTTCATCAAACTTTACTTTAAAATACACCTGAGCATCGACCGTGGCGTTCAAGTTATCATTTGTAATAATTTCCTGCGGCTCAGCATCTATCATCTGCTCAGTAATGTTTACCGTATACAGGCTTTCAATAACCGGAATAATCCAATTAAAACCTGGATTAGCGAACCTTTTATACTTTCCCAAACGTTCAATCAAACCCCTGTGGGTTGGACGAATAATCCGAATTCCTGAAAAAAATAAAATACCTAAAAACGCTATAACAAATACTGCTACTGTAAGCTTAAGTCCAATGTCATCATGGTTTACCCCCAACCATTATTTTAATAGTTATCAAGCCTGCATTCCACTTTTCATTGTATAAATAGTATTTATTTAACAAAGAATGAAGAAAGCAGCAAAAAAAAGGCCTCACTAGGAAGCCTTTTTAAAAAAATAATTACAACTGCTATGGAAGCTCGGTGTTTCCAACCAAGTCGCGGTCTATTTCCCGGGCAGCGGCGCGGCCCTCATTGATTGCCCACACCACCAAAGACTGACCCCGCCGGACATCGCCGGCAGCATAGATCTTGGGACGCGATGTGGCAAAACGGCCATACTCTGCCGCGATATTGCTGCGTGCATCCGTTTCCAGCATAAAATGCTGTGTCAAACTTGCTTCGGGACCAGTGAAGCCGAGAGCCAGAAAGACAAAATCGGCCTTCCAGCTTTCTTCACTACCGGGTATTTCCTGCATACGAGGGCCATTTTCCGTTTGCACCCATTCCACGCGTACAGTTTTCAAGCCGACAAGTTTCCCCTGCTCGTTACCAATAAATTCTTTGGTAAGAATACTAAATTCACGAGGATCACGTCCAAAAACAGCATGTGCTTCAGCATGGCCATAATCGGTTTTATAC
>CAYNNU010000224.1:0-2817 GCA_964398645.1 uncultured Spirochaeta sp.
TAGCGGTATGAATGCCATCCATCTCACCATTTAGCATAACGTCCATTAAGACTATATCCGGCATTTCTTTGGCAACAGCCTCAATAGCATCTTTTCCACTATTGTGCATTCCAACAATTTGATACCCGTATTTTTCCAGGCGTCGTTGTAGATCCAGGGCGATGATTTTCTCATCTTCCACTATGAGTATACGGGCGTTTTTATTCTCTGTAGTTGTGTTCAGCATTCCCATGTTTGAATTATTATCCTCACTACTACATACTAATGCACTTTCTTTGGGGAAACAAATTTTTTCAAAAGATGTTTTGCATTTTTTCAATTAAACGTATAATCAGTTATGGCAAATATCGAGTTAAAAAATGGTTTGTCTGTGCATTACCGCCAGGCTGGTTCGGGTTCAAAAATATTACTTTGTGTTCATGGCAACCTTGCCAGTTCAATTTGGTGGGAGCCTCTATTTTCGCGTCTACCTCAGGATTTTACGGCCTATGCATTGGATTTACCGGGTAGCGGAGACACGCCTGAAAGCGGTGAATTGCACAGCATGCAATATTTTGCTGATCTACTTGATGATTTTACCTCAGCCTTAGCTTTAGATAGTTTTTATCTTGTCGGGCATTCAATGGGGGGTGGGATTAGTCAACTGTATACCATCGATCATCCGCAGAAGGTTCTATCCCTGGTTTTACTCGATTCAATAGCAGCTGATGGTTTCCATGTATTATTTGAGCGGGGAGACGCAGGAATGCAGGCTCTTAGGTCCGATAGAAAACTGCTTGCTATGGCAATTCGTGGTATTATCCCTCATTGTTCAGATGAAAAGCTCATTGACCGTGTAATTGAGGCGGCTGCCAAGGCCAGTGAACAGGTTTTTCTGGAACAGCCGAAAACCATGCATCAGGCTGATTGGTTTGACCGCCTGCCGGAAATTCAATGCCCGGTGCTTTTCCTGCATGGAGAAGAAGATCATTTTGTGCCGCAGGAAGGAAGTGAACGCACAGCGGCTGCAATCCCGAATTGTACGTTTGAATATGTTCCAAATTGTGGTCATTCACCCAATCTGGAGGTTCCGGATTTTTTAGCTCAAAAAATGTTTTCCTTTTTTTCCGGCGCGTAGACTATTTATTTAGATAAATGCTATGCTGGCGCGGTGGAACAGCGAACAGGTATTCAAACAGGCTTACTTTTTGTAATTACACTGGTTGTGGTTGGCAGTGTAATGCGTATGGTTGGTTCTTTTGTTCTGCCCTTGGTTATTGCAGTCTTATTGGCATTTGCCTTGTATCCGCTTGTAACACAATTAATCCGATTTCGTATTCCTCGTATTCTGGCAATATTGCTGGTGCTTATGTTGTTTCTAGCTGTTGGATTCTTGATAGGATTGATCATTTACAGCAGCGGCCAGCAGATGGTAAAAGAGTTTCCGGCTTATCAGCAACGTTTTTCTGATATTCTTCATAATAATCCCTTAGTTGATCGCCTTTCGTTTTTGATGGGGGATACCTTTTCTTTTGGAGAGGAAGGGGAAAGTGCCTTCTCAGTAATTGGCCGGTATTTGCTTCCAACCCTGCGAAGTTCTTTGTTATCAATTTCCGGTGGGTTTTTATCCTTTTTGTCATCGTTTTTCATGACTATGCTATATTTATTATTTCTTCTTTTAGAAGCACAGTATATTCGCGCCAAGGTTATTGCGGCCTTTGATGATGTGAGGGCGGGAAAGGTAATTCATATTACTGGCCAGATAAATGAGCAGATCGGGCATTATGTTGGCTTGAAATTATTTACCAGCGGCTTAACAGCAATTGTGGTGGCAATTGGTTTTTCTATTGTAGGGGTCGATTTTGCAATTATCTGGGCAGTTTTGACGTTTATGTTTAATTTTATCCCTAGTATTGGATCGATAATTATCAGTCTGGTAAGCTTTTTGTTTATTTTTGTCCAGTTTTACCCGGATCCTGCCCCAATTTTTCTGGCATCAGCGGTGATGGGTGTTTCGCAGATAGTGATTGGAAATGTGCTTGATCCAAAACTGCAAGGAGAACGCTTGAATCTTAGCCCGGTGGTTATCATCTTTTCTTTGCTTTTTTGGGGTTGGTTGTGGGGAATTGCTGGAATGTTTTTAGCGGTTCCCTTGACCATGGTAATGAAAATTATTTGTGGTCTTATTCCAAGCTTGCGACCTTTGAGTATTATGATGGAAAGTGGAAAAGCGCTTTGCAAGCAATGTGACGGGAAAGAATCTTAGAACTTGAAAACACCCTCTGGAGGTCAATATGCAGCAAAAAAAACGTCTACTAACAGGTGACCGCCCAAGTGGTCGATTGCATCTGGGGCATTATCTTGGTTCAATACAAAACCGCCTTCGTCTGCAGCATGAGTATGAGTCATTTTTTATTATTGCAGATTTACATACACTGACTACGAAGCCCGAGAAGGAAGCAGTTGAGGCTATAGCTGGAAATGCTCGCGAGATGGTGATTGATTATCTTTCCTGTGGGATTGATCCAGAGAGTTCAGTAATCTATTTGCAATCAGCAGTACCTGAAGTATATGAGTTGAATCTTCTTTTTGAGATGTTGGTAAGTGTTCCCCGTCTACAGCGAATACCTAGTTTGAAGGATATGGCTAAGGCTGCTCATTTGAACGAGATGCCCTTCGGTCTTTTAGGCTATCCAGTACTACAATCGGCCGATATTTTGCTGCCTCGTGCAAATATTGTTCCGGTTGGCAAAGATAATGAATCCCATGTTGAGCTGACCCGTGAAATTGCTCGGCGGTTTAATTATCTTTACGGAGAAGTCTTTCCCGTACCAGATG
>CAYNNU010000225.1:0-2811 GCA_964398645.1 uncultured Spirochaeta sp.
GGTTTCTTCACCACAGACGAAGGCGCCGGCGCCAAGCCGTAGCTCAATGTCAAAGCTGTAACCACTGCCGAGAATGTTTTCCCCAAGCAGACCATATGAACGAGCCTGTTCCATTGCATGGTTTAGGCGGCTGATTGCCAGGGGATATTCAGCCCGAATGTAGATGTAGCCCATTTGTGCATCGCAGGTGCGTCCGGCAATGGTCATGGCTTCCAGAACAGAATGGGGGTCGCCTTCCAAAACGGAACGGTCCATATAGGCACCGGGGTCGCCTTCGTCGGCGTTACATACTACAAATATTTCATCAGCATCATCCTTAACTTGCTTGGTGAAGTTCCATTTTTGCCAAGTTGGGAAACCTGCACCCCCGCGTCCGCGTAATCCTGATTTTTTCAATTCGTCAATTACGTCGTCACCAGACATTTCAAATAGCACGCGCTCCAGTCCGGCATAGCCGTCGCGGGCAATGTATTCTGTGATGTCTTCCGGATTGATAATACCGCAGTTGCGTAGCGCAATACGCACTTGTTTTTGATAAAAGGTACTTTTGTCTTCTGTCTCAGGGTGCTTGCAGCGATCTGCTTCTTTTAGTACTAGGCGGTCAACTGCTTTTCCTTTGATGATATGATCATCGACAATCTGCGCAGCATCTTCGGGCTGAACCTGAATGTAGAAAGTTTCATCAGGTAGTATTTTGACGATCGGGCCTTTTTCACAGAAGCCGAAACAGCCGGTTTTAATCACCTGGACTTCATTGGATTTTCCCCGCTCTTCTATTGTTTTCTTCAGTTCTTTGTAAATGTTGCTGGATTTTTTTGCGTCGCATCCGGTGCCGCCGCAGACCAGACAATAATGTGTATACGTCATCGATTACTCCTTAATCATGTCCGGGGCCGGCCGGTCGTAAACGTGTTTGTTTACCATTTCATGCTTGAGAATGTGTTGTTCAACGATTTGCTCAGCTACTTCGGGGCTGACATTGCCGTATATTGTGTCCGGCATTCCGTGCATTCGCACCTCAACGGTAGGTTCTGCATAGTCCAGACCTAGGGAGCCTGCCTGACGGATTAAAACATTTTTAATACCGCAGTCATCTACTTTTTCCTCAAATGCAGCTAAGCTTGCGCGGGCGCCAGCAGCGATGCCGCTGGTTCCCATGCCGATGATTATTTCTACTTTTCCGTCGGCTGATTTTCGCAGCCGCAGTTCAGATCGTTTTTCTTCCCGCAGAGCCTGCAGTCCTTCGCGATTTAGTGGTTTCATATTTGCGATCTCCTAGTGTTTATTTTCCGCGGAATTTCGCCAGTATTTCCGGCAGCTGTTCTTTTGTAACCTTGCCGAAGATTTCATCGTCGACTGTGAGTACAGGTGCAAGTCCACAACAACCAACACAGCGAACTGCTTCGATGGAGAATTCGCCATCTTCGGTTCGTTGGTTAACGCCTGCGCCTAAAAGTGTTTCCAACTCATCAATTAGATCCTGGCCGCCTTTCAAGTAACATGCGGTACCCATACATACCGAGAGCGTATGTCGTCCGGGTTTTTCCAGTTTGAAGTAATGGTAAAAGGTGAGAACCCCATAAATCTTGGCCAATGGAATATCCATATATTGACTTAGTTCAATGGCGGTTCGCCGTGGTACATAGCCGTATTCCTGTTGAATACGATGCAAAATCATTATGAGGCTGCCGCGTTTTTTCTGCCATGTATCGATAAACGCTATCAGATCTTCGTTGAGCACTTTTTCCTGCTGTATTTCGGTTGTGTTTTCTGTCACCCGGATCCCCTTGTAATGTGCCTAATTTTCAAGTTTCGGAAGTGTATCACGGGTTGTAGGTTTAATCAATAAAAAATTATCGGATTATTTCATCTAATAGGCTGGAACGTTCGCCGGGTGAAAGCGTATTCAATTCCACGTCATGTGATATACGGGTGCATCTATCAGTTCTTTCAAGTTTGATGATTCGATCAGCAAGCTGAATTGCTTCGCCTGGGTCGTGTGTGACCCAGAGGATTGTTGGTCGATATGCTGAGTGTAGTGAGCGGGTGAGCTCTGCGAGTTCTGTTCTTGTTGCGTGATCCTGATTTGCAAAGGGTTCGTCGAGACATAACAGGCCGGAATGTTGTAAGAAACCACGAGCCAGATTGATGCGCTGTTGCATGCCACCGCTGAGTTGGTGGGGGTAGGCGTGGGCATCTGGAATGTTTATATGATTGAGTACACTTTGGCAGAGCTCCTGTTTCAATTTACGGGAAATACCATGAAGGCTCAAGCTAAGGTTCTGTTCAAGATTTGCCCATGGCAGCAGGCGTGAATCCTGGAATACAAAGGCGGTTTTTGTTTGCTGCGGAGAGTGGTTGATAGTGCCGGAATCCGGCTCGATTAGGCCAGCCGCGAGCCGAAGCAGGGTTGTTTTTCCGCACCCGCTTGGGCCGACAATCACATTTATGCTGCCAGGTGAAATTTCGATGTTTAGTCCTGAAAAAATGCAGGTGCCTGGAAAGGAGAATTGCACCTTGCGGCAATGAATGGAAGTTGGTTTGGCTTGTTTTGCAAGATCCAGCAAAGGGCTTTTCAGGCTGCCTTGTAATTGTTTTGTATGCAAAGGCAGATTTTTTAATCTCGTATGGCGGCGGTATGGGCGCTGGGCAAAGCGTTGCATGGCAAAAAGTACAGAATCTGCTAAACCGGCTACCGCTATTGCGATGAGAGTCCAGGCGAAAACCTGTGGTGTGTCGATGTACTGTTTAGCAGTAAATAGGCGGGTTCCGATCGCAAGGGGCGGTTGGCTGAGAACCTCAGCAGCGATG
>CAYNNU010000226.1:0-2801 GCA_964398645.1 uncultured Spirochaeta sp.
ACGCAACAAATACATCGATACAGAGGAATCGGCAAAAAGAATCACCACTCTTGTCGATATTTCTTTGCGCACAATTCATCTTTTGCTCTGGTTTAGTCTGGTGCTCATTCTGCTGCAAAAAGTCGGGGTAAATATTGGGCCCATCCTGGCCAGTGCAGGGATTGTCGGTTTGGCAGTCGGTTTTGGCGCGCAGGAACTTGTCCGCGATGTTATTGCCGGTTTTTTTATATTGATGGAAAACCAGCTTCGCACCGGCGATGTTGCCATCATCAATGGGACCGGGGGAACGGTTGAACGAATCGAATTACGTACCACCACCTTACGCGACCTTTCCGGGACCGTTCACATCTTTCAGAACGGCAAAATCAACACCCTGTCCAACATGACCAAGGTATGGTCAGCTGTCATTCTGGATATCGGGGTCTCCTATTCATCCAACGTTGATCAAGTCATGGACCTAATGCGCCAGACCTACGAGGACATGCACCAGGATCCAGAGTGGAAAAGACTGATGATTGAGGCAATCGAAGTGATGGGCCTGGACAATTTCGGCGACAGCGCATTGATTATCCGAGCGCGAATAAAAACCCGGCCTGTGCAGCAGTGGGCTGTTGGCCGGGAATTCCGCCGCCGCCTAAAAGAACGTTTCGACCGGGAGGGAATCGAAATACCATTCCCGCATCACACCGTAATTATGCGAGAACCACAGACAGCAACTCAATCATTCACAAGAACTAAGGTTGATTCACCTGAAAATTATTATCCGGAGGCAGAAGATGGGCAAGAAGACTCTTTTTGAAAAAATGCTCGATGGGGAAATACCCTGCGATGTAGTCTTTGAAAATGATGATGTGCTCGCGTTCCGCGACATCAATCCACAAGCACCAGTACACGTTCTGGTCATTCCCAAGCAAAAATGGACCAGTATTTCCGACTTGGCGGGCGCTGAACCGGAAGCAGTGGGAAAGTACATGGCCGGCGTTTCAGCAACGGCAAAAAAGCTCGAGTTGGAAGAAAACGGCTACCGGGTGGTGTTTAACACCGGAAAAGATGGGCAACAGACTGTTCACTACCTCCACGCCCATATTCTTGGCGGGCGCGGCATGCACTGGCCTCCAGGCTAGAAGCGGCCAAAAACAAAAATAGCATTTGACCAACAAGGCATTATTCGATAAAACGATATCAAAAGGAGTTCTACCGATGCGCAAGTATAATTTTTCTGCCGGCCCATCCACCCTGCCGGTTCAAGTTTTGGAAACACTCAGAGATGAGATGGTCGATTACCAGGGAAGCGGAATGTCCCTGATTGAAGCAAGCCACCGCGGCGCCGAGTATGATGCTGTTCATATGAACACAATCAGCTTGATTAAAGAGCTGCTGCAAGTTCCCGATACCCACAGTATATTATTGCTGCAAGGCGGAGCTACCATGCAGTTTGCCATGATCCCCTTAAACCTGCTTTCCGGCGGCAAAAGCTGCGATGCCGTTATGAGCGGTTCCTGGGCAAAAAAAGCCATTGCTGATTTTGGCAAGGTTGGCACTGTACAAAAGATTTTTGACGGCAAGGATTCCGGTTTCACCACACTGCCGGAAACATTGAATACAAATGCCGGAGCTGCCTTCGTGCACATCACGAGCAACGAAACAATCGAAGGGGTTCAGTGGAAAACATTTCCGCAAACCGGCGATGTTCCCTTGATTGCAGATATGTCTAGCGACATCATGAGCCGGCCGCTACCGGTTGAACAGTTCGGCATGATCTATGCCGGCGCTCAGAAAAACCTCGGCCCTGCCGGTGTTGCAATTGTTATTATCCGCAACGACCTGCTGGAAAAATGTCCGGATACACTGCCAGCATACCTGAACTACAAAACCCATGCTGATAAAGATTCCATGTACAACACCCCACCGGTTTTCGCAATCTGGGCGATGGGCGAAGTGCTCAAATGGGTAAAAGCAAACGGCGGATTGAAAAAGGTGCAGGAAAACAACGAAAAGAAAGCAAAAATTGTATACGATGCAATTTCTGCCCAGTCTGATTTCTACCGTTGTCCAGTTGATCCTGCTGTTCGCTCAACAATGAATGTTGTTTTCCGTCTGCCAAGCGAAGAACTGGAAGCAAAGTTTATTGCAGAAGCAAAGGCAAAAGGCATGGTTGGACTCAAAGGCCACCGCTCTGTTGGTGGTTGCCGCGCATCAATCTACAATGCGATGCCATTGGAAGGCGCCCAGGCACTGGCTAATTTCATGAAGGAGTTTGCCCAGAACAACGCCTAAAAAAAGAAGCCAAAATATTTGACTTCCGAAATAAACAGTAGTAATCTTTTATTAGAAGGAGTTAGATATGGCTGAACAGGGCACACCACCAAAAACATTGTGCCGACCTGTCGTGTCGGCGTCCGAAACAATGTTCAGCGGCCGTTAACGCCGCTTACAAAATAATAGCCGACCATTCCGTCACGATTAGTGCTCCGGATGGCGGCCAAAGCCGGCCAAAACGGCCGGCCTTTTTTTTGCATCTTTTACAGCAGGGTGCCGCCAATCCTTTATTTCCGTTTTTCCACTGGAACGTATTCTTCCTCAAGCCGCCCCACATAAAACGCACGCGGTCGGAAAATCCGGTTATGTTCCAGATATTCAACAACCCTGGCCGTCCAGCCGGCAACACGGGAAACCGCAAATATCGTTGTATATAAATCTTTTGGCAAATTCATGCTGCGATATACGAGGCCGGAATAGAAATCAACGTTCGGATATATACCCTTTTCACCACCCAGAGATTTCACAACCTTATCTTCCAG
>CAYNNU010000227.1:0-2780 GCA_964398645.1 uncultured Spirochaeta sp.
TTCGTACACTTCTGCGAGGTCTTCCAAACGCACAACCATGGAGCGGTTGACGGACTGGCCTGCGCTAGCAGCGGCGGCATTTTGTACAGTCGCAATGACAGTTCGTTTGATTTCTTCTAGAGATGTAAAGCGCTCGTCGACTCGCAGGTCATATTCTGTATCATGAATTGTCAGGGAGCCGCTGCTCATTTGCAGGTTTTGTGATGCCAGCGCGGCAGTTACTTCTGACATGGTGAGTCCATAGGCGGCCAGCCGGTTAAGGCTAATATCAACGCGGACTGCGCGAACTTCGCCGCCGGAAACATCGGCCGAAGCAACGCCTTCCAGCCGTTCAAGGCGGGGTTGCACAACATCTTCGGCAAGACGCTTTAGGGTATCCGGGGTTTCATCGCCTTTCATCATCAGGCGCATAATAGATGACTGCATAAAGTCGTATTTCATGATTATTGGTGAGCTGGCGTCGTCAGGCAGGGCGTTTACAATGACCTCAAGGGAATCTCGAACATCATTTGTTGCATCGGTCATATCCCGGTCGTAGCCGAATTCCAGCATTATTCTGCTACTGCCTGCGCTGGAAGTTGAGGTCATATCTTCAAGCCCGCTTAAATTGGAAAGCTGCTTTTCCAGCCGCTCGGTGATGCTTTGTTCTACCTCTTGCGGGCTTGCACCGGGATAGCTTGTATACACCATCATGAAGGGCGGGCTTACTTCGGGGAACATGTCTACGGCAATGTCCTGAACCATGATAAGGCCCACAAGGATGAAGATGACCGTGATAATTAATATGGTAAGCGGGCGCTTAACCGAGGTTTCAGCAATGTTCATTGGTCTTCTCCTGTCTCATCTGTTGAAACAATCCGTACCTCAGTGCCCTCTGACACTTTGGTGATTCCAGCCGAAATAACAGTCTCGCCAGCTTCAAGCCCTGTAGTAATCTGAACAAAATCACTAGAAGTTAGCCCCCGACTTACTGTTCGGCGCTCAACTATGTTGTCTTGTCCTACAACAAATACAACCGGCTCATTGTAATATTGAGTTATTACATGGGGTGGAACGGCAATGACATTTGTTTCTTCGCGGGTAATAAGCCGGAGGGAGGCGAACATTCCTGCTTTGATTCGTTCATCTTGCTCTACAAAGGCAAGGGAAACCTCGACAGTTCTGGATGTTGTATTAACGACAGGGCTGACTTCTACAACCCGAGCCTGAAAAATTTCATCGGGAAATGCCTCGAGGGTGATTTCAGCGACAAGGCCGGTATGGATAGCCGCAGCGTAGCGTTCAGGGATATAGCTGATGATTTCCAGCCTGGAAAGATCGCCAACGCTGGCTATTGCGGTTTGCTGGCTCACGGTATCGCCGACTTCGACATGTATGGCGGTAACGGTGCCGGCGATTGTCGATACAATTGGACTGGGGCTAAAACGTTGGCCTGCTTGGGATGGGTCAACAACAGCAAGCTGTTGGCCAATCTGTACGTATTGTCCTACTGAAATATTCCGTGCGGTTATTTCTCCGGCGGCATTAGGGTACATGGAAATGGTTCTTTCCGCGGCAATGTCCCCGTTTACTTTTATGTATTCTTGCACAGTTTGTGGAACAACGGTGTACGTTTCAACGGCAATAGCGTTGCCTTTTTCACTAGGGGGTGCAGAGTCTCCTGGCATTGCAGTGGGGGGTCCGCTGGGACGTGCGCCTGGACTCATGCCGGCCGGAGGAGGGCCCGCTGGTGGCTGATTTCCTGTTCCGCCGGATTGAAGAGTATGAGCAATAAGCAGTATTCCGCCCGCAATAAGAATGAGCAATGTTATTTGAACAAAAAAGGTTTCAGGATTTTTGGGCCGAAATTCAAAAGGCTTCTTTGCGGCGGATGTAATTTTTTTGATTAGGCGTTTCATTTTGTGCCCCCTTTATAGTCAAAATATCCCACTGAAAAAGGATGCCGGCTAGTGCCAAAAATCACTGTTTTTGACGTCAAAAGTCATCAATTAAATATGACAAAAGTCACTTTTTGGATGGGTTTTTGAAGAAAAGTGATGACTTGCTTCATATGAGAAGCCCGGCTGCAGTGGTATACTGTTTTTGTTATGGCGAGTATCTACAAGCATTTAAATGGGAACAATGTGATCCGCTTTATGATTGTTTCCCTATATTTCATATTCATGGTTCCTGCAATGTTCGGTATTCGTAGAATGCATGCAGGTGAAGAATACCGGTTTGTTTTGCTTTTAAGTATTGCCATGTTTCTGCTTTTTTTTGCCGTCGAATTATTTGAGTTCATGGTTTTGCGATATCGTGATGAGAAAATTATAGTTACACGGGTGCTGTTTGTGTTTCGGATAGCTGCCTTGGTGGCGTTTTGGTATTTTTGTCCGCTTCCACAAGCTCCCTTGCGTAGCAATCCAATTGTCTCGTCTATGATTCCATTAATGGTTTTCTATGCCTATTTTGTAATGAAACCCCGCTGGAGTCTGTTGCTTTTATTATCGATTATTATTCTTATTACGGCAGATTATTTTCAGCGGGATATTTCTGTTTCTTTTCGTGGCCCGGATCAAATAAGCTTTCTGTTGTTTAGAACCGTGGTGATTGTGTTTTTTTACCTTTTAGCCTGGTTCTGGGAGAGTGAGCGACGGCGACGGCAGGAGAACGATCGCTTGCTGGTTGAGCTCAATGCATCACAGGAGCAGTTGCGCCGGTATGCCGCCGATGTTGGGCGTGTTGTTGCCCTGGAAGAGCGAACACGCCTGGCCCGTGATATGCACGATAGCATTGGCCAT
>CAYNNU010000228.1:0-2777 GCA_964398645.1 uncultured Spirochaeta sp.
AGACTGTAAATCTGCCGGCGTAGCCTTCGCAGGTTCGAATCCTGCTCTCCCCATTAAAAGCCTCCATTAAATGGAGGCTTTTTTTTTTATCTGCAGTGTACTATATTCAAGGTGTGAATCAATCAACTGACAACCAAAGTAATTTTGACTCGATGGAATTTCGTTTTTCCTGTACCAGATGTAGCTCATGTTGTCGCGGTGAATCCGGTCTGGTAATGCTTTCCCTGAATGATATAGAAAGAATGTGTAATTTCTTAAATTATACTACAAGCGATTTTATAAAGGTATATTGCCGTCCAATATTCAAAGAAAACAACACTTATGTCAGCCTGATAGAAAAGAAGAACGGGCCAAATGACTATGATTGTATTTTTTGGGAGAACGGCTGCAAAATATATTCTGTTCGTCCTCTGCAATGCAGCTCCTATCCTTTTTGGCACACTATCATCCTGTCAGAGGGTGGATGGGAAAAAGAACATGCCTGGTGTCCAGGAATCGGGAAAGGACAGCTTCATTCCCATAAAACTGTAAATAACTGGCTAAATGCCAGACAATCAGAGCCATATGTCTTATGGAAAGACATTATTTCTTCCAAGATGGAAATGAAGGATGATCAAACAGCATGAAATTGAATATTTGGGGAGCAAGAGGAAGCCATCCTAAGCCAGCGACTCCTGAACAAATCAAGAGTAAAATTTCTGCCGTAATACAAAGAGTTCAGCCAGAAGACTTGGTTTCCCCTGAATCCAGAGAGGCTTTTCTAGCCAACCTGCCTCCCTGGCTGTTTGGTACCTACTCTGGAAATACTGCTTGCCTTACAGTTACGACTGATGCCGGTAAGTCTGTAATTTTCGACGCTGGCACTGGAATAACAGAGTATTGGAAACACCTGATTCAACAAGGTGTTGCATTAAGTGGAAACGAATATCACATTTTTTTTACCCATTATCATTATGATCATATACAGGGATTTCCATTTTTTGTTCCTGCATATATTCCCGGAAATATTGTTAATCTATATAGCGCTCAGCCTGAGCTCGAAAAAACAATCAGATCACAGATGAAACATCCATTCTTCCCTGTAAGTGTGGATGCAGCAATGCAATCTGAACTAATTTTTCATCAGTTACAAAAATACGGTGAAATTTACATATCTAACACTAGAATACGATGGATTAAACTTGAACATCCCGGCGGTGCGTTTGGTTATTTGATAGAAAACGATAACAGCCGGGTTTTATATTGTTCTGATGTGTCTGTAAATACCAAAATGTATGAGAAAACTGAAGAGAATCGTGCTTTTTATGAAAAGCTGGATTGTATCATCCTGGATACTCAGTATACTCTGGATGAGGCTTTACAAAAATTTGACTGGGGACATACATCATATCTCCATGGAGTTGATTTCGCACTTCATTGGCAAGCGAAAAAGCTGATCTTGTTTCATCATGAACCAACCTATGGGGATCAAAAGCTATATGATAATCTAAAAGCGGCACAGAACTTTGCCAGCTCAATGAGTTCATCAGCGTTAGAAATACAAATTGCCAGAGAAGGTGATACAATTCTATTTTAGCCAATTGTAAGGAATTTTATATGGAATTAATCCTGAAAGACCGCTATCTTTTGGCAGCCTATATCTTTTTTCGTAATAACGAAGAAATTCTGGATGAGGTTCAACTTGAACTATTCGGAATCATGCAGAAACAAATTTTCCAGACTATGACGCTGGAGGAGGTAGAGAAAATTGACGAAATCTATTCAGATCAAATTGATTAACAATTCCAGAGCCATCAGGATTTTTACAACGCTGCTATTTGGGTTTATTTGTTTGCCAGCCTTCGCTGATTTTAACCCAGCGGCTGGCGGTGACGAATTGGACCGTTTTTTATCTCCCCGAATGTTAAATGTGGGTGATTTTGGGCTAATAAATGAATACCCCTCTTCCGGAGTAATTAATCCAGCCGCCCCTGCCGCAGAACAGCGTGTCCACCTTGACGCATCCTACATCAACGTATCTGATTTCGCCAATAAAATTTCTAACGCCCATGTAATTAACCTGGGAGGTATTTACCCAAGCCCTGCCGGAGTAGCCGGTGCAAATCTTCAATTTTTGCATTCAAGACAGCAATCTTTTAATGTGGGGACTATGCTAAGACTTCTAACATCTTTTTCCAAGGAAGTATACGATACAATTGATGTCGGAGCGGGAATTGATTTTGCCATTGGCTACGGTGATCAACTTGATTGGAGTCTGACAGGAAAACTAGGAATTATTCATTCGCTTGAAAACACTATAGATATTCCGGGTGCAAGATATGGTATAGCCATAACCGGTCTGGGAAAGTGGTTCCAGGGGAACACCATTTTCGGACCATATCCATCACCTTTTACCCCGGTATTAGAATTCGGTTTTAGCCCAGTTATTACCGAAAAAATTCAGTGGGACGTATTTACCAAGCTTAGCTTTCCTTCCTTCCAAAACGTTAGAACTGCAGTGGGAACCGAGCTGATTATCGCCCGCTTCTTGCGTGTTGGTGGCGGGATTAACCTTGATTTAAAATCAATTCTGAATAATCCTTCCAGCGCAGGAAACTACTTACCATCAATCGGTCTTGATGTTCAATTTTCAACCGACATTGACACTGAAAAAAGCGCTGTGGCATCTCAGCAGGGATGGACCAAGAGCGATATAAGGGTTAGAGCAGGAGCAGCTCCCCTGCCATTAGATACCTGGGCAATCGGAGCAGGTGTTAATGCTGCTCTAGGTGTGGTAG
>CAYNNU010000229.1:0-2771 GCA_964398645.1 uncultured Spirochaeta sp.
CATCAATATTTTTGCCTCATTGGCATACGCCAATGATAATGCTTCCATGTATTGTTCTGATGAATTCTGATTATTTTCCAGCACAATTCTTGTAACCACATAACCAATCCCGGCAAAAACCAGTACCAGGGTAAAACTCACCAACAAAAGTATTTTTATTCGAATGCTCATACCTCGCGCAGCTGTACTCATAATCCCTCCAAAACAGTTTTACCTGCACTTATTTCATCGACAATATACACCGATACATTTAGAATACAAACAGAAGGAATATAAATGAATAGTGAAATAATGAAAACACAAAAATCATTGAGCATTTCAGCCCGAACTACTTTTTTGTTTAGTAGTCTCGTGCTTGTTCTTCTTCTTCTTTTAGGCGGCACAGTATTGATTTCAATTAATAAAATAGTCATTCCTCTAACGGAAAAATCAGCCGCAGATATTGGTTCTGCACGCGGCTCTGAGTTAGGCCGGTGGTTTGCTGGACATATACAGGAACTCAATAGATATGCATCTCAAGCTGTCCTTACAAATCCTGAATCCAGCCCGGAAGATATTTCTTCTTTCCTCCAAAGCCAACAGGCCAGCCTGCATAGCGAAGCAAACGACATATTCTTCGCCTACCCCGATGGAACTGCTATTGGAGCCGATGGTATTCGGGTAGACAAAATCAACTCTCAAGATTATTACATGGGCATATTCCGAGCAGCCCAAGACTACGCAATTGGAGCACCATCCCGCGAAAACCCATCAGAAACACCCAACATCATCATTGCCCACGATGTACGCGATCCAGAAGGCCGTGTTTTAGGCTTGATTGCTGAAAGCATTAGCAGCACTGTTTTACAAGATACTATCAATACCATTAGTATCACCCCTTCTAGCATTGCCCTAGTAACTGATGCAAGCGCAAATGTTGCTGCTCACCCCGATAGCAGCAAGATAATAAATTTTAATCTCCGCCATTCTGATGATCAGGGATACTCAGGCTTGGAAGATATCGGGACACTCATGACAAGAAGCAAATCGGGGATCGCCCAGTTTTCCGACCCAGACAGAGCTATCCAATACGCAATATACAGCCCGATTCCCGGCACTTTTGGATGGAGTCTGGCAATCATAGCCCCTGAAGCTGAACTTTTGCGCCAAGTAAATCTCTTAATCATTGCAATCGTAACCAGCATTATCGCCGCCGCAATTATTACAGCAATTGCAGCTTTCCGACTTTCAAAATCTATTGCAAAACCGGTTCGAGAAGCAGCTTTGGAACTCCACGAAATTAGCACCCACGGCGGAGATCTAACAAAGGAACTCGCAATCCTCCGGAATGACGAAACAGGAACCTTGGCAACCGCCTTTAACACCTTTATCGGAACCCTTGCAAGACTGATCCGCGGCCTTCGCCAAAATATGGGAGAAGCTGAAAACAGCACCATCAGCATAGCCAGCGGAATCGAAGAAACCGCGGCAGCCACAAACGAAATAACAGCGAACATTCATTCAGCGCAAAACCATTACGATAAAGTTTCTGAACTAATTCTGAACAACAATGTTCGTATTTCAGAAGCAACCGCACTCATTCATGAACTAGAAGATCACGGAAGCTCACAGGCTAGTGCTGTAGATCAAACCAGCGCATCGATCACCCAGATGAACGCTTCACTACAAAATATTGCAGGAACACTCGACCGACGTCAAAATGAGACGAAAGAATTACAGGTTTCGCTCAACCAGACGCAGGATAATATCCATGACATTGCTGAAAAGATTGATCGAATAGCAGGCAGCGCAGACCAAATGATGAATGCCGTTGAAATAATCGACGAAATCAGCAAACAAACGAATCTTCTTTCCATGAATGCTGCAATCGAAGCCGCCCATGCCGGCGAAGCCGGAAAAGGCTTTGCTGTTGTTGCCGAGGAAATCAGGGTTTTGGCAGCCAGCTCATCTGAAAGCTCTCAAACAATTGCATCAGAGCTCAATGCTACCGTTGGAATAATAGAAGAACTAACCCGCCAATTCCATGATTCAATGCAAACATTTGATAAGCTAAGCAGAGCTTCTGAACAAACCGTGAATTCTTTTGACGAAATCATGCATGTTATTCATGAACTGGCACAAGGCGCCCATGAAATCAACCGCGCAGTCAGCTCACTGCAAACAATTTCCAGCGAAACCGGCGACAAAATAAAAAAACTCGATGAAGACCTTGTTTCCATTTCCGGCTCAAACCAGGATATTGTAAACATGAGCAAAAGCTTTTCCGGCAGTCTTATAGAAATCACAGTTGGCACCCGCGAAATAAATGAATCAATGAATGAAATGCAGGAAAGAATGAGCATCATGTCTGAAATTATTCGGCAAATACTTCAGGACTTTTCTCAATTTCAAACCTAATCCTCAGACTTTCGGCTGACAGAAATTCAATCTGATACTATACTTGTCCAGGGAGGGGTGCCTTGGATTCCAACAACAAAAGCTTATATATTTTTATTTTAATTATTACTGTTTCAACGGGCTTGGCCGGTTTACTGTATCAAGGTCCTATAATTGCTTTTCAAGGCTTCATTGACCTGCAACTGCATCCCAGCCGGCTTATTACTGATTTTACCCAAACAGCTGGTATTGGCGGAGCTTTACTAAACGCTTGTCTGAATGGCCTCATCGCTGTACTCATCATTTTTCTTTCAAAAGTTCGATTATCCGGCCCAACCATTGCCGCAGTTTTCACCATCATGGGATTCAGCCTGTTCGGGAAAACCCCCTTGAAT
>CAYNNU010000230.1:0-2770 GCA_964398645.1 uncultured Spirochaeta sp.
GGCATAGGGTGAGCGGAAACCGTATAGGCTTTGCCCTACATCTCCGGCCATAATAATCGGCCTGCTGCTGAGTTCCTTGAGAATCCGTAAATCAATAGATGTGAGATCCTGGCTTTCATCAATAAAAACAAAGCTGATATTTCGTAAAGGGCTTTCTGGTTCGGCAATAAGATGATCAAGCAACTCCAGCCGACTGGCATTGCGGCTAAAAACCCCGCTTTGGCGCATTTTTTCACGCATGGAGCAGGCAATGTCCCATACCGCTTGCCGTTGGTCCTTGTGTAAGCGGTGTTTTAGGCCGTGGCGGACAATGCCCTCTTCCAGGTACTCTGCTTCGCGTACCGCGCCACCGAATAAAAACTGTTCAATTTCGGTATTCAGTTCGGCATCACTTAAAAAATCTGTGGTGTTCAATTCCCGGCATAGTTCCTTCATTATGGAGTAGTCAATCTGCCAGTTGGGGCCAAGCTGTTGGAAAGCAGCATTCAGCAAGCTATCGGCTGTAATGATTGTGTCAATAGTACTATGTTGATGCAAAAGGTTTGCCAGATATTGATTGTAACGAACAAGTGTATTCGTATAGGTGAGTAAAACGATTTTTTTGCCGTTTTCATGATCGGCTGTTACTCCCAGTCCTTTTTCCATTGCGTTTTGTTCGGCAGCTCGTTTGAGGGCCTGCAAAAGTACCAGAGTTTTGCCCGTTCCTGCCCCGCCACGGATAAGAAAATCATGATTAAGTTTGATGCGATCAAGCACGTCGTTTTGTTCCGGGCTCAAGCGTAGGAGCGAATGCTCAAATGCCCGGCGGGTGCGGCTATAACTGCTAAGGCGTTCCATAAAATGAATTCGTTGCTGTGCAGAATCTAGCTGGCAGACTGCTTGTTGGGATTCCTTTAGGCGTTGCTGTAAGTCATGACGCTCTGCGCGCAAGCTATCCAGGCGTTCCTTCCTGTCGCCTGCCGTTTTTTGAGCCTGCTCAAGTTCGCGGGAAACAGCTGCCAGTTTGACTTGCAATTCTTGCGATTGCAGCTGGGCTTCCTGTAGTTTTGAGTATTGTTCTTGGAGAAGGTTGTGTTGTTTTTGAGTCTGCCTTAGCTCAGTTTCCATGCGCTGAAGATCACAAAGCGCATCTTGCTTGCTCTGCTGATCTTTCCATGCATCTTCTACAAATGAAAGCAGGCGATGCTGGTTTTCTACATCGGCATTTCCAGAAAGGCGGCAGAATTCTATTACTTGCCAGGTCAAAGCAACAGCTTCCTCGCTGGGAAACTCGGCAAAATTATGGCGAACAGGATTGGTGTTTTTGCGTGCTTTGACAAGCAGGGTAACAATTTCCCGTGCCGGGACGGAAAAATGATCTAAACTCTCCAGCCAGCGGTATATCTTATCGGAGAATTCCATGAACGAATCGTTAGCATCCAACTGTGCATTCAAAATTTTTTCCACAAAGGCCAAAAGCGCCAAAGCATAAAAACCCGGATCGCTACCCTGCAGCTGTATCAAGCGTTGAAAATCTGTGTTATCCATGAAAACAGTCTAGTTTTTGGTGCAAAGAAATGCAAATTTGCATTTTTGTTTTGCATGTATAAAAATCTTGTTATATGGGTGTAAAAATTGACTCGAAAATTGAGCGGCTTGAACATTTAGAATTTATTTTATCCGAAACAGATAAGGGATATAAGCAATCTGAACTGGTGGAAATGACAGGCGTCAGTAAAGCTACAATTTCACGGGACATTTCCGAATTGAGTACTCGCAGTAATCTTATTGAAGAAGACGGTCGGTTCAGAATTGACCGGTCAACTTACTTGCATACCATCAAACTGTCAATGCATGAATTAAGCGCGTTGCATTTAGCCTCGCGCTTGTTTGCCCGTGTTATGAAATTCCCATTTCCTTATGCAGCAGCTGCCTTGCGCAAACTTGCAGAAGCACAGGGAAAGGCAAGCATGGCACATGCTGAACAAATGTTAAAAACTGCCCAAGATATTGAAGGCTTTGCCAGCCCCATAGATTATTCTGGTTATCGGGAAATAATTGAACAAATTGACATTGCAATGGGAAAGCAATGCTCATTTCGTATGGTTTATTTTTCAGTGGACAAAAACGAAGAGAAAGAATACACCCTGTATCCGATAACACTTGAACCACATCATGAAGGTCGTGCAGTGCATCTTTTTGCATGGAAGCTAAATGGCAAGGAGGAAGCGTTTCGCACCTTTAAAACAGAACGAATATTGAAAATTGATTTGTTGCCACCCGATCCGGAGATCGCCAAACGGATACCCTTTCAAATGCAGCGCGATCGACTTCGCCAAGCCTGGAGCATTTGGACTAGCGATGACCCGCCGGTGCCGGTCAAACTACACTTTTCTGCCAAAGTCGCCCCGCGAGTACGCGAAACCCATTGGCATCCCAGTATGATTCTGGAAAACCAGCCCGATGGCAGTCTTATTTTTTCTGCCAAAATTGCAGAACCCCGCGAAATGTACCCCTGGATCCGCGGTTGGGGACCCGAAGTACAAGTAATCGAGCCCGAAAGCCTGCGCCAACAGCATATAAAAGATTGCATATTGATGGCCCAGATGTATAAAGATGAAAAATGATCAAAAAATGAAAATTTATTGAAAAAATAAGGTTTTGTTTCATTAGATGAAACAGGTGGGTGGTAGGATATAAATAATAAAAGGATTGAGAAAATGTTGTTGCCGTCAAAAAAATTAGAAAAAAAAGGATTATATACACCAGCGCTACCTTTGCAGTATTGCTA
>CAYNNU010000231.1:0-2763 GCA_964398645.1 uncultured Spirochaeta sp.
CAGTATAGCTATAGAATGATTATAGATGCGCTATTCAAGGTTATTTATTAGTACCAGCCGATTCTCTTCCAAGGATATTCAAGCCGATAGCCATCGGATTTTGCTGCGGGCCGGCTATATCCGGCAATTAGGGCCCGGCTTGTTTGGATACTTGCCGCTGGGGCAACGGGTGCTGCAGCATCTTCGTCAACTTATTGATGATGAGATGAAGGGTTTGGGTGGTTGCGAGGTTCTTTTGCCCATGGTGAATCCCGTCGAGATATGGGAACGCAGCGGGCGTAAGATTTCGGCGCAGAGGGTGCTCGCATCATTTACCGATAGCAGCGGAAAAGAGATGGTGCTTGCGCCATCCTATGAAGAGGCGGTTATTGAACTGGTTCGCGCATCTTTATCGTCATATCGGGATTTACCTTTGTTCGTGTATCAGTTTCAAAGTGCATATCGAAATCAACAGCGAATTCGGCATGGACTATTGAGTTTGCGCGAATATCTTATGAAGGATGGCTATTCATTTCACCGCAGTTTTTCGGATTTGAATAATTTTTTCCCTCGCGTTTTTTCTGCCTATCAACGAATTTTCCGTCGTTGTGGAATTGATGCTATTCCAGCAGAGGCTGGTGTAGGAATTATGGGAGGAGATAAAGCCTATGAATTCCACTGTCCCTCTCCAGCAGGGGAGAGTGTTGTTATCTGCTGTAACAACTGTGGTTACACGGCCAATCGCGAGATAGCTGTTTGTCAAAAGCCAAGCTACAGTGGAAGTCCGCGTGAAATGACGTATATCGATACCCCGGCCTGTGGAAGCATGGAAAAACTGGCGCAGTTTTTGGATGTTCCCCGGTATATGCTGGCAAAAACGATGATCTTTCGGGCGCCCGACCGCCTGGTGATGGCGGTTGTCCGGGCAGATTTTCAGGTCAGTCTGGAAAAACTTACCCAGGTCTGTGGCGAACGGATACTTGGTCTGGCTAGTCCGGCAGAACTGCGTGAAGCCGGGATGTATCCTGGCTATGTATCCCCTATAGGGTTTTTACCTGATGAATCTTTGCAGATTATTATCGATGATTCAGTTGCGAATACTCCAAACTTGGTGTTTGGTGCAAATATGCCGGAAAAGCATTGTTTGAACGTAAACTTTGGGCGGGATTATGAAGTAGGGAAGGTTGCTGACATTGCCAGGGTCAGAGCTCAAAATACCTGTTTGCATTGTGGCGGTCAGCTGGAAGAACAAAAAAGTATTGAGTTGGGAAACATTATCCGCTTGGGAACCCTGTATTCCCGTCTTATGGGGCTAGAGGTACAGGAAGAGCGGGGAAAGAGGATTAACCCGTTTATGGGCTCGTATGGAATAGGGATGGATAGATTGCTTGCTGCGGTGGTGGAGCGTCATCACGATGAGCGGGGAATTGTATGGCCATTTGATTTGGCACCTTTTCGGGCATATCTCATCTTTATTGGGAAATCCTTACGCTTGCGTGAGCTGACAGAATCTTTGTATCGCGAAATAGAGCAGTGGGTTCTATACGATGATCGCGATGAATCAATCAGCACGAAAATGAAAGAAGCGGCTTTGTTGGGGATGCCATATTTGATTATTGTTTCCCTTGAGACCGTAAGAAACGGAATTGTCGAAATTATTGAACGCAAAAGCGGAAAATCATACTTTCTTCCAATGGCATCCGTGACTCGCTTGCTGGAAAGTGAGAATGAATTTCATCAATTATTGGAAGAAAACAGCTGATTCTTTGCTAGCCCTTAGGCCATTTTTTGCAGGATTTCCTGTCTAGTTTTTTCAGCCAAGTTATGCATTTCTTCGAGTTTTGCCATAATAGCATCAGCAGCGGCTTGTTTCACATCGGATGCGCCGTTTTTTTCAGCTGTTTCGCGAGCATTTGACCGGAAGGCCTTTGCTTTTAAGACCGGAGACGCCTGCAAGACAACCACATCTGGATTGAGCTTATCGTTGTGCATCTCTTCAGTTACTTTCAGCAGGTTCCCGGCAATGCCAAGAAAAAGAACATGATCAAACGATTTCAGGTATGAGTCCATTTCAGGAAGACCGCGCTTTGTGCTGGGATCGTTTTCCCGATATCGGGTTCCCGCAGGAAAAACCAAAATAATATGTCCGTGGTGCTTGGCTTTAATCATGCTGTACAGGGCAGCTCGGTTGATGGTGCTGCTTAATTTTTGTTCATCATCATACTCAGCTGTACCCTCAAATTGTTTTAGCGACCGTGAAGGATAAATAACGATTCTGGTATAGGCTTCGGCAAATGCACTGACTACTGGATTATCAACGCTAAGTTTCATACCGGCGATACTGATTATGCTGTCGGCAATTTCTTTGCCAAGTTCCTTTTCCTGTTCAAGAACCTGATAGATAGCAGGGATATCAAAATTGCTATAATGTTCCACAAGCAGTAAGCAGGATTCGCCGTTTTTTGAGCGCTTGTATAATTCCTGCATATTTTCGAAGCCGTTTATGGTGCTTCCAGGAAGCATGAGCTGATCAATCAATGTTTTGATGATTTCTCGGTTAACGTTATTTCCTATCTGATAGACGTTTTCAGGGGTGATTGTTTCTTCTGATTGTGCGTTGTCCAATAGTTTTTGAACAAGATGGCTTTGTGTGTCTGCTAATGTCATAATAGTTTAGACTACGGCACTTAGTAGAATTCGTCAATGTTACAATGTTTGTATTCAATGAAATACGTTGGGAAAACGCTTATTCGCCCTGAGAGGCAATGGTGGACACCATACTTC
>CAYNNU010000232.1:0-2757 GCA_964398645.1 uncultured Spirochaeta sp.
GCAAAAATATTGATGTCCCAACCGCTTAACATTGCCCGAACTGCGGCTCAGCTTTTTGCCGGTAGCCAGGATACGCTCTCAATTGAGGAATTAGCTGCTAGTTTCTTACGCGAGTTAGAGGTTTTAACTGAACAGAATGATTCTTTCGTAAGCGTTTGGGCAATGCTGGATGCCGACTTTTCTGCATTTGTAGGCAAGGCGCCTGGTATAGATCAAAACGGTCGTTTTAGTCCGGCGTTCTCATACCGCTCAGGTAAGGCTGAGATGAGTGTTTTGGATTCAGCACTGGTGAGGCAAAGTGATGAATACCGTGAAGTTATGGAAAGCGGCAAGGAATTTGTTTCCGAGCCTCATAACTCATTTGTACCGGGGGCATTTGCTCAGGGTTCTAATGCAGAGGTTATCAGCTTAACAGCACCGATTCTACAAAATGGCAGGGCTGTTGGTGTTGTGGGTGTTGATATTTCTCCAGCACTCTTGCAAGAAGTACTGGCCGGGGTAACTTTGTACACAACTGGTTTTGGACGTCTTATTTCTGCTGATGGTACAGTTGTTGTGCACCCCTATGAACAGCGGATTGGTGAAACAGCTCCTGAATGGAGCCATATAAATGCAGAGTCGATGATGGAATCCTTGAACCGCGGCGATATTTTTACTGCAGAATATGTTTCACTTGCAACGGGTTCCCGCACAGTAAAATCATTTGTGCCAATCAGTATTGGAAATTATGATCGTGCATGGGTGTATGGAACTGTGGTATCTCCGGATGAGGTGTACGCGGCTGCCCACAGGGTTATGTGGCTCATGATTTTGATAATGGGCTTGGGCTTACTTGTAATTGAGTTGTTATTGTGGCTTATGGTGGCTCTTTTGTTGCGTCCATTGAATGCGGCCCGGGATGCATTATTTGATGTTGCAAAGGGCGATGGTGATTTGACCCGGACGCTTGTAATTCATTCTCGAGATGAGGTTGGCCAGCTTTCCGGTTTTTTTAATGAATTTGTTGCCGGCTTGAGTGTAATTATTAAAGGGATTCGCGCTTCTCTGGCTCGTTTGGAGGATGTCGGGCAGGGTCTTTCTGCAAATATGGAAGAAACAAGTGCTGCTATTGATCAAATTGGTGGGAATATTCAAGGTGTAAAAGAATTGGTTGAACGCCAGGGTCAGAGCGTCGAGACCGTTTCCACTACTATTGAAGAGATCGTTGGGAATGTTGATAGCCTAAACCGCATGATTTCTGAACAAAGTGCAAGTTTGGAAGATAGTGCATCTGCTGTTGAGCAGATGGTGGCCAGCATTCAGTCGGTTACGAAGAATGTTGATGCGAATATGCAAAGTTTCCATCAGCTTGAAGATGCATCTGACAGCGGATATGAACAGCTTTCTGGCATTACGCAAACGGTTAAACATATTGCTGAGCGCTCAGAAGGTTTGGCGGATGCCAATAATGTTATTAATTCACTTGCTGCGCAAACAAACCTTTTAGCAATGAATGCTGCTATTGAGGCTGCGCATGCCGGGGAGGCAGGGCGAGGCTTTGCGGTAGTTGCTGATGAAATTAGAAAATTGGCAGAGAACTCTTCCAAACAGTCTCGATCTATCGGAGAGGTTTTGAATGCCTTGAAAGAGTTGATTGATTCGGTTGTGCATGCTGTTGATAAGTCTGGCCATTCATTTGATAAGATCCGTTCTGCAGTTAGCGAAGTTACCAGCTTGCAAGGTCAGATTCGCCGAGCAATGGATGAGCAGAGTAGCGGAAGCCGGCAGGTATTGGATACGATAGAAAAACTTCGTCGCATTACAGGAGAAGTCGATGCTGGCTCAACCGAAATGGCAACTGGCGGACAGGCAATTTTGCATGAGGTGAGTGACTTGGTAGAAATTTCTAACCAGGTTGGGGATAGTATGGATGAAATGAATCGGGGAACTCAAGAAATGCGAAATGCTGTGCAGGCTTTGGTGGGCTTGAGTCAGGAAAATCATGATGGTATTTATGATGTAGGAAAGCAGATCGCCCGTTTTACAATCGATGAAATAGAAGCTGTATCTACTCAAGCTGCTCCAGAGCTAGAAGATCCGGAGCAGGTAACTGCTGAACAGGATGCTTCTGAATTGGAAGTGGTCACTGTAGACGATGAGTCTTCCAGCAAAGAAGGCATCTAGTTTTACGGAAATTGAAATAATTGAATACATCGGTCTTCCCGTATAAAACTTTGGGCGGCCGATGTTATTGTTTCTGCATCCAGGTTTTCTATCATTTCCTGAATATCCAATATTCCTTCAATACTATTTCCCGTATACCAGCTTTCGCGTAGTTGTTGAAGCCACCAGCTGTTTGATCTCAGGTTGTTTTCGAGGTCTCTCCTGTGTATTTCCTGGACCCGTTGAACAACGCTTGGATCGGGTCCGTTGCTCTGAATATCTCTGATATGAACGAAAATGTCAGCAGCCAGGTCTTTTGCTCGCTCGGGATCAGCAGTAAATACTATCTGCAAGCGGTATCGTTCTTGCGGAAAGCTTGCAGTTCCGGCACCTGTGTACATACTGTAAGTGCCTCCCTGATCTTCTCGGATTTCTTCGCGCAGTTGGATGCGTAGGCTGTCAACAAGGGCCTGTAGTGCATAGTCATGTTGAGGAGATTTCTGGTAGTCCCCAAAGAACACCAAGGCAACCCGGCTGGTGTCGCCGCCTGATATTTCCGCTGTAACGGCGTGCTCCGGACGATCCATAGTGTAAGGAATGCGCGACGGGCTTTGT
>CAYNNU010000233.1:0-2747 GCA_964398645.1 uncultured Spirochaeta sp.
CCTTTTCACACGCAAACTCCTATTGCAGTATACCCTTGCATCCAAGCATTTTCCAGTCTTCCTTCATACTATCGATACATACTACCCTTGACCCCGCTTTTCACTAAGGGTACTTTACAGTGTGTGTAAGGAGGTCGTATGTCAGAGCGAAATGTTTCGCCCCCAAATTTTCCGTTTCCCATAAATACAAAACTCGCAGTTATTGGTTTGATTGTTGTGTTGATACTGGCAGGTATTGGAACATCATTGTTTATAGTAAACCCAACTGAAGAGGCTGTAGTCACCCGATTTGGCCGGTTTCAACGGCAGGTTGGCCCCGGATTGCAGGTAAAACTGCCTTTTTTTATTGAAAGAAATCACAACGTACCAACACAAGTAGTACAAAATATGTCCTTTGGTTTTCGCACAGAGGAAGCCGGAGTGCAGACTCGCTATTCAAACCAAGATTACTCTCATGAATCAATCATGCTTACAGGGGATTTGAATATTGTAGACGTTGAATGGATTATTCAATACCGCATTGATGATCCATATAACTGGTTATTCAATGTAGAAGATCCCTATCAAACCCTCAAGGATATTTCCCAGTCAGTAATGAACCAATTGATTGGGGACAGAGCGATCCTTAATGTCATCAGCACCTCGCGCCGTGAAATTGAATACGAAGCAGCTGTAATGATGAATGAAATTTTTAATAATTACGAATTAGGTGTACGTGTAACTAGCGTTCGACTCCAGAATACAGTTCCCCCACAAGGCAGGGTTCAGGATGCCTTTGAAGACGTAAACCGGGCGGTTCAAGATTTGGAACGTATTATCAATGAAGGCCGCAGAGAATTCAACCGCGAAATACCTCGAGCCCGGGGAGAAGCTGACCGTATGCTCGAAGAAGCCGAAGGCTATGCTGCACGTCGCGTTAATACCGCCCGCGGAGATGTTGCCCGCTACAATGCTGTCTTGCGAGAATATGAGCAACAACCACGAATTACTCGAATTCGTTTGTACAACGAGCTTATAGAGGATTTGTTTGGCGAGGATTCACAGCTAAATCTGATTGACAGCAACTTTGAAAACCTTGTACCCCTGCTCAACCTGAACAGCCAAACACCTGCAAGATCGGGAGGTCAAGAATGAAAAACCCATTATTTACAACACTAGCAATCATTACTGTAATCATCATGCTGCTGGTGTTTCTAAGCCCTTTGTATATTATTCACGAGGGAGAACAAGCTGTAATCATCCGCTTTGGCCAGATTGTCAACGTAAATCAGGAAGCTGGTCTCAAATTTAAATTACCACTTATTGATTCTGTACAACGTTTTCCCAAAAGAATCATGTCTTGGGATGGAGAACCTCAGCTTATTCCTACCGCAGAAAATCAATTTATCTGGGTAGACACCACAGCCCGATGGCGCATTACAGACCCGGAACTATTCTACGAACGTATTACTACCCTGAGTGCAGCATATGGAAGACTTGATGATGTCATTGATTCCGCAGTTCGTGCAGTTATTTCAGAAAACAGTATTGCCGAAGCTGTTCGTTCAAGCAATGAAATAAATGAACAAACAACAGAAGCCTTACTCGCAGAATCAAGCGAAGTTGTCAACGAGATTTCTGAAGACGAACTGCTGGATATGATATCAGTAAAAGTTAACCACGACCCAATCACAAGAGGCCGGTCAAATCTTTCCGATGTGATGCTGGAAAACTCCCGTGAAGACGTAGCTGACTTTGGTATTGAATTGATTGATGTGGTCATCAGGCAGATCCGCTATTCGGAAGAAATGAAGGAAGCCGTTTTTAATAGAATGATTTCTGAGCGGAATCAGATTGCAGAAGGCTACAGAGCCATTGGTGAAGGAAAACGTCAGGATCTTTTGGGTCAACTGGAACGAGAACGTGAAACCATCCTCTCAGAGGCAGAAGCCCAGGCACAGGAAATCCGTGCACGAGCAGATGCCCAAGCAGCCCAGATTTATAATGCTGCTTACAGTAGAAACCAATCCTTTTTTGAACTTTGGCGAACCCTGGAATCATATAGGCGAACACTGCCCAATATGGAAAAAACACTATCAACTGATATGGAATATTTCCGCTTCCTGTATAGTCCTCAGGGCTAGGAAACCAACACCTGTGGTTTGCCGGTATTATCCGGCAAACCGCAGTGCTACTATTTCCTGAATGGAGCTAATTTCACGTTTCAGAAAACGTAGATCGGGATTTCGAGAAACAAGCGCTTTTGCCCGTACTACTGCTGCTTGATACTCCTGTTCATATTTCCTGTGGGCAAAACGCTTCAAAGCCCGTACAGCTTCTTTCTCTACGGCACTTCTTTGACTTCCACATAAAAGACCAGATTCAAGTACATCCATTGCTGCACTGCACTGCTCCTGCTGACTCGAACAAACCGCTTGTTCGAGAAGACTTATCAATTCTGCCACTTGTTCTGGAGCAATCCTTTCCTGATCAACTTCCCAGTGGACAGGTAAAAATCCTCCAGCCAGCTCAGCCAGAAAAACTGTATGACTTTCATTCTTTCGAGTGAGCAAGTCTGAAATTTTACCAGGCATAAACCGTTGACTTTGAAAACTTCTCAAATATTGAATCCGCTGTTGCGCATATATTTTTTCATAGTCCACCCGCCGCATTGAGGCTTTCGTATCAACGCAGAGAATATACTCTGTTGTTGCGGTTTGACGGCTCATACTCTGCCTGCCGCCTCGATAGGAGGGATATTCAGTAGC
>CAYNNU010000234.1:0-2735 GCA_964398645.1 uncultured Spirochaeta sp.
TGCCATACCCAATGCTGTATTGGATTTACTTAGGTGTTTTCCAGCCAAAATAATGATTTATCACGCAGATTTTATGCTTTCTCTAGAACGATCAGTAGGTTATTACTATGATAGCAAAAAATACAAGTCTGAAAAATACCATAAACAGGTACTTTTGAGAAGTTTTGCGTCAGCGCATGATCCAATCATTCAATTTTTTTTGTTGCAGCGATTATGGAGAGCTGGTCGGATTACAGGTGATAATCGATTTTGTGAGGTAATAAAAATGGAACCATTGGCATTTTTTAAGCAGTTACAGAATTTTTATGGGGATTATGGCCGTATTAGTAGCAGTAAGAAGATACAGGAAAAAAGTAAAGTGAAAAATCTGTGAACAATCTGTGCATAATTCCAGCCCGCGGTGGCAGTAAGCGCATCCCGCGCAAGAACATCAAAGAGTTTTGCGGCAAGCCGATTATTACCTATTCAATTGAGATAGCTATAAACAGCGGTTTGTTCAGCGAGGTAATGGTTTCAACTGATGACAATGAAATTGCCGAAGTTGCCCGGCAGTATGGTGCTAGTGTGCCTTTTATGCGGCCCGCCAATTTTGCAGATGATTATACTGGTACAGTAGCTGTAATCGCGCAGGTGATTAATCAATTTGAACAAGTTGGCAAAAAATTCGATGCGGTATGCTGTATTTATGCTACAGCACCGTTCATTCGTCTAACTGATTTGTCCAAGGGCTTGGAATTTATCAATAAGGGATGGGCGTTTGCCTTTCCAGCCACTGAATTTGCTTCATCTGTGTACCGTTCATTTAAACAGACCGATTCCGGTGGACTTGAAATGCTGTACCCGGAGCATTTTTCTACCAGGTCACAGGATTTGGGAGAGGTGTTATTTGATGCCGGACAATTTTATTGGGGATCGGTGAATCAGTGGAAAAATAATGAAGCCATTTTTGGTGCAAAATCTTTTCCAATAAAAATTCCAAGACGCCTTGTACACGATATTGATACAGCAGAAGACTGGCTGATTGCAGAAATGGTCTATTTGGCACTACAAAATCATGGACATTAATAAATCAAAATGCATTTTACTTACCGTTGCCGATGAAAAGACAGGCCTTGGGCATTTGTTTAGAACGGATGCCTTGGCTCAAGCCATTCAAAATTCAGGGCTATTACAAACAGAATTGGTAATTGCCTGTCGGGAAGGTAAGAGCTGGTTGCGCCAAAAAGCGCCACAAACAGATTATTGTTTGCAGAATTGGAATTGTCACGCTGATGATGTCAAAGAAGCGATTTCCGGGGCTGCAATTATTGTAGTTGATGCATATGACATTGGTGTGGAAGTATGGGATGAATTGAGAAATTCTCATGCTTTGTTGGCCGTATTTGATGACACTGGTGAAAAGCCTCATTTCTGCGGGGTGTTAATTAATGGCGGACCGGGAGCACATCTTGTGTCTTATAGAAAAATTCCAGGCCAGGAATTGCTTTTGGGCACAGAGTATCAGGTCTTGCGCCCTCCTTTTTGGGAGGGAACGCCAAGAATTGTCTCAGATAGAATTAAGTCAGTATTGCTAATGGCTGGAGGTACCGATCATAGTCAGGTTATTGATTCTATCGTAGATATTGCTTGCAAGGTGCTGGATGCGGAAGCAGACATAAGGGTAATAGGCACACAAAAAACCTTTGTTGATGCAAGAGTAACTTCCCTGGGGTTTTTATCAGCAGCCCAGTTAAAACAGGAGTTTGATGCTGCTGATATGTTGATAACAGCTGCTGGGCAGACAGTGGCTGAAGCGGTTTCTTGTTCCTTGCCGTGTATTATGCTGCAGACAATAGGTAATCAAGCAAAAAATGTTCAGGGTTGGCGCAAGCACGGGGTAGCGCAATATGCAGGAAAAACAAGTGATGATATATGGCGTAAGCAATTAGAAAGAGGGATTTCTGTATTAAATAGTAAAAAGCAACGCAGTAAACAGGTGGAGAATGCGAAAAGTCTAGCTATCAATGATAGCACACGAAAACTAACTATTAGACTATTGGTTGAAATATGTCAGAGCGTTCCCTTTTTCACATTAAGCGAACAGGAAAAGGAAATGGTTTTTGCTTGGCGGAATTACGAAAGTGTTCGCCGCTGGATGGATAACCCTGAGTGTATTGAATGGGATAATCACCTGGCATTTATTAATGGTTTACAGCAAAGAAATGATAAAAAGTATTATTTGGTAAAAGCAGGCACATTGTATCTTGGAATAATAAACTTGGTAGATATAGATGAGAAGAAAAAAGTAGCCGAGTTGGGCGTATATAAAAATCCTGAATTACATTCTGTAAACATTGGTAGATTATTAATGTTAGTTCTGGAAAAAAATGCACTCAAATTAAGAATAAATACTCTACGGTTAAAAGTTAGGTTAAATAATAAGGTCGCTATAAATCTATATCGAAACTGCAATTATCAGGAAGTATCAAACGATCAAGATTATCAGTATATGATTAAGGAAATATCAAGATGAATGAAATAAAACAATCGGTACTGGTTATTGGCGAAATTTCTGCCAATCATGGTGGAAGTAAACAGGTTGCTTTAGATACCGTTAGAGCAATAGCAAAAACCGGAGCCAATGCGGTCAAACTACAAACATATACACCTGATACCATTACTATTGATTGTGATCGACCTGAATTTTTGGCAGCAACTAAAGGCACTATCTGGGAAGGTAAAGGGCTATATGATTT
>CAYNNU010000235.1:0-2690 GCA_964398645.1 uncultured Spirochaeta sp.
GTACAGATGCACTTGGTGGTGCTATTGGTATTCGTGGCCTGCCGACACTTTTCTACGGCATGGGTTCCTATGAGTACATACTTTCCTTCTTGGTTGTTTTAGTAGCCTTTTTGGCCATGTACGCAATTGGAATTGTGATTCTAAAATCACCATATGGGGTTATGTTTAACATGGTTCGGGACAGTGAGGTTGCTGCCCGGTCTTACGGAAATAACATTTCCCGGAACAAGTTGCTGGCATTCATTATCAGTGCAATTTATGGTTCTTTGGCTGGTGGTTTGTATGCAGTAACACAGAATATTATTGTACCAACCAGTTTTGGTTTGCTGGCAGCTATTAACCTGCTGGTTATGATCATTATTGGTGGGGCAATTATGCTCGAAGGTGGTTTGGTTGGTGCATTAATTATTATCGGAATACCGATTTTCATTGAGCCGCCTGCTGGAACTTTGACATTGATAAATGGTGTTCTGCTTATTCTGTTTGTTCTGTTGTTGCCTAATGGTATCGCTTTTGAGGTATTTGCATTGTGGCATAAGAAATTCCAGGGACCATATATCCGTTTTAAACGGTTTTTGTACACGCTTCGTCCATGCCCGGGAAAACGGGTTGAAGTTGCACCCGGTACTCGAATGTATTATGTGGAAAAAGGCGAAGGAAAACCATTATTGTATATCCATGGCAACTTCGCATCACAGCGTTGGTTTAGTGAAATCATGGACGTGCCTGGATACCGTGCGATTGCACCGGACTTGGTGAACTTTGGACGTTCTGATCGGGCAAGTGAAAGCGATATTGATGTGTATGCAGATTATGTTGCTGCTTTCATTGATGAGCTTGAACTTGGTTCCTGCTATGTTGTTGGACAGTCTCTTGGTGGTGCAGTAGCAATCTCTCTTGCCTTGCGCTATCCCCAAAAGGTTAACCGTATGTTGCTTTTGGATTCCAGTCCGATCAATGGTGTTCAGGTTCCAGAGGTTATGTATCCTTTGATCGATCAGACAAAGGGTAATTACAACTTGCTGAAAGGTGCAGTTGCAAGAATCATGGGTACACGGAGTTCCGATATTAAGATGGTGAACCGCCTGACCAAAGAAGGTCTGTTGATGAATACCGATTCTTTTGTTGGAAATGCCCGAGCTTTGGCCAAGTTTGATTACTCTGCAAAAGCTGGTAGTAACAAGATTCCGACTTTGGCTATTGTTGGAGAGCTCGATCCGCTGGTTAGCGTAGCTGATTGTGAGCAAACTGCGAAAGCTTTGAATGGAACCAGTAAGGTTATTCCGAATATCGGACATGCCTTGAATATTGAGGATCCAGAGCAGTTCCTTCAGATATTGACAAGCTTCGATTCTGAATGAGTGCGAAGAAAGCAAGCCCCGGCCGCAAACGTTTGCTGACAGCAGCAATTGATTTGTTTGCTGGCCGGTGGTATGAAGCCGTTTCCATTGTTGAGATCTGCAAACAAGCAGATCTCTCCAATGGGGCCTTCTATAAACATTTCCCAAATAAAGAAACAATTTTTCTCACTATTGTTGAAACCTTTCTTGAGAAATTTGAGCCGGTTTTTCAGTCCTTTGACGGCGTGACGGTTCCAGAACGGCTTGAAGAGTTTTACTGTAAGTTGTTGACTGTAAATCGCGAAGAACGCGATTTAATTCAAATTTTCCGTGAAGCGGAATTGAAGTATCCGGAATTTGAAAAGCGTTTACGGGAAATATATATGAATGCTCTTGAGGTTGTTTTCGGGCGGCCCATTTCTGAAGCGGAGTATTTGTATGCTATTGCCGGGGTTCGTTTTATGGTTCGCCGCCCAGTCTTTAATGAAGAGCATGTATCGGCCGAAATGCTGGCTAAGTATGTTTTGAATGGTTTGTTTCCTGAACCGGCTGAACACCCAAGCGAGGATAGGTATTTGACCATTCCAAATGAGCCAGCAATGGCATTCCCTGGTGATAGCACAAAACATAAATTGATTATGGCTGGTTTGGAGTTGTTTGGAAAAAAAGGGTATCACGTTGTAAACGTATTTGAAATTGCTCAGCAAGCTGGTTTTTCGGTGGGTACCTTCTATTTGCATTTTTCCAGCAAAGAAGTATTTTTGGTCGAGGTAATCCGTCATATCAGTCTTGAAATTCGATGGTATATTGCATTACGCGCCGAGCATACCCTTCCCCGTTTGCATAGCGAAATTCTCGCTTTGCGTCTTTTTTTGAACTTTTTTTTGTCGCATAAAGAGTATTATCAAATAGCCCGTGAAGCTGAATTCACTCCTACAGAAGCTATGGATGAATACTATGATGGTTTTGAACAGGCCTATATTCAGACTTTCAAAAATGAATCAATAGAGAACCCCCGTGTTGTTGCTGCCTATCTAATGGGAATAGCACACTATATGGGCATTGATTATGTTTTCAGCCGAACTGTTGACGATGTTGTTTCTGTTTTACGGGAATTTGTGCATATTTTTGAGCATGGATTAACTGTGGAATAGTTTCTTAGTTTTTGTTTGAGTGCCTACACTTCCAGCGTTTTTTGTATTCAGAGAATAATTCCTGCCATAATATCTTTTCCGGGACGGGATCTTCTCCACCACAATACAGTCCTCCGGAACAACGTCCGATTCTTAGAATTCCAGCAGCTATACCCCGTAATAGTCCATGTTTCAGAACAGACTGCCTTGTGTATTC
>CAYNNU010000236.1:0-2683 GCA_964398645.1 uncultured Spirochaeta sp.
CTTCATGACAGCAATTTTCTGTAATGGATTTCCTCCAAGATTCCCGGCGCTACTTCCGTCAAATATTTCTCGCAAACTCACCAACCCTGATCCCGGTACAGGTATCCATGACGCGTCTACTAAATTAAAGCTTCGTTCCACTATATCCTCCTAGTTTTTTTCGACTTACATACCCGAGTCCTTCCAGATAATATAGCTCATATTTCTCGTTAACCTCGCCGCCGTTCCAGGCCTTAATTTCTCCTCCATCAGATACCAATGCTACGACAACAACGGGGTAATTATTCTCTTTGCCCAGAAAGAGATACGGCTCCAACCAACGCAATTCCTTCTGAGCAGGTGGGAAAGGTAGTTGCTGTTCAGAAACCGAGAGCAGCTGTTCATGGATTTCTCGAGCAATTCTTTTACGATCCTGCATTGTGCATTTTGCCTCATCCGGTAACTCTATACTGGTTCCGTCAACAAAATAGAGTACTGGTTCATCACTCTGCGGCTTTTTCTTCAGCAACAGGAGATCCTTATTCCTCTGCTCGGCGTATCGAGTCTGTGCATTATCAGACCAGGTTATTCCGGCACGAGCCATGCCGATATTGGCAAATCTTCTCAGCTTGGCCTTTTGCTCACGGAAGTCGTGTAGTTGTTGCTGGAATTTCTGACCTTCATGCCGTTCGCTGTAAGTATTATTAATCAACCCGCGCATATCCGTTGGAATTGTAAGAGAATCAAGGGCACTCCACACTTCATAGGTCCTGTTGAGGATATACGGGGCATAGACAAACCGACTGCCTCCGTAGCAATTCTCCGGTTGTGTTGCAACGAGTCTACTTTCGGGCATTAGAATAACAGCCTCTACCTTTGCCGTTTCAACCCGGTATGCATCAATCGTTCGATGCCGCCATAATCTCCCAATTCGCTGTAACAGCATATCAGTCGGTGCTAATCGGGTCACCAGATAATCAGCATCGATATCCAGTGACTGTTCCAAAACTTGGGTGCCCACAAGGATTTTCCCACCTCTATTTGGGCAGGTTCGACCCTCTTTACCAAATTCAGCTACCCATTGTGCTTCAAGACGTTGTCTATCACAACTTGAAAAGCGAGAATGCAGTAGCCCAGTAGTAAATTTATCTATTACTGCGCGAGCAGAAACAATCTTAAATACCTCCTGGGCATCACTAACAGTATTTTCAATCCAAAGAACATACTGTCCCTCTGCAGCCCGCCCACAAGCTTCCATAATAGCTGCTGAGTCATCATGGATACGGGTGATCCGTATTGTTCTCTCATCTGAAATTATTGTTTTGGAATATAAAATTTGCTCTTGATTAGCAGCTTTGACGGCTGAAATAAGAGGGTAATCATCTGGAACATTTCCCAGTCTTTCCCAGCCCAAAAGTAACAATTCTGATCTGCGTTTATTCGTCAAGGTGGCGCTTAGTATAATAACTGTACAACCAAGTTGACGCAAAGCCTGCACCAATCTGTCAAGGATGGTTCCAGTGTAGGCATCATATGTGTGTACTTCATCTAGAATAACCACCTTGCCAACCAATCCAAAGGTTCTCACAAAACCATGTTTGACATTCATGACAGCCATCAGTGCCTGATCAATAGTACCTACCGCAAAAGGAGCAAGGAGCCCTCGTTTGCGAGGCTCGAACCATGTATATCCGGGACGGCCGTCTTCACCTAAATCCATGTCATATAGCCATGCTTTACCATGAAGTAATCCCGACTTGTGTTGATCCGATTCATCCAAAATTATTTTCAGAAACTTGGAGAAACGATCATAAATCTTGTCCGATGTCAATTGAGTAGGAAGTGCAAAATAAATTCCTGTAGCCTCGCCTCGCAACAGCATAGAGTATGCAGCCGCCAATGCCGCCTCGGTTTTCCCCTGTCCCATTTGATCTTCAAGAACATATACCCCCGGACTATTTACAACATTGATAAACTGCTGCTGCATCGGGCGGGGTGAAAAACCTTGAAAAAGGTCTGAAAACGTAAGCTCTTTTTGTATCTTAGGCTGAATAAATCCGGCCGCATCTACTGCTTGCTGAACAACCTGTTGCATCAACTTATCATTGATCTCTACAAAGCTATCAAAACATGTGCCACTACCAATCCAATCGGCAACAGTTGTTAAACCGGTGAATAACAAGGCTTCCAAGTCATTCGTTACCTTAGGCCATTCGACAGCAAAAAACTCTTTCAAACGTAATACAAGCAATTCACGTTGACTCTGCCAATCTCGACCGCCAATGATTTCGTCATTTGAACTTTTTATTTTTGTAGGGTCAACCGGTTTCCCATGATGCGCACCAAGGATTTCCGGTATATAGTCTCCTGCCCCGACAACTGCAGCTTGGCTGACTCCATTGTGATATCCCACACTCTTATCCATCATTGGGTCGGCGTATTGGAGCTCAGGTATACTATTCGGTGAGCATCCAATACTTCGTCTAATTTTTTCCTGAAAGTGTGGATGAACTTTTCCAACGTCATGCGCAGCGGCGATCAGCTCAACTCCAGCAGGGAATAATTGCTTTCGAATTGTAATAGGCAGGCGTGTTACTAATTCTTTTGCAACAATACCTACAATTTTACAATGCAACTCAACAGTTGCCCCCAGCTGAATAGTACCTTGTTTATCTTCAACCGTCTTTGCATAGCAATACTGCAA
>CAYNNU010000237.1:0-2675 GCA_964398645.1 uncultured Spirochaeta sp.
GAAAAGTATTGACTGTACCAGGCGGGTATTCTCGTAGCGTTGTTCATTGCTCAAACGACCCTGTTCATCGTAACGGACCAAAATCTGATGATTATCTTCCAGCTGATGCAATTCTTCCCGCAAAACCCCATCGCGAAAGCTATACTGAGAGCTGCGATAGGCTGAATTCTGGCCGAATCGTTCAACCAGGCGCAAACGTCCCCGGACCCCATAGCTATAGCGGTCGGTAAAGACCTCCTGATCAGATTCGGCCATATGGCGTTCGCGACTAATCAGTCGGCTTCCTTGATATTGATACAAATCAGCATATTCCGGCTGATCTTGATAAAACAACATTTCCAGCAACTGCCTGCCGGCAGCGTCAAATACATACAAGCGTGAATCTACAGCCCTTGAGTCATTGATTGGAGCAGATATTATGCCACGCAGCTTTCCGCGCCAATCATACATATCCAGCCGCCAGCCAACTGCTACGCCATTCATAAACAAATACTGCCTAACAACCCGTAATCCATCGGGTGAAAATCTATTGCCAAGTAAATCCGCAGTACGTTCCTGTACCGCTACCGGAACCAATTCTTCCCAGGCTTCATTTTGAGCCTGCCGCCGCTGATCAACTGCAATAGCATAGTCACGCCCATCTGCCTGAACCCAGTTTATATCAGGTCCAGTCATCCACACTGAATTTGATGCTTTCCAAACTACCTGCTGCAGAGGGATCTCCAGAGTTTGGTCGGGCACTTCTGGTACCTGTGTCTGCGGCGGCTCTTGGGCCGGCTGCTGCGCTTGCGGCGCCGGCTGCTGTGTCTGGGTCTCTGCCTGCGGCGGCACCTGCGCCTGAGCATGGGCCGGCAGATGGCAAATGAGAACGGCAGCAATGGCTGCTATACGTGCTTTATTGTATGCCCAAAAGTTCATCAACATATTTCCCGGCAGAAAATTCCTGAATATCCTCATAGCGCTCACCAGTGCCAAAAAATGCAATGGGAATCTGTAGATCAGCGCTCAAGGAAACTGCTGACCCGGCCCTCGCCGAAGAATCATACTTAGAAACGATAGCAAAATCCACTCCAACGGCATCGCGGAAAACCTCAGCCTGCCGCACCGCATTCTGCCCGGTTGTAGCATCCACAACAATGATTCTATTGATGTTGGCGTCTGGTGCCTTTCGCTCGATTATCCGATGGATTTTTGCCAACTCTTCCACCAGATTGGCCTTGTTATGCATTCTGCCGGCGGTATCTACAATGAGCAAGCGTTCTTTCCGTGACAAAGCGCTTTCCACCGCATCATACACAACCGCAGCGCTATCGGAGCCCTGCTCCTGTCGCACCACACGAATGCCAAGGCGCTCGCCATGCAAAACCAATTGCTGTACAGCGGCCGCCCGAAAGGTGTCGCCAGCGGCAAGTACGATGCCGTCAACGCCTTTTTGGCTGCGGTACCATTGGGCCAACTTTGCAATGCTTGTCGTTTTTCCTACACCATTCACGCCCAGAATAAGAAATACATTCAGAACATCATCCTGAATATGCGGCGCTGCCCCCCGCATCTTCTGCAGCAAAATATTTCGACAGATGTCCTGCAACTGGCTTGCAGAGGCATTTCTCTTGCTGGCACTTTCCACCGCGTCAATTAAATCAGCAGAAGCACGGGCTCCAATATCACTTTGCAACAATTCATCTTCCAGTTTTTCCAACTCGATCGAGTTATTGCCACCGCCAATAAGGCGCTGCAAAAGCGACATTTTTGCTTTCCCCCGACCCGCTGTATCTTTTTTCTGCTTTTTTTTGCCAAAAAACATCTAAGCTCCTCGCTTTGTTTAATAGTGTGCCGTATGTTCCACCTGGGCAAAACGAATATAGCGAATTAAACGCCAGACAGCATTTGCTGCCAGCGTCACCGCAATTCCTTTTGCCGCATTCCGGCTATATACAGAAATGGTTCCCCAACTTGATAGATTATCCGTCGCTCCTCCGCTCAAGTTTTCCGCAGTTAGTGAAAGCAATTGATAATACAAGCCATCCGTCAGCACAACCAAGGGTACCGAAAGGGCAAACCATCCTAAGGAATTGTAAAAGTCCTGACGTGATGCCTTAACTTCCTCATCAATAGGAAAGGTATCTCGCTGCAGGTGTATTTCCACATCCTCAGTTTCTCCATAGACTGGCACTAAGCGGTCACGATACCCTTCTCGCTTTACCAATAATAGCTGTGAGCCTTCAAATACCGGTAAGCGCTCTAAGCCCCTTCCACTGTATTCAGCACCTCGAAAAATCTCCATATCAGGAGGGTCTAATTGCAGGCCTACTTCACGAGGCGTGTACTCCGGAATATCAATCTCAAAATCATTCCTACCGGAACAAAAAAAGCTCTGCTCAAATACCCGGCCATCGGGTGCAATTGCAATAAAAGTGTAATCTCCCGGCTCCATATAGAGTAATTCACCCTGCGCCAAGGAACGCCGATTTTCCCCAAAATACACAGCAGCATCCGGACTTTCTGGAACAGTTACCCGGACAACAGCAAGCTCTCTGCCAGAAATTGCTTGAACTGCGGCGGCGGCCATACGGTCCAGCTCGAGTTGAATATCTTCTTCTCTTACCACGGCATGATAATAGCGTTTCCCCTCAGCGGAAAAGCGCGAAAAAAGGCGTAAATCAAACTCTATATAC
>CAYNNU010000238.1:0-2673 GCA_964398645.1 uncultured Spirochaeta sp.
GAATTATATTCAAACTGCCTTGAGATACCATAATGATAACCCAGGGGTGCATTTTCAAGCAGCCCGATATTCCTATAGCCAGGAAGACTATGATCAGGCTTTTTATCATGTTTCTACTGCATTGCAGTTGCGACCGCAATACGCCGAAGCGCTTTTGCTAAAAGCACTGTTGTTATTGCGGATGAATCAACCCAAAGGTGGACAGGAAGCCATAGAACAATTATTAGAGCTTGATCCGGCTTCAGTAAGAGCTTGGTATGTATATGCGATTATTGTTGATCAGAGCGGTGATAGTTCGCAAGCAATTTCACATTTACATCGCGCATTGCAATTGGATCCAGCAAATGAATATGTACGCGCAACATATGAGTCGCTATTACGAAATCTTGAAGACTTGGAAACTGATGAGCGGCAGCATGCAGCTTCCTATCATGTTAGGCTTGCTCATGCCTATGAAAATGAAAACCTTTTTTCTCGTGCCAGATTTCATTATCGACGTGCTTTGCAGTTATATCCTTTTTCTTGGGATGCTCGATTAGGATATGCTCAGTCATTTGAACGACAAAATCTTTACGGAAAGTATCTAGAGGAATTGTATCTTCTTCGTGATTTACGATCAGAAGATCAAAATGTAGCAGATGCCATAGAAATATTTGAGAATCTTCGTCTTGAGTCCGTATCTCAACGCTGGGAAATAGATCAATTTTCATTGGAGCGGCAAGGTCCTAAGGTGCAGCTTTTTATTCATGCAGATCTTCCGCAATATCCTTTGCTTTTCGATTACATCAGCACATATGTTCAAGATGTATTTCTTGCCAGTCGCAGGGCTGATTTTCATATGAACGTAGAAAGTTGTACAGGTCGTGGTGAAGCATTTGGAATCGCTAGACAGAACAATTCCGAATATTATCTTATTCTGGAACCTGATATTTTTGATACCGGGGTGCTTTTGCACTACCGCGTATTTTTAAGCCGTACTGGTTCGCTTTTGTATGAAGGCAGTGTGATCAGGGAGGGAGCGCAATCTTTTAGTCGGGCACTCTTGTATGCACAGGAGGCGGTGGAAAAACTATTCCCGGTGCAAGCCCTTGTAATATCCAGGCATTTTCGTACGGCAATTATCGATCGCGGAATACTAGATGGTCTTGAAGTGGATAACGAATTACCCATTTACCGAGCGCGAAGCGGCCTTTCCCGTTCTGATTCTCCAGGTCTATTATTTGGAGAAGCTGACCGGCTGGCTACCTTTGTTATTGAACGTTTGGATGATAGCATTGCAGAGGGCCGGATTGAGGCAAATGGTTATTTTGATACCGTAGCGGTTGGCGATATTGTTGTTCTTCAGCCGGAAGGGTATACCGAACCGCCGCCCGAATTGCAGATTTTTCCTCCCTTGTACCGACGTATTCGGGCGCTTGATTGACAGCAGAATCTTTTGACCGTATAGTCTTAATGTATCCAATTATTAATTTTTCATGAAACAGCCACTTATAGGAGGGTCTGATGAAGATTGCTATAAACGGGTTTGGCCGTATTGGTCGAAATGTTTTTAAAATCGCTTTAGAGCAGGGAATTGAGGTTGTTGCTGTAAATGATCTTACAGATACAAAAACCTTGGCTCATTTGCTGAAATATGATTCAACTCAGGGACGTTTTTCTGGAACAGTATCCTATGATGATACGAATCTCATTGTTGATGGAAAAAAATACGCTGTGTGTTCGGAAAGAAGTCCGGCTAAAATACCGTGGGGACAGTCTCCGGATGTAGTAATCGAATCAACTGGTGTATTTCGTACCCGTGAAAGTGAAAAGGGCGGATATGGAGATCATCTAAAAAACAGTGAATATCCTGCAAAAAAAGTTATTTTAACAGTGCCGGCAAAGGATACTATCGATAACATGATTGTGCTTGGGGTAAATGATGATTCACTTAAACCTAGCGATAGCTGTGTTTCTAATGCATCTTGTACAACTAATTGTCTAGCTCCAGTAGCGAAGGTATTGCAGGATTCATTTGGTATTAAAAGTGGTCTTATGACAACTATTCACTCTTATACGAATGATCAAACTATTCTTGATGGCCCTCATTCAGATTTGCGGAGAGCACGCTCTTGTGCAGTCAGCATGATTCCTACAACCACTGGTGCTGCAGTGGCGGTGGGAAAAGTTTTGCCACAATTAAATGGAAAACTCGATGGTATGGCAGTTCGTGTTCCGACACCTACCGGTTCTTTGATTGACCTTGTTGCAGAACTAGAAAAGGATGCCACCGTTGAAGAAATCAATGCCGCAATGAAGAAAGCTGCCGAAGGTCCCATGAAAGGAATTCTTGAATATACTGAGGATCCGATTGTCAGTGCTGATATTATTCATAACACCCATTCTTCTATTTTCGATTCATTGAGTACCATGCTCATTCACAAACGAACAGTGAAGGTTTTGTCTTGGTATGATAATGAATGGGGTTACGCCTGCCGGGTAGTTGATCTGGCGAAAAAAATTGCCTAATCGCTACTAGGAGAAATTTCATGGCTTTACGTACTTTGGCCGACACGGACGTGTCTGGAAAACGTGTTTTAATGCGGGTCGATTTTAATGTGCCATTTAGAAATGGTGTATTGGCTGATGATACGCGGATTCGAGCTACCATACCGAGTATACGCTATATATTGG
>CAYNNU010000239.1:0-2642 GCA_964398645.1 uncultured Spirochaeta sp.
GGGGTGAATAGGAGCGTTTAACGCAAAGCCAATTCGACCACATTCTCTACATGCATTGTCTGGGGAAACATATCAACAGCACGACGACGAATAATCTTGTATTTTTGGCATAGCTGTTGCAGATCATCAGCCTGAGTCTGCGGATTGCAACTAATATATATTATTCGCGGTGCTTCTATGTCTAAAAGATGCTGAATCAGGTTTTTATGCAGGCCCGGCCTTGGTGGGTCGACAATAACCAAATCTGCCGGTCCATTTTGGGCGAAAAAAGCTTGATTACATACTTTTTCGGCTTCGCCAACAAAAAAATCAGCATTGGCTATTGAATTGGACAAGGCATTTTCCCGTGCGCCGGCAACCGCTTCCGGAATAATCTCAACCCCATGGACGGCAGCAGCAGAACGGGCAAGAAACAAGCCGATACTTCCAATACCGCTATATAGGTCGTACACATGTTCTGTGCCTTGTAAATGAGCCCATTCTTCTACCAAGGCATATAATTGCTCAGCCTGAGAAGTATTTGTCTGAAAAAAAGAAGCGGGATGAATGCACAAACGTAAATGGCCGCATGTTTCGCTGATATATTCTTCACCTGTCACATGTACCGCAGTATGTCCAACTGGACTGGAGTTTTTGCCGGTATTTACGATGTAATACAGGGAATTCAATTCCGGGAATTCTTCTTGAAAATCCTGCAACAACTTCTGTTTCTGCTGGTTCATTTCGGTACCGAACATCACTATTGCCATTGTTTGGCCATCTTCGGTGGTACGAACAGTGAGGCTACGAATATCTCCTTCGTTTTCTGCGATATCGTAAAAAGAGAGCCCCTCTTTTCGACAATAATCACGCAAAAAAATACGCAATTGATTGCTTGGGTCGGCTTGATGAAAACAGTGTTCAATATCCAGCACGCGGTCGTAAAAACCACGCATATGGAAACCTGCCCCATCGCGATACTCAAACGTCTGTTCACCTGCAATTTCTTGCGGTGTTAACCAGCGTCGACGGCTATAGGTATATTCAAGTTTATTTCTATACCCTTGGATCTTTGGAGCTGGCAGGATTGACTGAGCTACTGGTGCTTCAGCAAGGGTTGATTCTAATTCCGGGCGGTCAAATGCAGTATCAACCAATTGTTGCTTCAGTTGCAATTGGCTTTCATAGCTATGATGCTGCAAGGTACATCCGCCGCACCACTCAAAATGGCTACAATATGGTTCAACTCTCTGTGATTCTGCCGGTTCGGGTATAGCCGGCGCTTTACGGCGTTTACCGCGTTTTCTGCGTGACATAGGCCGTATTATTCCAATAGACTGCGGGGAGAATCAAGTAGGGGCTCGTAATTTGTTGGAATTCCGCCAAAAAAAAACTGTAATCGCAACTGACTCTCGGGGTCTACCCATCCAATAAGCTGACCATGTTTTACAATGCTTCCAGCCATACGTGTTTGAAAATGAGCGCCAAAAAGGACAATCATTTGCCTACTGTGTTCATTACTGATTTGTATCCGTGGACCAAAGGGAGTATCACGATCAAAGCTTACTATTCCGCTTAGCGGACTAACAAGCGGCACCCTATTCTCAATTGTCATGTTTGCGGCAGGTACGGCGGATTCCGAAGCTGCTGCCCGAACAGGCACAGGTGCCGGTGGCTGTAAAACTAATGCGGCCTGATCAGGCTTTTCTGCCTGCGTTTGAGCAAAGCTTTGCAAAAGCCTGCCAGGCACTGGAAAGGGCCAGCCGGAAGCCTCGTCTCTGGAATACACTCGCTGTTGTTCATGCCGCCAATCAAAACCAAACACCTGGGCAAAAAAAGCTGCTGCATGCACATCACTATCCCAAATAAAGCCATCAAAATGTCCCTGAGCAATAGAAAAGTGCAAATGGGGGTCCAGATACTGGGCCCAGCGGCCAGTGCTTCCGATATACCCAAGTACCTGAGCTTGTTCGACCCAGGTAGGCCGATCAATAAGACGCCGGCTTAAATGAGCATAGTAATACTGTCGCCCATCATTACCCTGAAGGACAAGTGAAATTCCGCCGCGTAGATTATCTAAGGGTTTTGCCAATCCGCCGACAACTGCAACAACAGGGGCTGTAGCAGCACGCTGATACTCTTCATCATTCGGATCCAAAAAACGGTCAATTTCAATATCTACTGCATTTCCACCATCCCAATGATATTGCGTCCAGGAAAAAAGATTTGCATCTTCAGCGACAGGAAATGCATATTCACCATCAAGAGAAAAGATTACCTGGATAGCATCTGAGGTCATAACTGTGCGACTGCGAGAAAAAGACCGGGATTCAGAAAACACACTTCCCGCAGGAAAAAAACACAATATACTGGCTAAAAATAGAAGCATACGAAAAGTGTTGTAATGGTGCCGATAATTACAGGGCAAAGAAAGAATCATACCAAATTATAGCACAAAAGACGCAGGCTTCTCAAAGCAGGCCGTTTGGTCTATATCTTGTATTATGAATAATGAAAAACAAAAACGGATAGAATACTTGAAAGAGTTCACAACCCCACAACGATGGGAACGCATACAAAAGGTTCTAGATTTCCGCACCCGCTATCTCACAGTTGTGCTGGAAGATATTTTTCAGGCCCACAATGCCAGCGCTGTATTACGT
>CAYNNU010000240.1:0-2582 GCA_964398645.1 uncultured Spirochaeta sp.
GAAAAATTGGGATTGTAATTGGGCTTGAAGATGTTTCTTCATTTCTTAATCCCAATTGGGTCAGTACCTTCTTGCTCGAAAGAACTGATCTGGATTCCTTGTTGGTTCCAGGAAAAAGTATTCAGGGATTTCGGCAGTTTCGTAGCGATTTCGGGCTGTCTCATGATATAGCTGAAGACTATAATGAATGGTTTAGTTCAGAAGTGATGAATGAATTACTATCCCCATATTCATTTGCAAATATAAATGTAAGTGATGAGGATGCCTTGCGAACGTTGTTCACTGTTCGCGCCGGGGGCGATAATCATGTAGGTGAATTTTTTCACGGAAAAGTGCAGGGGCAGCGGCAGACATTGGAATTGCTTCGCGAAGAAGATATGAGAATGTTTTATGGCGATAAATATGATTTGTTTATCCCAGTAGCCAATACGCTCCCAATGATGAACGTGCATTTTACCCCACCTCGTATTATTCGTTCCATTTTGGCATACAGTGTATGGGAGATTCCATCACCAAGTGAAGTTGCAGATGCCGTGTTGTCTCAGCGGGATTCAGGAGTAAATGCAGATCAATTACCTGGATTATTTGGGGTTGAAAAAGATCATCCATTGCTACAGTATTTTGGTGTGCGCACCCATTTTTGGCAGATATCTGCAAAGAATGAAGGAAGGGAATTAATAACAATCGTAGCAATGCAACCAGATCGTGTTGTTGTGGTGCGTTCGTTTGAACAGGAGGCAGATTGAAGAACAAGTTATTCTATTACCCTCTTGATTTTGGTGAATATGAGGTTATCCTGGTTGAATTGCCGGCGATGGCTTTCAGCTTGATTGATTCAGCTCTGGGCTATAAGCTTCGTTCTATCCACCCGGGATCCCCAAAAGATACAGCAAGGGATTGGAGAATTGTTCATCGAGACAGCAGTATTCTTAGGATCGCAGTTGTCATGATGCCCATGTCTTTGATTACGGCTAAAAAGGCGGCATCTCCTCAAAACAGATTCTTTGTACCTGCAATGGCCTTCTTGCATGCTCCGTCTGGGGTAGACAAGTCCATGCTGATTAAGTGTAGCCAAGGATATCAGTTGCTTGAATTCGATGAGTTTGGATTGAATTCAGTTAAGTTGGTTGACAGTATTTTTGCCCAAAGCTTGTTGCAGCAAGGGGTTTATGATCTGGATATGACCGTTCTTAAGGGTGACAAGGATGAAAAAACCTTGTTAAAACGAGCCACAGTATTTGTACCCCCGCGGCGTTGGAAAATAAATGCCGTAACTCGTATCAAACTATATCTGCTAGTTTTGCTGCTTTCTACGGTTGGAATTGCAGTTTACAGAATATGGTCACTTGATCTGCAGTTACAATCTCTTATGCATCAGGAGGCTCAATTAAAGGAAGATGCACAAGCGGTTTTGGATCAGAAAAATGCCATAGATTTGTTGAAAGAGCAGGGGAATCGGCAAGGGCAAAGCCCCCTGCCTGCATATTCTTTATTGGCAAGCACCCTGGATGTCTTTGAATATCCGGTAAAGGTTTTATCTTATTCATTGAATGGAAATAGCTTCCAAATAGTAATGCAGTCAAGTAATGCTTTGCAGTCCGCGATTGCATTGCGCAAATTATCATTTGTAGAAAATATTACAGTGGATCAGATTACGCGAAGTGAAGGAAATACTGAGAGGTTCATTTTGTCCGGTCTCTATATTGGGAGGAAATTTGCTAAGTAAGCGTGAGCGAATCCTGTTATATGTATTTTTGGGGATGGCAGTATTTTCTTCGGTAGTATTATTGGGAAAGGTATTGGAGAATCAGATTAGCGTGCGCAGACAGAAGCTGTCAGCACTTACACAACGATTGTCTTCATATCAAAGATTACTCCAAAATTCCGACGCTGTTGCTGCAGAACTAGAGATGCTGACTTTACAACAATCACAAAACGCTGCATTGATTCCCGAAAGCATTGATCCATACGAGTTTGGAATTCAGGTTAATAATGTTTATAGCCAGTTTTCGATTACTGTACGTCGATACAGAATAATTGAGCCTGCGGAAAATGAATTGCCTGGGGTGCAAGCCGAGTTAGCCGGTGAACTGCCTGATCTTCTAAGACTGCTTGAGCATATTGAGACGGATTATCCTTTTTGGAAGATTTCAAGCTTAACCATCTCTATTGAAGGGTCGCGAGCAGTTGCCCGGGATTTTCTTATGTCTATCAGGATAGCTTATGAATATGAATAGACTTATCAAGGTGCTTCCTGAGTTGTGTTTTGTGGGAGTGCTGGTAATACTTGCAATTCTGGTTAATCTTGATGTATTAAATGCTGAGAGACAGAGGCAATTCTCAAATAATCCAGAGAGACAAGCCCAGGAAATAAATGAGAGTGATACCAAGAACATACTGATTATTGAGCTTTCTCCCCCTTCAGTAAGGGCTACCGCGGCAAAGTTTGGGTGGGCCATGACATCAGCCCCGGTGGCTACGCCTGAACTGGCAGCACCAAAAATATTAGTTCCTGATTTTTCAGATCGGTTTGAACTAGTGGGGACAATTCGGGCAGAAGCAGGGAGTAATATGTTGTATAT
>CAYNNU010000241.1:0-2503 GCA_964398645.1 uncultured Spirochaeta sp.
CCAACTTTCAGCATCCTTTTGTAAGAGCGATGCTATACTTTCCCCACTTTCCTGCCGTTTGAGCGTAACACGCCGAATGCGTTCATGAGCATCATTTATTCCGCCTAAAGCAAGAAGAATATACGCAGGTTCTGCCAACAAACTATCTCCAGCTGCTGAAATATTACGCTGCATTCCTTCAATATTCACTGCCAAACCAGACACGACCTTAAACATACGGCAAACCGCAGCAGTAAAACCAGCTAGGTAATCAACAATAAATCTACCACTTGCAGAGTTGGTTAGATCCCGCTGATGCTCTGAAATTTGATCCATGAATACAGATAGTACCCGTGGGGCGAAAGCCTTCCAAAGACTTTTTACATGTTCGCTATTCCATGGATTTCGTTTTTGCGGCATCGTCGATGATCCAACTTGTGATTGCCCGAAATGTTCTCGTACCTCATCGATTTCTGAGCGTTGTAGATTTCTCAAATCATCAGCAAGGTTTGCAATCACGCCAAAGGCAATATTTATTTCGATAATAAGTCGGGTAAGATATTCAGGTTCAACCATTTGGGTGGAATGTTCACTGGCCTGAATCTGTAAACGATCCAAAACCTTTTTCTCAAAAGCCTGGGGATCAGAAGAAATCATACTGATTGCATTGTAGGCTCCAACCGCGCCAGCAATTTTTCCGCGAAGTTCACCAGCACGCTCTTCAATCATTGCTATGGCTTTACCTAGCCGACTGACATATTCAGCAATAGCAAAACCAAAGGTTACCGGCACAGCAAACTGTCCATGGGTTCTTCCTACCTGTACAGTGTCAGCATGTTCGTTGACTATATCGATAAGCCGCTGCTGCAGCTTATATAATTGCGGTAAAATAACCTGCCGAACCGCTGAACGGATTTTTAAAGCATTTGCAGTATCAAGAATATCTACTGATGTTGCCCCTACGTGTACATATTGAGCAATCTCATCAGGTAAATGTTGTTTGATAACATGTACTAAGGCACGAATATTATGCTGGGTTTTTTCTTCTTCGGCTGCTACCATTTCAGGCAAAACTTTTTGCGTTAATGCCTCAATCTTTTGTTGATATTCAGGAGTCGAAATACCCAATTCATCCAAAACAGTAAGCAATAATGCCGATTCAACTTGTACTAAATATTGGATTGATCCGTTTTCGCTTAAATGTGAAGAAAGCTGTTCAAAGACAGCCTGATTACTTAAATAATAGCGATGATCCAGTGGCGAGAGGTTGGCAAATAAATTACGTTCTTTCATACAAAATAGTGCCAAAAGCAGGGAAAAAAGTCAAGGCATGATAGTCTAAAGCAGGTTTCTCCGGTATAATTCCGCCATGCGTTTTTTGAGTATTTGCTGTTCCATCATTATGCTTTCAAGCTGTCTAAATCCCGAAAGTCAAAGAATTAGATCCAACCAGAATCGGGAAGGCCAAACAATAATCAATAAAATCATTCCAACTGCGGGAGAATCTGTTCTGATGTCCAGCAGCGTGATTGAAAATCAGAATAATTTTGATTCCTATGCAGAGGTTTCTGCGGCCATACCCCTGCCAGATGAATACCTTCTTATTGATACCAACGATTCAAATCTGGACATGGATGAATCGGACGAACAAATAATTGTTTATAAATTGCAGGGAGACGATTCTGACCGTATTCACGTAAGCGTTTTAGATTATGACTATATTCGCCGCGGCTATATCATCTCTTGGGAATCTGAAACAAGTAGCACAAGTAGCCAATCAGTAAAAATCAATACTATTGATTTAACCGGAAATGGCATGAGCGAGATTATTCTGTTTGGTATCGACGAAAATGGTCGGCAAACAATAGATGCATATACTGCTGTTTCTGAAATTACCGGAAAGGGTTTGCAGTTTCAGCCAATAATGCAAATGGCAATCGATGGGACCATTGATCTTGAGGCCCCGCAGAGAAATGATGAATACTTCTTATCCGATACACCGGCCGCCCCATATCAAATTGTGTTGCATAAGCAGGATAAGGAAAGTGAAAATATTCGGGATTTGCTATATGAACGCTACACTTGGAGCAGACCAAACGGTCGATATATTTTAGCAGAAAGCCGAAGAATCCCGGGTTTGCAACAGGAAGAGACGCAACTGGAGCAACTATTTAATAGTGATGCTCAGGCATTTGAGGATTTCCTGCAAGGTCCTTGGTATAAAATGAATGGCGGGAGTTTTAATGATCCGGGTGCAGTAATTCTATCGTTTTTTCCCAATACTCGCGAAATAATTTTTCATAACGATGACATCCAACAAATATTTAATTGGGATGTATCATCTAGAACAATATATCGCAACATTCGCATAGATATCCGCAATCAAATACTACCATCTATTTCCACCTTCGGATCTATTACTGTTTTAGGATCTGATACTATTCGTCTGCAAATCCGACGTTACAATGAATGGGATGGAGAATACAAACGATTATCTGAAAGTTTACAACAAGCTGTATTACAG